>DASYQR010000070.1:0-14400 GCA_036005325.1 Nitrospirales bacterium | reverse complement strand
GGTCGAAGGGCCGCCGCCGGATCGTTTTTTAAGCGGTCGAATCCTCTCCTAAGGGCGCGCTCTCATTTCCATCGTGATCTGCCGGCTCCAGGCGTCTTCGTTTGGCCGCTCCTTCCACCACGACTGTGATCTCGCCTTTCGGGGCGTGGCTTCGAACGTGGGCTAGCAACTCGTCCAATGTCCCGCGGTGGAATTCTTCGAACCGCTTCGTCAGCTCGCGGGCGAGCACGGCGCGGCGATTCCCCAATCCTGCACGAAGCGCCGCCAGAAGTTTCTCGATACGGTGAGGGCTCTCGAACAGAATTAATGACGCAGGATCGTCCCGCAGATTTGCGATCCGTTTTGCGCGAGCCCCCTCCTTGCGCGGCAGAAAGCCCTCGAATCGGAACGCATCGGTGGGCAAACCCGAGGCCGCGAGCGCCGCTAAAACTGCCGACGATCCCGGAACGGGCACGACGTGGAGGCCGGCTTCAAGCGAGCGGGTGATCAAAAAGTATCCGGGATCGGAGATAACAGGGGTCCCTGCGTCGGAGACGAGCGCGACATCGGTGCCGGACCGAAGCTTTTGGAGCAAGACGGCGGTTTTCTCCTCCTTGTTGAAATCGTGATAGCTGGTCAAAGGGGTGTGAATGCCGAAGTGCGTGCACAGCTGCTTGGTGTGGCGGGTGTCTTCGGCGGCGATGATGCCGACCTCTTTTAAGATGCGCACCGCCCGGAACGTGATGTCCTCCAGGTTGCCGATCGGGGTGCTGACGATATAGAGACATCCTGTTCTGGGATTTTCCATGGAGGCGCATCCTAGCGTAATTGAGCCGACGCGGCAAAGGGTTGGTTGTGTTAAGATGCGTGCCGCCTATGAATGAATACTCGTTTTGTCCCAAATGCGGGCTAAACTTGGAGCCACGTTCCATCAAGACAGGCGAGCCGGAGCGCCTGGTCTGTACGGGTTGTGGCTTCATTTTCTACATCGACCCCAAGGTTGCGGTCGGGACGATCATTTCGACCGATGAAGGCATCGTGTTGTTGAAACGGTCTATAGAACCTGCTTACGGCAAGTGGGTTTTCCCGGGTGGGCTTGTGGATCGCGGGGAACGTGTCGAGGATGCGGCGATTCGGGAGACGCGCGAAGAGGCCTGCCTGGATGTCCGCCTCACCGGCCTGCTGAATGTGTATTCCTACACCGAGTATCCCGTCATTATCATCGTGTACACCGCGGAAGTGGTCGGCGGCCGTCTTATGGCCGGGGATGAGACGCTGGAAGCGCGCTGTTATCCGTCAACGGCGATCCCCTGGACGGACTTGGCCTTTCCGAGCACGACTGCAGCGCTGCGCGACTTTCTCGCCGCCGCCTCGCAAGGGAAACAGGTCACATGGTGCTAAAGGATCGCGTGGCCCTGGTCACCGGGGGCGGGACGGGAATTGGATTGGCGATTGCGCTGGCGTTTCTTCGGGAAGGCGCCAGAGTCGCCATCGGGTCCAGGAACCCCGCACATTTAAAAACAGGAAGTGTGGCCGCGCGGGAGGCCGGCCATGAGGTACTGACCATCCCGACGGATGTGACGGACCCAAACTCGGTACGTGCTTTTGTTGATGGGGCGGTTAGCCGCTATGGACGGCTGGACATCCTGGTGAACAATGCGGGGGTCTCCGGCCGGACTCCCATCACGGACCCGGACGATGCACGCTGGCACGCGATCCTGGCCACGAATTTGACGGGTGCGTACCTGTGTTCCAAACAGGCCTTGCGGCAGATGAGAGATGGAGAGCATGGGCGGATCATCAACCTCTCGTCCGTTCTGGGCCGGTTCGGCGTTCCGGGGTACACGGCTTACTGTACCGCCAAGCACGGGATCATCGGCTTTACGAAAGCCCTCGCGCTCGAAGTGGCTGCCCGTGGCATCACGGTGAACGCGATCTGTCCGACGTGGGTGGACACGGACATGGCCCGGCAGGGGATGGTCGAGACCGCGTCTGTGCTGGGCATCACCGTCGACGAATTCCGTCGCCAGGCCATCAAGGGGATTCCGATCCAACGCATGGTGGAGGCTGAGGAGGTTGGCAACCTGGCGGTCTATCTGGCCTCTCCGCAGGCCGGCGGAATTACCGGGCAGGCGGTGAATATCTGTGGAGGCGTGACGGCTGGAGCGGGGGGTTAAGACCCGTTTGCTTGACTCCCCTTCGGGCCTATCTCTATAATGCCTCCACAGGGAATCCGATCCCCTCTATCGAAAATTCCCTCTAAATTCAGCGGACTTGTGGTGCCATGAACGTTTTGTTCTTCGAGGTCACGCTCCTCCTTTATCTTTTGGGAACCACTCTGTTTCTCATCCAACTGGCCGGCCGATGGGAAAAAGGCGCGCAGGCGTCGTTCGCGGTCGCCGGCCTCGGCTTCTTCTTTCATACGCTCGCGCTGGTGTCTCGGATGATCGAAGGGGGGCATATTCCGCTGACCTCGATGCACGAAGCGCTGTCTTTTTTCTCCTGGGCGCTGGTGCTCGTATTCCTGGTGGTCGAGTTGCGCTACCGGATTCATATCTTAGGTTCATTCATCCTTCCGCTGGCCTTCATCTCCCTGATTTCGGCGGCCGCCCTGCCCAAGGAGATCATGGCGTTGGAGCCGATCTTCCGCAATGTGTGGATGCACGTGACGTTTTCCCTGCTGGGAACCGTCGCATTTGCGGTCGCCTTCATTGCGGGTTTGATGTACCTGATCCAGGAGCACATGCTCAAGTCTAAGCACCTTGACGGCCTGTACCGCAAGCTGCCGGCTCTTGATTTCCTCGATGAACTCAATGGGAAGGCGATTTCCTTCGGGTTTCCCTTGCTCACGCTGGGAATCATCACCGGCGCCCTGTTCGCCGAGTTTGCCCGGGGGTCGTTTCTGAACTGGAACGCCGAGCAGATCGGCGCGTTGGGGACCTGGCTGTTTTATCTCGTCGTGCTGCTGGGCCGGGTAACAGTGGGCTGGCGCGCGAAAAAAGCGGCCTATCTGACGGTCGTCGGATTTGCGGGGGTGGTTTTTACTCTGGTGGGCGTCATTCTGAAGGGGCAGCATCCCTTTGCGTGACCTATGAACATCATTGCGCTCGGACTGAACCATCGGACGGCACCGGTCGAGTTGCGGGAACGGCTCGCGATGACGGAGACCCGCCTGCCCGAGGCGCTGGCGCGCCTCAAGCGGTGGCCCGGGATCGACGAGGCTGTCATCCTGTCGACCTGCAATCGCGTCGAGCTGTACGCGGTGGCCAAGGACACGGAGTACGGGTTGGAGTCGCTGAGAGAGTACATGGTTACGATCGACGCCGGCGTGAGTCCGGAGCAGATCGAGCCCCACCTGTATCGTCTTGAGGGCGCGGAAGCCATTCGGCATCTGTTCCGGGTCACGGCCAGCCTGGATTCCATGGTGGTCGGCGAGCCGCAGATCCTGGGGCAAGTCAAGGATGCCTTTGAGGCGGGGCTGGTCCAGAAATCAACAGGAGTGGTGCTGAACAAGGTCGTCAAGAAAGCGATCTCAGTGGGCAAACGGGTGCGGACCGAAACCAAGATTGCCGAGAATGCCGTGTCGGTGAGCTATGCGGCGGTTGAACTGGCCAAGAAGATTTTCCAGAACCTGGCGGAGAAAACGGTGCTGCTGGTCGGTGCTGGAGAGATGGGCAAGCTGGCGGCGCGGCATCTTATCAGCGCAGGCGTATGCCATGTGATGATCACCAACCGGAACTACGACCGGGCGCTGGATGTCGCCAAGCGGTTCAATGCCCTGCCGGTCCCCTTCAACGAGTTCCATCATGAAATGGCCGGCGCGGACATCGTGATCTGTGCGACGGCCGCGGACTCTTTCGTGATCAACCCCGACGATGTTCAGCGGGCGCTTCACTCCCGTAAGAACCGCCCCATGTTCCTGATCGACATTTCCGACCCGCGCAATATTGATCCGGCGGTCGGCACGCTCGATAACGCGTATCTCTATAATGTCGACGATCTCCAGGGACACGTCGTCACGAATATGGACCAACGGCTCCGGGAGGCCCTCAAAGCTGAAGAAATCGTCAGGTCGGAAGTCCCTTCTGTGGTCAGATGGCTGAAGTCACTGGAGGTCGTGCCCACGATCGTGGCGTTGCGGCGCAAGGCGGACGAAATCCAGCGGGGCGAGATCGAACGGATCCTGGCCAAGCTGGGCGGGCTTTCTCCCCGGCAGCGTGAGCTGGTGGAAGAACTGGCTGCGGCGATCACGAACAAGCTGCTGCATAGCCCCCTCATCACATTGAAGGCCGAAGCCGACTCGCCGAACGGTTCCTTTTTTGCGGAAGCCGCACAACGCTTGTTCGACCTCGAGAAGGAATTGGAGCGCCTTGCGAAAGAATCAACGACCGAACAGGAGCGCGGATGAGCTCTGTGTCGCGGCCCCAGATCTTTGCCTGCCCCCGCTGCAAGGAGACCTATTGGGGCGGGGCGCACGAGCGGCTGCCCGATTGCCCGCACTGTGGGTACGACTATCGTAAGAGGGAAGGGTTCAGGATTGACCTCTTGTTTTTGATGGTCCTGATCATTGCGATGATCGGCTTTCTGTTGCTCACGTCGAATTATAAGAGTGGAACGGCCGGGTCTTCGATGCCTCAGGCGATACAGGGGGACCTTCCCGAAAAGCTTCCGGGACGGTAGGGAAGTCAGAAACGCGTATGCCTCAAGCGATTCGCGAGCTCGTCATCGGTACCCGCGGCAGCAAACTGGCCCTCTGGCAAGCCGAGTGGGTGCACGCGCGGTTGCGGGAACTGGAACCGGGGCTGTCGGTTTCGCTGAAGCGGATCAAAACAACCGGGGACAAGATCCTCGACACGCCGTTGGCCACGATCGGCGGCAAGGGCCTCTTTATCAAAGAAATCGAAGACGCCCTGCTGCGCGGCGAGATCGATCTGGCCGTTCACAGCATGAAGGATGTCCCCACGCATGTACCGGAGGGGTTGGAGATTCTGGCGATCCCCGAACGGGAAGACCCCCGAGACGTGCTCATCAGTCGGGGCGAGATTGCATTCGACCGACTGGGAGCGGGGTCGCGAATCGGCACGAGCAGCTTACGGCGCCAGGCCCAACTCCTGCACATCCGTCCTGACCTGCGCATTCAGATGTTGCGGGGGAATGTGGATACCCGGCTGCGCAAGCTGGAGGCCGGTGAGTTCGAGGGCGTCATCCTGGCCGCCGCCGGAATTCAACGTCTGGGCTGGACTGATCGGGTGACCGAATACCTCTCGTCGGACGTCTGCCTGCCGGCCATCGGCCAAGGCGCCTTGGCCCTCGAAGGTCGTGCGAGCGATACGTTCGTGCGGGACGTGGTCGCGCGTTTGGATCATCGGCCGACTCGGCTGGCCGTGACGGCCGAGCGGGCCCTCCTCGAGCGATTGGAGGGCGGCTGTCAGGTGCCCATTGCGGCGTACGCCACGATCTCGGGTGAAACTCTGAAGATGACCGCCTTGGTTGCCAGCGTGAATGGACGCCGTTTGATTCGCGATTCGATTCAGGGCCTTGCGCAGACGGCGCACCGGCTCGGAATCGAGCTGGCCGAGCGGTTGCTCGCACAGGGTGGCGATGAAATCCTCCGGGACATCTACGGGCCCGCGCCATCATGAAGACGGGCAAGGTCTATCTTGTCGGAGCCGGACCCGGAGATCCCAAGTTGCTGACCCTTCGCGGAAAGGAATGTCTCGAGCAGGCCGATGTGGTCCTCTATGATTATTTGGCCAACCCAGTCCTGTTGGAACATGTGCGGCCGGAAGCCGAGCGGATTTATGTGGGCCGGCGGGGGCGCGGAGAGTACGGCGATCAGAAGGAGATCAACCGGCTGATGATCGAACATGCCCGGGCCGGCAGGGTCGTGGTACGACTCAAAGGAGGTGATCCCTTCGTGTTCGGTCGGGGTGGCGAAGAAGCCGAGGCGGTCGCGGAGGCGGGGCTCCCTTTCGAAGTCGTGCCGGGCGTGACCGCAGCCGTTGCGGCCCCCGCGTATGCCGGGATTCCGGTCACGCACCGCACGCTGGCCTCCAGCGTGGCGTTTGTCACCGGACATGAGGATCCCCTGAAACCGTCGCCCACGGTCGAATGGGACCGGCTGGCCTCGACGACTGGCACCGTGGTGTTCCTGATGGGCATGAAAAACCTCCCCTCGATTGTGGCGCATCTGACAGCTTCCGGTCGCCCGGTCAGCACTCCGGTGGCCTTGATCCGGTGGGGGACAAGGGCGGAGCAGCAAACAATCATCGGAACGCTGGCTGATATTGTGAAGAAAGCGGAGGCAGCCCAGCTGGAGCCTCCCACCGTCATTGTCGTGGGAGAGGTCGTGCGGTTGCGCGAAAAACTGAACTGGTTTGAGACGCGGCCGTTGTTCGGGACGACGGTACTCGTCACGCGCCCCCGCGAGCAAGCGGGAGAGTTTGCCGACCTGTTGACGGCGTACGGGGCTCACGTGATCGCCTTTCCGACGATTGCGATCGTCCCGCCCGCCGATTGGGAGCCACTCGATCAGGCCCTTGCGGACCTCGCCGGGTACGACTGGGTCATCTTTACGAGCGTGAATGGCGTGCGGTTCTTTTTTGAGCGCCTGCGCGCTCTTGGACGGGATGTCAGGGCGGTGGGCCATGCTCGGTTCTGCGCCATCGGTCCGCGGACGGCCGAGGCCCTGGCCGGTAGGGGATTCAGAGCCGATCTGGTTCCCGCCGAGTACCAGGCAGAAGGCGTCCTCGAAGCCTTTAAGAAGGAAAACCTGAAGGGCGTCCGTGTGCTGATTCCGCGGGCCGAAGTGGCCCGAGACCTTCTGCCGGACGAACTGCGAGGGAGGGGCGCGAAGGTGACGGTGGCGGTCGCCTACCGCACCATTCGCCCGGACATGGATGCGGCGTCGATCAAAGCGCAACTCCAAAAGGGCGCAATCGGCGTGGTGACGTTTACGAGCTCGTCCTCGGTCCGAAACTATGTCGAGCTGTTTGCCGATCAGCATGACGCGCGCAGGCTGACGGGCAACGCCGTGGTGGCGTGCATCGGTCCCATCACGGCGGAAACCGCGGAGTCATTCGGGTTCACGGTGCGGATCCGCGCGAAGGAGAACACGATCCCGGCGTTGGCAGACGCCATTGTCGAATATTATTCGCATTCATGTGCGAAATATTAACTATCCCGTCCCTTGGGGTGCCCGTTGCTCTGCTGATGCAACGGGTCCATGAAGGGCCGGGTCCAGCAAGCTAGGAGAGGAGGGAGCAGCATGGTGCCGGTTAAATCGGTGATGATCCCGGTGGAGAAGATTAAGACGGTGGACCGGGAAACGTCAATCAAGGCGGCGACGGAGCAGTTGCGGGACTTCAACATCGGGAGTCTGTTCGTCACGATGAACAGCGAGATCATCGGGATCCTGACCGACACAGATATTGTCCGCCGGTGTGTCGCAGGCGGGCTCGACCCTGCCCGGGCCACCGTTGAGCAGGTGATGTCGGCCCCGGTGCTGGTAATCGACGAAAACAAGACACTCCTGGACGCGAACGATCTGATGGCCAAGTCCCACGTGCGCCATTTGGGCGTGTCACGAGGCGGAAAACTCGTGGGTATGATCTCCGTCAGGGACCTGGTGGTCTTCCTGACGAACTTGCCGCGCAAATAGGAGCGACGATGGCCTTTCCCCAAGACCGACTGCGCCGCCTCAGGGCGACCGACGGCGTCCGTCGGATGGTCCGCGAGACGCGGCTGTCCGCAGACAACCTGATCGCGCCCTTTTTCGTGATGGGAGGGCGCGACGCGCGCCAGCCGATCAAGTCAATGCCGGGACAGTTTCGGTTGTCGGTGGACCATCTGATCAAGGAGGCCGGGGAAGTGCATGCCTTAGGCGTGCCCGCCATTCTGCTATTCGGGATTGCCGGCCGGAAGGATGAGATCGGGAGCGAGGCGTGGGCTCCTGACGGGATCGTGCCCCAGGCGGTCCGCGCGGTGAAGGACCGGATCCCAGGTCTGGTGGTGATCACCGATGTCTGCATCGACGAGTACACGACGCACGGCCATTGCGGGGTGGTGAAGGATGGCCGGATCGTGAACGATGCAACGCTGGAGTGCCTGCAGAAGATGGCCCTCAGTCATGCTCGCGCGGGAGCCGACATGGTGGCGCCTTCCGACATGATGGATGGACGGGTGGCCGCCATCCGTCGGACGCTGGACAGCGAAGGCTTTGCCGAACTGCCGATCCTGGCCTATGCCGCAAAATTCGCCTCCTGCTTATACGCGCCGTTTCGGGAGGCGGCGAATTCCAGTCCCCAATTCGGGGACCGCCAATCCTATCAGATGGACCCGGCCAACCTTCGCGAAGCGCTTCGGGAAATCGCACTCGACATTCAGGAAGGGGCTGACATCGTCATGGTCAAACCCGCTCTGCCCTATCTCGATGTCATCTATGCGGCGCGGCAGGCCTTTGACCGGCCGATCGCCGCCTACCAGGTGAGCGGTGAATACAGCATGATCAAGGCGGCGGCCCAGCTCGAGTGGCTGGATGAACGCCGGACGATGCTCGAGACCCTCCTGTCCATCCGCCGCGCGGGAGCCGACCTGATCCTGACCTATTTCGCGAAGGAGGCCGCACGGGTCTTGCACGAATGAGGGTGCTGCAGAGCCTCCAGGACAGCGCGGGACTGCCCTACCCTGTGGTGACTATCGGGAATTTCGACGGCGTGCATGCGGGACACCGGGCCGTGTTGAAATTGGCCAGGGAGCGCGTGCAGGCGCAACACGGTACTGTCATCGTATTGACATTCGAACCACACCCGCTGCGCGTGCTGGCGCCGGGCGTGGAGCTGAAATTTCTCAGCGATCCGGAGGAAAAGCTGGCCCTCCTCGAGCAGGCCGGTGTGGATGTGGTGGTTCGCTTGCCATTCACCCGTGACTTTGCCGATCAGACTCCTGAAGAGTTCATGGTGCAGATCCTGCGTGACGGGCTCGGAACCAGGGAATTGTACGTCGGCCAGAACTTTCGTTTCGGCAAGGCTCGTCACGGCACCATCGACACCTTGAAGGAGGCAGGCCCGCGCCTGGGTTTCACTGTCACGGTCATCTCGCCGGTTATCATGGAAGGCGCGCCGGTGAGTTCGACGCGGATTCGGGACCTCGTGCAGGGCGGCGCCATGAGGGAAGCGGCCGTACTCCTGGGGCGGCCCTACCTGCTCCGGGGTACCGTGATCGAAGGGAGCCGCCGAGGCGGTGCGCTCGGCTTCCCGACCGCCAATCTGCTCCCGCCGGAGGGGCGCGTGCTCCCGCCTGATGGCGTCTATGCGACCCATCTGCGGATGGGAACGCAGGAATGGGGCGCGGTCACGTACGTCGGCACGAGGCCGACTTTCGGGCAGGGAGCGCGGATGATTGAAACCTATCTGCTTGATGGAGATCAGAACCTCTACGGGTGCGAGGTCACGGTGGCGTTTTATGAACGGTTGCGGGGCGATCAGACCTTCGAGTCGGCCGACTTCCTGACGCGGCAAATTGCGGCCGATGTCGATCGTGCGCGTATGATCCTCCGCGGATTATCCGGCGCGCCGGTCCGACCTGCGGTATCATGATGGATCACATGACTGTCCGACATCATACGTCCCCGCATCACGTCCTTCGCCAGGTCACTGAAGTCGTTCGGCGCAAGAGACTGGTTCGATCGGGCGACCGCGTGCTGGTGGCCGTTTCCGGTGGGGCGGATTCCGTCTGTCTGCTCTGGCTCCTGCAGGAGATGCGGGAGCGGGACCTACTGCCAGGACTCGAGCTCCATGTCGCGCATGTCAATTACGGACTGCGTGGGGAAGAGTCGGAAAAAGACGAAACCTTCGTGCGGGAGTTGGGAGCGACGTTGGAGGTGCCGGTCAGCTGCGAGCGGCTGCACATGGTGCACCAACCGGGCCAGACACTCCAGGAGGCGGCGCGGGAAGCGCGCTACGACTACTTCGCCCGGTTGCGGCGCGAGTTGGGCCTGACCTCAGTCGCGACCGGCCACACTGCCGATGACCAAGCTGAAACCCTTCTCCTCTGGCTGTTGCGAGGAGCGGGGACGGGCGGCCTCGCGGGTATTCCGATCACGCGCAGGGGGGGCATCATCCGGCCGCTCCTCGGCGTGACGCGGGAACAGGTCGTGAGCTATCTCTCGTCTCGCGGGGCGACCTATCGCTCGGATTCCACGAACGCAACCCTGGTCTATCGGCGGAACCGGATTCGACATGAAGTGTTGCCGCTCTTGCGCGCCTTCAATCCGCGAATCGTCGAAGGACTGGCCCGCGACGCAGAAATCCTCGCGGCTGACGCCTCGATTCTCGAGGAGGTCGAGCGTGAACGATGGCAGGTGATCGTGAAAGAGGTGTCTTCCGGCCGCGTCGTGATTGATAATGACCGGTTAGCCACGCAACCCATGGGGCTCCAGCGACGGTTGCTCAGGCGGGCGTTGGCCCTCGTGCGGGGGAAATCGGCGGGTCTGACCTTCCGCCATGTGGATGATATTGTCGATCGTGTCGTGGGGGGGGCTCACGGGGCCGGGCTGAATCTTCCGGGCGGTGTCAGGGTGGAGCGTGACGGAGACCTGCTGACGGTGGTCAAAAGCCTGAGCGAGAAGACAGTCTGTGTGGGAATGGAATGGATGGCCGGCACCCCGTTGCCTATTCCGGGGGACGTGCGCGTGGGGTATGACGGACAGCGTCTTCTTGCCGTCGAAGGGATGGCTGAATCGTTCAGCCGCGAGACCGGCGGGTCAGTCTTTGTGGCGGATGCTGATCGGTTGGAAGGCCCGCTGACCGTACGAAGCTGGAAACGCGGTGACTGGTTCTGCCCAGCGGGCATGGGAGGCCATCGCAAGAAACTTCAAGACTTTTTCGTCGATGAGAAGATCCGGCGAAGCCAGCGAGACGTAATTCCTCTGGTAGTCTCGCCGTCGGGGATCGTATGGGTGGCCGGCTATCGCGGGGATGAGCGGTTTGTGGCGAGAACGACGACCACCCGTTTAGTGACGCTGTTACTGGTGAAGGAGTAAGGACTGATCATGAAGCCTGCAGTGGAAGAGATATCCGGCAAACCCATCGTCACGCAGGAAGAGATGCGCGTGCGCATCCGGGAACTGGGGCGTCAGATCACGGCCGACTATGCTCAGAAGGACCTGATCCTGGTAGGGATTCTGAAAGGCGCCTATGCGTTCTATGCGGACCTGGCTCGGGCCATCCGACTGCCGCTCCGGGTGGATTTTCTGGTCGTCTCCAGTCGTGCCGGGAAGGCGAAGCCTGCCGAGAAGGTCAAGGTGTTGACTGAACTGACCGAGGATATTGCCGGACGGCATGTCCTCCTGGTGGAGGACATCGTGGATTCCGGCAGCACCGTTCAGCACATCAGGAAGACCCTTGAGGTCAGGAAACCCAAGTCGATCAAGGTATGCGCGTTGTTGAATAAGCAGGCCCGTCGCCGAGTCGATGTGGCGGTGGACTATGTGGGGTTTAATATTCCCAACAAGTTCGTGGTCGGGTACGGGCTTGATTATCAGCAGAAATACCGCAATCTGCCATACCTGGCGGTGCTGAACAAAGTGGACGAAGAGGGCGAACCGGTCTGACCTCTGCGTATTGTGTCCAGCGGGGATGATGTGCTAGGATTGGATGGATTTTAGGGGGCCAGGAATGAATTCCCGTGTAAAAAACCTCATCTTCTGGGTCGTTGTCGGCCTGTTCATGATTCTGCTGTTCAACCTCTTCACCTTTCAGGGGCAGTCCCAGGACGAAGAGGTCAAATTCAGCGAGTTTGTGGCCAAGGTCGAGCAGGGAGAAGTCCGGGAGGTGACTATCCGCGGCAATCATCTCAACGGCGTGTTCAAGGACGGGCGCCTGTTTAAAACCTATACCGTCGAATATCCCGATCTGGTCAAGTTGCTCCGGGACAACCGTGTCACGATCGTTGCGAAGCCGCCGGAAGACAATCCCTGGTACGTCACGCTCCTGGTCACCTGGGGCCCCTTTGTCCTCTTCCTTGCGCTCTGGTTCTTTTTGATGCGCCAGATGCAGATCGGCGGCAACAAGGCGCTGTCCTTCGGCCGGAGCCGCGCGCGCCTGCTGACGGAAGACCGTAAGAAGGTGACGTTCTCCGACGTCGCCGGGATCGATGAGGCCAAGGAAGAAGTCGTCGAGATCATTGAGTTTCTCAAGGACCCCCATAAATTCCAGAAGCTGGGGGGGCGCATTCCGAAGGGTGTGCTGATCGTCGGCCCGCCGGGGACCGGGAAGACCCTCCTGGCCAAAGCGATCGCGGGTGAAGCGGGGGTGCCTTTTTTCAGCATCAGCGGATCGGATTTCGTCGAGATGTTCGTCGGAGTCGGTGCCTCCCGCGTCCGCGATCTGTTCGAGCAGGGGAAGAAACACGCCCCGTGCATCATTTTTATCGATGAGATCGACGCCGTCGGGCGACTCCGCGGCGCGGGCCTTGGAGGCGGACACGATGAGCGGGAGCAGACGCTCAATCAGCTGCTCGTCGAAATGGACGGGTTCGATACGACGGAAGGCGTCATCCTGATCGCAGCCACCAACCGTCCCGATGTCCTTGACCCCGCTCTGCTCAGGCCGGGCCGCTTTGACCGGCAGATCACGGTCAACCGGCCGGATGTGCGGGGACGCGCCGAGATTCTCAAAGTGCACACCAAGAAGGTGCCGCTCGCCAAGGATGTGGACCTTGAAATTATTTCCCGGGGGACGCCCGGCTTCTCCGGAGCCGATCTCGAGAACCTGGTAAACGAAGCGGCGCTGCTGGCGGCGCGGCTGAATAAAGTCTCGGTCGAGCTAAAAGATTTTGAGTTCGCCAAGGACAAGGTGCTGATGGGGGTTGAGCGGAAGAGCATGGTCTTGACCGATCAGGAGAAGCGGACCACGGCCTATCACGAAGCCGGCCATGCGCTCATGGCCAAACTGCTGCCGGGCACCGATCCAGTCCACAAGGTCACCATCATCCCGCGAGGACGCGCCTTGGGCGTGACGATGCAGTTGCCGGTGGACGACCGCCACAGCTACTCGAAGGAATTTCTTTACAACAGTCTGGCCATTCTTATGGGAGGGCGGGTCGCCGAAGAACTGGTGTTCAAGCAGATCACCACCGGCGCGGGTAACGATATCGAGCGCGCGACCGACCTCGCCCGCAAGATGGTCTGCGAGTGGGGCATGAGCGAGGAATTGGGTCCCCTTACATTCGGCAAGAAAGACGAGGAAATCTTCCTCGGCCGCGAAATCGCCACACGAAGGGACTACAGCGAGGATATCGCCCTGAAGATCGATTCCGAAGTCAAGCGGCTGGTGACCGAGAACTACGAACGCGCCAAGCGCATACTGAGAGAGAACATCGCTGTCTTGAAAGCACTTGCGGAAGCCCTCCTCGAGAAAGAAGTCTTGGAGGCCGCTGAAATCGATCAGATTATTCAGGGAACGCTTTCGCAGGAACCTCAAGGAGCTCCCGCCTAAGCCATGTCCCGCCAGCCGGGGCCACAGCCTTCTCTGACTTTTCTTCCCCCCTGTGACCTTTGCCCTTTTCCGGTGTCCTATAAACCGTAGGGCTTTTCTCATGGACAAACCTATGAGGTGGAAGGCACAAGCGCACACCCTTCCGGTCCAGGAGCGGGTCTTGCTCATGGGCGTTCTGAACGTGACGCCGGACTCGTTTTCGGATGGAGGGCGCTATCAAGACATGGACGCGGCGGTCGCCCATGCTGTCGCCATGGAGGCCGAGGGCGCAGATCTACTGGATATCGGTGGAGAGTCGTCACGTCCCGGAGCCCGGTCGGTTTCACTAGAAGAAGAACTGGCCCGTGTCTTGCCGGTGGTCACAGCGTTGACTCGCCGGGTCCGTGTTCCCATCTCGGTCGACACCACCAAGGCGGAAGTGGCGAAGCGATGTCTCGACTCGGGCGCCGCCATCATTAATGACATCAGCGCCCTCCAAGGCGATCCGGAGATGGCGCAGGTCGTGGCCCGGGCGCAAGCCGGGCTGATTTTGATGCATATGCAGGGAACTCCGCTCACGATGCAAGCCCATCCAGAGTATAGTGCGGTGGTCGATGAAGTCTGCGATTTTCTCCATGCACGGGTTGAAGCTGCGGTGACCGCTGGTATTGACCTGGAAAGAATCGCAATTGATCCCGGTCTAGGCTTCGGGAAGACCTGCGATCAAAGCCTCACGTTATTGCGCCACCTGTCCGCGTTCCAGGTGCTGGGCCGTCCCATCGTCATCGGGCCGTCGCGCAAATCCTTCGTGGGGTCTGTTCTGGAACGACCGGTTGGCGAGCGGGAGTGGGGAACGGCCGCGGCAGTGGCGGTCGGAGTGTACCAGGGGGCGCATGTGGTCCGAGTGCATTCCGTCGAGCAAATGAAGGATGTGGCGCGCATGGCG
>DASYQR010000069.1:0-3251 GCA_036005325.1 Nitrospirales bacterium | reverse complement strand
GATGCCCTTGCCCATGAAGGTATGTATGACCGGAATGTTCAACGCCCGCGCGAACCGGCGCACGGCCTCGTGCGCCCGCTGCCGCACGACGCCGTTGCCCGCCAGGATGAGGGGACGGTGTGCGGCTTGAATGATCTGGACAGCCCGTTTCACCTGCGCGCTGAGCGGTTCGGGAACCAGCGGCGCCTGGACGCGCAGCGGTGTCTCCTCAGCGCGCCCGCCGACCGGCGCGGCCGCGACGTCTTCCGGCAGCTCCAGGTGGGTGGCGCCCGGCTTCTCGGTCTGCGCGACCTTGAAAGCTTTCCGGACCGCCTCCGGGATGATGGACGCCCGTGCGATCTGCGCCTGCCATTTCGTGATCGGCTTGAATAGCCCCATCACGTCGATGTACTGGTGGGACTCTTTATGCATCCGGTCGAGAGAGGCCTGCCCGGTGATGGCCACGAGCGGCACACGGTCCAGATTGGCATCCGCCACCCCCGTCAGGAGGTTCGTCGCGCCCGGGCCCAGTGTGGCCAGGCAGACTCCGGCCTTGCCGGTGAGGCGCCCATACACGTCGGCCATGAATGCCGCGCCCTGTTCGTGCCGGACAAGAATGACGCGGATGCGGGCGTTCGTCAGGGCGTCGAGCAGATCCAGGTTTTCCTCGCCCGGCAGCGCGAAGACCCACTCCACCCCTTCGTTCTCCAGGCAGGCGACGAGCAGTTCCGTAGCCTTCATAGTGACACTCCGGGGGTCTGTCTTCCCCCCAATATATATATTGTAACGTATTGGTACGGATGGAGCGGGGTCAGCGCATGCCGCCCCAGCGGAAGCCTTTCACGTCTTTGATCTGCGGTTTGGGCGGCGGCGCGGTGGTGGGTTTCTCCAGCAGCAGCACCTTGAAGTCCCAGAGCCCGAACCAGGCCGGATCAGAAACCTCATGATAGTGGTGGCCGAGCAGCCGCGGCAGCATGTCGCCGAGGGTCTGTTTGAACTCCGATTCCGTGTAGCATCGGATGTCGAACCGTTTGCCTTCCGCCTCGCAGAAGCGTCGGATCGCGTAGGCGGCCCCCGTGCAGAGCACGCGCGTGTCGGGCTTAATGCCGAGAAACTGCGGCAGCGCGCCGTATTTGTCCTGAAAGCCCAGCCAGCGTGCGACCTGCCGGAGATGGCCGAAATGCGTCTCATATTCCGTGTGTCCGGGCAGTTTCACGGGCGCCGGCCAGCCCTGCTCGATGCCGAACTCCACGAGGAACGCGTGTCCGCCGGGTTTGAGGACGCGCCACACTTCCCGGAGAAAGCGGAGCGGCCCGAGGTTGAAGATGAACTCCGCCGGCATATCCGCTCCCAGCGTGAGCCCCGTCCGCCTGATCCATTCCAGCGCCTCCTGGTGCAGCGGTCCGTCCCCTTTGCCGGATGCCACTTCCTGCTTGGACAGTTTGACCGGCGTCATGTCGGCCATGTTCTCGTTGTCCACGATCAGGTCCACGCTCGAATCTCTCAGCGGGAGGAACTCGCCGTTGGCCTGCACGGCACCGGCGGCCCACCCGCCTTCTTTGCCTAACGCGAGCTGCGATTCCAGGAAGGGACGGGTGATGTCCACAAAGGTGTACCGGATTCCTTCGCGTTCTTCAGGGGAGAGTCCTTTCGCCAGCTCGCGTGCCACGTAGCCGAGCCCGCCGCCGACCTCCAGAATAGTCCGGGGCTTGCGCGTCCACCAGCCGATTTTCCGGAAGGCATTGGCCAGCAGCCGCCCATAGGTCAGGCCCTGCAGTGCCTCGGTCGGCTCCCGAAACAGATGCGACACGGTCGTCTCGATCACCTCGAAATGGTCTTTTTGCGTTGCGATATCATGCTGGTGGAATTCCGAGAGATGTCCTTCGCCTTCAAACTCTGTCGAGCCGGACCAGCCCTCCCGAATTTTGAGCAGCAGTAGGTCCCAGCGGGCCTCGCCGCGGTCTTTCGCGGGGACTTCTGTTCCGTAGTAACAGAGGGAGTAGCGGGGGAGGGACCAATGCTCCAAGCACGAGCGGCCGGTCTCGCCGTGCGGACCGCACAGTTTGTTGCCGAACTTCGCGAGCAGCGCGCCGACGGTGGCCTGTCCGTCCATCGAAGACAGGAGCGTCGCGCCCAGACGGTTGACGCGAACCAGCGGAATAGCGTCGTCAAGCGGGGTCAGCCACCATTCGTCATCCGAATGCTGGTACACCACCATATCTGGCATTCGCCAGGCGCGGAGGGCCAGTACGTCATCTGTCAGCGCGAGCGTCTCCATAAGGCACAGAATAGGAACAGGCTCCGGGACTGTCAAGGTTTCCGGTGTGTAACCGACCGCCCTTGTGGTATCCTACGACCGAGGCGTGGATTGCGGGGTGGGCGTATGACGGAAGAACTCGGTTGGAACGTGTTTGGAGTGGCGGTGGCTGTCCTTGGGATCGTGATCGCCTACGCGATTCATCAGAAGAACAAAAAACCCTCCCAGCACCCCAAAGACTGACGGGCGCTAGAAGTCGACTTGCAGATTTCCCACCTCTTCGAGTGTCTTCCCAATCCCGCGGCGCTTCAACGTCTCATAGACCTTTTTCAAAAACGCCGTATCCTCGTCGGTAAAGACGGCCCGAAAGTCGGTGTCATCCCACCTGGCGAACAGGGCAATGTAGGGTGGCTCGCCCTTCCGGTCAGGCTCGACCCACTTCACCCGGATGAGATCGCCCCATTCCCCTCCCGGATGGTATTTGTCCCAGAAGCTGTGCGGCCCCTCAAAATAGGGGGGCCAGAGTGCCTTCATCTTTTCGTGATCCCGCAGCTTCACCATGGCAATCGGAGTATACCCGATGCGCACTGAGTTTCTCCAGACCACCCGTCCTGCTCTCATCAGAAGCTTAGGCCTGCTGGACGCGACCATGATCGTCGTCGGTTCGATGGTGGGCTCCGGCATTTTCATCGTCTCCGCCGACATCGCGCGGCAGGTCCAGAGCCCCGGCCTCCTCCTGGCGGTCTGGGTCGTCACGGGTTTCATGACCGTGGTCGGCGCGCTCTGCTACGGAGAGCTGGCTGCGGCCATGCCCGAGGCGGGAGGTCAGTACGTCTACCTGCGCGAGTCGTTCGGGCCGCTATGGGGGTTCCTCTACGGCTGGACCCAGTTGCTGGTGATCCAGACCGCCACCATTGCTGCCGTCGCCATCGCCTTCGCCAAGTTCACCGGCGTGCTGTTGCCCTGGTTCTCGGCCGCGTCCTGGCTCTGGCAGATCGGCACGTTCGGCCCGTAC
>DASYQR010000068.1:0-5226 GCA_036005325.1 Nitrospirales bacterium | reverse complement strand
CCTTCTCGATGATGGCCACCCGCTTGCGCAGCTTGGCCGCCTGAATGGCGGCCTTCTGCCCGGCGGGACCGCTCCCGATCACCAGCAGGTCAAATTCTCTCATTAGTACGTAAACCCGCCCATTTGTCCCATCGGCGGGAGTGGCAGCTGCAGGCCGGCTACTTTGCGGGCGGCATTGAAGGCCGCGTCCATGTCCGGCATGGACGCGAGCTCCGGCACCACCTGTAAATAGCGGATCACGTTTTCCTTATCCACGACCATGACTGTGCGCGCCAGCACGTGGAGGTCCGTGACCAACAGGCCGTGCGCCCTTCCGAAGTCGCCGCTCCGGTAATCCGAGAGGAACGTGACGTTGCGGATCTTCGCCTCCTCGGCAAAACGCTTTTGGGCAAAAGGCGTGTCTACGCTGACTGTGATGAGCTGGATGTCGTGGTCGAGACCTCTGTTTTTTTCGCTCAGGTAGTGCGTTTGCTGCTCGCAGACCTTCGTGTCGAGCGACGGGACGATACTGATGATCCGCACCTTGCTCTTGCCTTCAGTGAGGTTGACCAGTTTGAGATCGCCGGTCGCCAGCTTGGCGTCGTGCAGAGTATCGCCGACCTTGATGGCGGTGCCCTCGAGCTTGACGGGCGAGCCTTTAAACGTCACCGTATTGCCGCTTCCCGCGTTCGCGCTGTCTTTGGAGACAGGCAGGTCCTTGTACGTGAAGCTGGCACACCCGGCCACGATCAGCGCGGTTCCAGTCAGAGCCAAGAACGAACGCGAATTGGAATAGGAGAATGCGCGGATCATAGGGAGCCTCCTTCGTCGAAGCAGGTAGTCAATAAAGTGTATAGACCCCTGCTTAGTAGGTCAAGGAAAGGGGAGCGGGTTGTTAGCATGCCAGTAAAGGCCAGTCGCGGGACTGCCTCCCGCTCCCGATCGGCGCGCCCTCGGATCATGGACAAGGGCGGAAAGGGCGCTCCTCCACGGCCGCGTTAGAGTCAGGCCCCGCTCTGGCCTCTTGCGGGTGACACCGCATGGGCGCCCAGATGCAGCGCAGGGCGTACAGCCGGGTTCCGGGACTTCGACGGCGAAACGCCCAGCTGCACTGGGCTATGCGGGGGCAGGACCCGCCATTAGGAACTTGAGAGAAAATCCATTATTAATTGGTTCACGTCGTCGGGGCGCTCCCACATGGGCAGGTGGCCGGTGTCGGGAAGGACGATCAAACGCGAACCAGGGATCATCCGGTGTAATGTCTCACCGGCAGGGAGCGGAATAAAGCGGTCGTCGCGTCCCCAGATGATCAGGACTGGTGCAGTCACGGAGCCCAGTCGCGGCGCATAGCCGGATTCCCAGTCATTGATGCAGGTTAACGAGGACCACAAAGGTCTGGCCTTTCCGAAGTGCTTCCGCAACTGGTACGCGCGTTCGACGACGGCTGGGGTGATGAGGGTTGGATCACAGACCAGGCCTCCCAAGAACTTCCGAAACGCACGTCGGCCCAGGAGACGGTAGCCGAGTCCGAAGAGCAGTCCCGAGCCGAGCCGGTACAGACGTTTTAGGTAACCTCCGAGAATATAGTTGAATAATTCTGGCGGGAATCCCGAGATCAGGATGAGCCGGTCCACGCGGTCGGGATGGGTCAACGCCAGGCTCAGGGCGAGGCCTGCGCCCATCGAGTGCCCGACGATGGCGGCACGGCTGACGCCTACGGCATCGAGGAATCCGCGGAGCCATTCGATGTACAAGGGCGGTGCGTAGGCGAGGTGGGGTTTGTCTGACAGGCCCTGGCCGATCAGGTCCGGGATCAAGAGGGTGAACCGCCGGCCGAGGGTCTCAATCTGATGTTCCCAGTTCCAGATGGCCCCGGCATAGCCGTGCAACAGCACGACCGGAGGCCCGTTGCCGTGCCGGATGTAGGCCGTGCGGTGCCCGTTGATGAGGACAAATTGCGGCGAGTAGCGGTCAAACGGAGGAAAGAAATGCGGTTGCATCTGTCGTAGGGGCGTATTGCAATACGCCCCTACTCCACGACGAGGAGCGTTTCATCGGGCGTCACGTCGTCGCCTTCTTTGACGTAGAGGGTTTTGACGGCACCGGCGATCGGCGCGATCACCTGGCTTTCCATCTTCATGGCTTCGACGATGAGCACCAGGTCGCCTTTCTTTACGGCTTGGCCTTGCTTGACCAGAACCTTGGTGACTTTGCCCGGCAGGGAAGCGGCCACGTCGCCAGGACCGGACGGCTTCGGCCGTTGGGTTTTCTTTTCGCCCCCGACTTGTGGGGCTTCCGGCGTGCCGGTCAACACTTCGACCAGCGGTTCGAGGTGAACTTCTTCCAGCCGGTCGTTCACCTTGATGTAGTACGGCTTCTTCCCGTCGGTCTTGCGGCCCGAGCCCGACACCTTGATGTGGTAGCTCTCCCCATGGACGGTCACCTTGAACTCCAGCGGAGCCAGCTTCAATTCATGGGCCACGGCAGGACCCTTGGGCGGCAGGGGGGCGAGTGGTTCAGGCTTGAGCTGCCCGCTCGCGCGCTCGTCGAAGAAGTCGTTCGCGATGCTCGAGAACAGCGCGTACGATAGCACATCCTCCGGGTTTGTCGTCTTGTCCGCGACTTCGCGGGTGGCCTTCGGCAGTTCCGGCTCGAGAAGATTGGCAGGGCGGATAGTGATGACCGACTCCT
Organism: Nitrospirales bacterium; assembly: GCA_036005325.1. GTDB lineage: Bacteria > Nitrospirota > Nitrospiria > Nitrospirales > NS-4 > SCTG01. The sequence continues at coordinate 2,556 of DASYQR010000068.1, read as the reverse complement.
TGCCGAGGGCACGTTTTCGGATGGTGGCATCAACAGGACCCGGCGGCTTCCCGTAAAGTCCCTTGAGATAGTTCCGCGTCTCGGTGGTGACGACCTTATAGCGCTCGCCGGTGAGGACGTTAAGCGTGGCCTGAGTACCGACGATCTGGCTTGTCGGGGTCACCAGCGGCGGGTAGCCGAAGTCCTGGCGGACATGGGGAACTTCCTCCAGCACCGCCTTGAACTTATCCAGGGAGTTCTGCTCGGCGAGCTGCGCGGCCAGATTGGACAGCATGCCGCCGGGAATCTGCGAGATCAGAATCTCAGAGTCGACGCCGGCGAAATCGCTTTCGAACTGGTGGTACTTCTTCCTGGCGTTGCGGAGAACTTCGGCGACGGGCGGGAGCGTCTTCAGATCGAGCCCGGTATCGTAGGGTGTCCCGCGAAGCAGCGCGACGAAGGTCTCCGTCGGCGGGTGTGAGGTGCCACCGGAGAGCGGGGAGAGCGCCGTGTCCAGCATGTCGAGGCCCCCGAGGATCGCCATGAGGGCGCTGGTCGAGGCCATTCCCGATGTGTAGTGGCTGTGTAGATGGATCGGCACGCGGACGGCCGCTTTGAGGCCCTTGACGAGCCGGTATGCGTCCATCGGTGCCAGGAGCCCGGCCATGTCCTTGATGCAGAGGGTATCGGTGCCGAGGTCCTCCAGGCGTTTCGCCAGCTCGATGAACCGCTCCACGCTGTGCACTGGGCTCGTGGTGTAGCAAATCGTGGCTTCGATATGCTTGCGGACGCGACGGACGGCGGAAACGGACGTCTCCATGTTGCGGATGTCGTTCAAGGCATCGAAGATGCGGAAGACGTCCACGCCATTATCGGCGGCCCGCTCGATGAAAGCGTTCACCACGTCATCGGGATAGTGGCGGTAGCCGACCAGGTTCTGGCCGCGCAGCAACATCTGGAGCCGCGTGCGGGGCATCACGCGCTTGATCGCGCGGAGCCGTTCCCACGGATCTTCCTTCAGAAACCGCAGGCAGGTGTCGAAAGTCGCGCCGCCCCAGACTTCCAGCGACCAGAAGCCGACCTTATCAAGCCGGTCGGCGACGTCGAGCATGTCCTCGGTCCGCATGCGCGTGGCCAGCAGAGACTGGTGCCCGTCGCGCAGGGCCACGTCGGTCAGCAGGACCTGTTTGGCCGGCGCGGCTTCGATGTCAATGGGAGCCGGCCGACGGGTGCCCGCCTTTTTCGTTTTTTTCCTGGGCGTCTTCACGCTTACAGTCCTTCGTAGGCCACGATGGCCGCGGAGATGGCGACGACCAGATCTTCCGGATCGGTGTAATCTTCGTAGTCGAACACCTCCGGATGCGTTTCCAGGTAGCTGGTATCGAACCGGCCCGCCTGGAAGTCAGGCTCTTCCATGATCCGTTTCATGAAGGGAATTGTGGTCTTCATCCCCCGCAGAACAAATTCCTCCAACGAGCGGCGGGCCCGACTGACCGTCTCTTCCCACGTCCGGCCGCGCACGACCAGCTTCGCGAGGAGGGCATCATAATAGGGAGGAATGGTGTAGTCCTTGTAGGCCATGCCGTCGATGCGGACGCCGACGCCGCCCGGCGAGTAATAGGCGGTCACGGTCCCGGTGCAGGGCCGGAAGTTGTTGCGGGGGTCCTCGGCGTTGATCCGGCATTGGATGGCATGTCCCTGGAGCATGACGTCTTCTTGTTGGAACTCCAGCGGTAGGCCGGCGGCCACCTCGATCTGCGAGCGTACGAGATCGATCGCCGTGATCTGCTCCGTGACCGTGTGTTCGACCTGGATGCGGGTGTTCATCTCGATGAAGAAGAAGTTGCGGTCTCTGTCCAGGAGAAACTCCACCGTGCCGGCGTTGTCGTAGCTCACCGCTTTGGCCACGGCGATAGCCGCTTCGCCCATGCGCTGTCTCAGCTCTTTATCCAGCACCAGCGAGGGAGCGATCTCGATCAGTTTCTGATGGCGGCGCTGGATGGAGCAGTCCCGCTCGCCGAGGTGGATGATGTGCCCGTGCTGGTCGGCCAGAATCTGGAATTCGATGTGGTGCGGACGCTCGATGTACTTCTCCAGGAAAATTTCGCCGTTCCCGAACGAGGACAGCGCCTCCCGGCGGGCGACTTCCATCTGGGCGATCAACTCCTGATCGTTGCGGACTACATGCAGGCCTCGCCCGCCGCCGCCCATCGAGGCTTTCACCATCAGGGGATAGCCGGTGTTCGCGGCGAAGCTGAGGGCTTCCGTCGGGTGGGTGATGCTCTTCTCGGTTCCGGGCACGATCGGCACGCCTGCTTTCCGAGCGATCTCCCGCGCGTGCACCTTGTTGCCCATGAGGCGGATGGCCTCTGGAGACGGTCCGATGAATGTGATCCCCGACGCTTGGCAGAGACGGGCGAATTCCGCGTTCTCTGAGAGGAACCCGTACCCTGGATGAATGCCGTCGACGCCGACCCGCGTGGCCAGGTCCACGATGGCCTGCATGTCGAGGAAGCCCTGGACAGGGCCCGGTCCGATGAGGTGTGATTCGTCGGCTTTCTTCACGTAAATCGCGGT
>DASYQR010000067.1:0-9826 GCA_036005325.1 Nitrospirales bacterium | reverse complement strand
TGCGCCTCCTCTTTGCTGCGCATCACGGCCGTCTCACCCTTCTCTGTGTCCCACAGACGCGTCTCCTGCGCGACCTTCCCGCCTTCCTCCAGGACCTTCGTCTGCCGCTTGATCTCGTACTCCATCGCCGCCTTCACAAATTTGAAGGAGTTGATATTCTTCAGCTCGACCTTGGTGCCGAACTCCTTCGTGCCGATAGGCCGCAGGGAGAGGTTGGGTTCGCATCGCAGGCTCCCCTCTTCCATGTTGCCGTCGCAGACCTCCAGGGACACCAACATGTCGCGCAGCTTTTTGAGGTAGGCTACCGCCTCATCCGGCGAACGCAGGTCCGGCTCGGTCACGATCTCCAGCAGCGGCGTCCCGGCCCGGTTCAGGTCCACGTGCGACGCGCCGGCGATGCCCGTATGGAGATTCTTGCCCGCGTCCTCCTCCAGATGGGCCCGCCGGATGCGGACGCGCTTGCTCGTTCCGTTCTGTCCGATCTCCAGCCAGCCGTGCTCGCAGATCGGCAGCTCGTACTGCGAGATTTGATAGCCCTTCGGCAGGTCCGGGTAGAAGTAGTTCTTGCGGGCGAACCGGTTCATCGGTGCGATGGTGCAGTTCAGCGCGAGCCCCGTGCGGATGGCGAACTCGACGGCCTTGTGGTTGATGACCGGCAAGACCCCCGGCAGGCCGAGACACACGGGGCACGTCTGGCTGTTGGGCGCGGCCCCGAACTTCGTGCTGCACCCGCAGAACATCTTGGATTCGGTCAGGAGGTGCGCATGTACCTCCAGCCCGATGACGACTTCATACGCCACAGACTAGGTTTAGCGTTCCTTTTTCATCGCCTCACGGCCGGCCTCAAATGCCGCCGTTAGGACCGTCTTCTTCTCATTGACAAACTGCTTGCCCTGCTCAAGGACCGTATCGAGTGTCTCCTGGGCCTCTTTGGCTTTGGCGAACACTTCTTTTTCAGCCTCTTTGGCATACCGCCTCAGTAGATTGCGGGTCTCCTCTCCCGTCTGAGGGGCCAACAATAATGCTGCGCCGGCGCCGATGACGGCGCCCGCTAAGAAGGCAAATGCCACTGCTCCCGCCGAATAGTCATTATTTTCAGCCGCCATTGGAAGAACCTCCTTGTTCATGATGTGATTCCGATGATGATTTCTTCTTGAACACTCCATAGGCTGCCCGAAAGCCGGCTACCAGGCTGCCGAAATTCGACAGCAAGGTGCCGGCTCCGTTTCGGACCAGTCCGTGGACCTGATTGATCGACTCCCCAACTTCGCCAATCGCATCGCCAAGCACCCGCGCATGGGAGGCTGCGTCCCGCATCTCGGTCGCCACCTGGTTCAAATTCTGGGCCGCTTGCGTCACTTCCCGGAACAGGATCGGCAGCTCTTCGTTCATGCGCCCCAGCAGGCGCTCCGACTCTTCCGCCATCCTGCGAAGCTGGATCAGCATCGGCACGAGGAACGCCGCCACCACGACCGCGACCACCGCCACCACTGCCGCTGCAACCTGAATCAGCATATCCATCTAGCTCCTCGTTAATCGTTATCCGATATTCGTTAAACGTTTAACGATTCACGTTTAACGATCTTCTAGATCGCCGGCTTCTTCAAGTGCCAGTCCGTTGCCTGCTCGTAGGCATACGCGGCCCGGAGGATTTTCTCCTCCTCGAACGGGCGGCCGATGATCTGCAGGCCGATCGGCAGCCTTCCACTGCTAAACCCGCAGGGGACCACGACCGCCGGCACCCCGGCCAGATTCACCGAAATCGTGTAGATGTCCGAGAGGTACATCTGCAACGGATCCTGTATTTTCTCGCCGAGCTTGAAGGCCGGCGTGGGCATCGTCGGCGTGACGATCACGTCCACCTCCTTGAACGCCTCGTCGAAGTCCCGCTTGATCAGAGTCCGCACGGCCTGCGCCCTGCCGTAGTACGCGTCGTAGTAACCGGCCGACAGCGCATAGGTCCCCAGCATGATGCGGCGTTTCACTTCCGCGCCGAAGCCCTCCTGCCGGGTCTTCATGTACATCTCCAGCAGACCTTTCTCTTTCGGGGCCCTGTACCCGTACTTGACGCCGTCATACCGGGCGAGGTTGGAGGACGCCTCAGCCGTGGCGATCAGATAGTACGTCGCTATGGCGTACTTCGTCGCCGGCAGCGAGATCTCCTTGATCTCGGCCTTGAGCGCCTGCATCTGGATGATCGCTGTCCGCACCGCGAGTTCCACTTCGGGATCGAGCCCTTCGGCGAAGAACTCCAGCGGCACGCCGACCTTCACCCCGCGCATGTTCTCCTTGAGCCCCTTCTGATAGTCGGGCACCGGCACGTCGGCCGAGGTCGAGTCCAGGGGATCGTGTCCCGCAATCGCCTGAAGCAGCACCGCCGCATCGCGCACGTCCTTCGTGATCGGCCCGATCTGGTCGAGCGACGAGGCGAAGGCGACCAGCCCGTAGCGCGACACCCGGCCGTAGGTTGGCTTGAGCCCCACCACACCGCAGCAGGCCGCCGGCTGCCGGATGGAGCCCCCGGTGTCCGAGCCCAAGGCCGCCACGCAGAGGTCGGCGGCCACGGCCGCGGCCGAGCCCCCACTGGACCCGCCGGGAATGCAGGCCACGTTCCAGGGGTTCCGCGTCGGCCCGAAGGCGGAGTTCTCGGTCGAAGAGCCCATCGCGAACTCATCCAGGTTCGTCTTGCCGATGAGGAAATACCCGTGCTCCTTCAGACGCGAAACCACCGTCGCGTCGTAGGGCGGCACAAAGTTCTCCAGCATGCGGGAGCCGCAGGTAGTCTTGATGCCCTCCGTGCAGATGTTGTCCTTGACCGCGACTGGCATGGCCATCAAGGGCATGGTCTTCCGCCAGTCCCTGAGCTTGTAATCGAGGTCGTCGGCCTCTTTTGTCAGCGTGTCTTTCCGCATCGTGGTGATGTAGGCCTTGACCTTGGGTTCGGCAGCCGTGATGCGCTGGAAATAGGCCTTGACGATCTCGGCGGCCGAGACCTCCCCCTTCGTGAACTTATTCTTGAGCTCGACGAGCGTGAGCTTGCGAAGCGACATCAGGAGATCACCCTGTTTTTGTCATCCACTTTGATGATCCGCGGCTCGTGCCGCTTGATCTCGTCCTCATTGTAAAACTCGTAGCAGAAGACGATGATCTTATCGCCCACCGCGCCTTTGCGCGCCGTCGGGCCGTTCAGCGAGATCGTGCCGCTCCCCCGCTCGCCGGGAATGACATAGGTCGTGAATCGTTCCCCGTTGTTCAGGTTTGAGATGACGACGGCCTCATAGGGCAGGATGCCGGCCGCCTCCAGGAGCGTCTCGTCCACGGTCAGACTGCCTTCATATTCCAGGGAGGCGTCGGTCACCGTGGCCCGGTGAATTTTCGATCGCAGCATTTGTCTGAACATTCGTTGTGACTCCGTTATTCGTTAATCGTTATTCGTCAAACGGTAGAGCACTTGACTTTTTTTCCACGTTTAACGCTTAACGTTTAACGATCTTCTAGAATCTTCGGCACACGGAAAAACCCGTCTGCCTGGTCCGGCGCGTTGGCCAGGGCCCTCTCTTGTGTGAGCGACGGCCGCACGTTGTCGTCGCGAAAGACATTGTCGGTCGGCAGCACGGTTGCGGTCGGCTCGACCCCTTTCGTATCCAGCTCCTTGAGCTGGTCCATGTACGTGAGGATCCCGCTGAGCTGACGGGCGAACATGGCCTTTTCATCCTCGCTAACTTCCAGCCGTGCCAGCCTGGCCACATGCTCGACCTGTTCCTTCGTGATCTCCATGCGTTTCCTTTATTCAACGGTCACGCTTTTGGCGAGGTTCCTCGGCTGATCCACGTCGGTGCCCCGCAGCACCGCGATATGGTACGCCAGCAATTGCAGCGGCACGGCAAAAAGGATCGGTGACATCAGCGGGTGCACGTCCGGGATTGTAAAGACCGCATCCGCCGTCTTCCCCAACTCACGTTCGCCGGCGGTGACGAAGGCAATGACCGGCGCCCCGCGGGCCTTCACCTCCATCAGGTTGCTCACCGTCTTCTCGTACAGGTGGTCGCGCGGTGCCAGCATCACGACCGGCATGTCCTTGTCGATGAGCGCGATCGGGCCGTGCTTCATTTCCCCCGCCGCGTAGCCCTCGGCGTGAATGTACGAGATTTCCTTCAACTTCAGCGCCCCTTCCAGCGCGATCGGGTAATTAATCCCGCGGCCCAGGTACAGGAAATTGCGCTTGGTGTGGTAGCGTTTGGCAATGGAGACGAGCTCAGCCTCACGATCCAACAGATGCTGAACGTGCGTCGGCAACGTGACGAACCGGTCGAGCCACGCCTTCCCTTGTTGCTCCGAGACGACGCCCCGTACCCGGCCCAGATGTAAGGCCAACAAGTAGAGCGCGGTGAGCTGGGCTGTGAAGGCCTTGGTGGACGCCACGCCGATCTCCGGTCCCGCATGCGTGTAGAGCATGCCGTCCGACTCGCGGACCAGGCTGCTCCCCACCACGTTGCAGATGGACACCACGCGGGCGCCCTGCTTCCTGGCCTCGCGGATGGCCGCCAGCGTATCGGCGGTCTCTCCCGACTGGGAGATCGCCACCAGCAAGTCATTCTTCCCGATCAGCGGGTTGCGATACCGGAACTCCGAGCCGATGTCTACCTGGACCGGTGCCCGCACCATCTCTTCGATGAGGTATTTCCCGACCAGCGCGGCATGCCACGAGGTCCCGCAGGCCACGATCCAGATCCGATGGGTCTCGGCGAACTGGGCCGGCGTCAGTCCGATATCGGGGAGGTCCGCCTCCCCACGCTCGTAGGTGTAACGGCCTCGCATCGTATCCAGGATCGTCTGCGGCTGTTCGTGAATCTCTTTCAGCATGAAGTGCGGATAGCCGCCTTTCTCGGCCGCGGCCGCGTCCCACGCAATGCGTGTCGCCGCCCGCGTCACCGGCTTGGCCTCCGCGTCCATCACGGCCAGTCCCTGCCCCGAGAGGACCGCCAGTTCGCCGTCTTCCAGGAAGACCACGTCGCGCGTGTGCGCCAGGATCGCGGTCACGTCCGAGGCCACGAAGGCGCCGTGTTCGCCCATGCCGATCACGAGCGGGCACCCAGACCGCGCGGCGATGATCACGCCCGGTTCGCCTTCGCACACAACGGCAATGGCGTAGCTGCCGCGGACGTCCCGCGTCGCCGCGCGCACGGCTTCCTCCAGCTTGAGACCGGTCTTCATGTTCCGCGCGATCAAGTGGGCCATCACCTCCGTGTCGGTCTCGGACTCGAACCGGTAGCCTTCGTTCTGCAAGCGCGCTTTCAACGTCACATAGTTCTCGATGATGCCGTTGTGGACGAGCACCAGCGATCCTGACCGGTGCGGATGGGCATTCTGCTCCGACGGCTTGCCGTGCGTCGCCCAGCGCGTGTGGCCGATCCCGGAGGTCCCGTTCATTTGCGTCCCGCCCAACGCCTTCTCCAGATTCATCAGCTTGCCGACGCTCCGGCGCACGCCAATCTTCCCGTCGCAGAGGATGGCCACCCCGGCCGAATCATAACCGCGGTATTCAAGCCGCTTCAGGCCGTCAAGCAGCAACGGCACCGCCTGTTGATTCCCGATATAGCCGACAATACCGCACATGGCCTCAGCTCTTGCCTTTCTTCGCCTTCTCGCGCCAACCCTTGACCCAGCCCGGCTTGACGACCTGTCTCGCGCGACCGAGCGCGAGCGCATCGGCCGGCACGTCCTGCGTGACGACCGATCCCGCAGCAATCACAGCCCCGCGCCCGACCGTGACCGGCGCGACGATGGACACGTCGCTCCCGACGAAGACATCATCGCCGATCACCGTCTGGTGCTTGTTGATGCCGTCGTAATTGCAGGTGATGGTGCCGGCTCCGACGTTCACCCGCTTCCCGATCCGCGCATCGCCGAGATAGCTCAGGTGATTGGCCTTGGACCCCTGCCCCAGCTCCGTCTTCTTCAGCTCCACGAAATTGCCCACCTTCGCGTGAGGCCTGACGACCGTGCCCGGCCGCAAATGCGCGAACGGGCCCACGGTGCACTGCTCTTCCAGCCGGCTCCCTTCGATCACGCACCCGTCCAGCACCGTGACACCGTCGCCCAGCACGCTCTCGACAAGCCGGCTGTGGGAGCGGATCACGCAATCCTCACCGATGATCGTCCGGCCCTCCAGGGTCGTGTGCGGATGGATGATGGTGTCGCGGCCGATCCGGACTTCCCCATCCACGAAACTTGTCTCCGGCGCGAGAAACGTCGCGCCCGCGTCCATCAGGCGCTGCCGCACGCGCGCACGGAGGATCCGCTCGGCCTCGGCCAGCTCGGCCCGCGTGTTGATGCCGAGCGCCTCGACGGAATCCGCCGCGATGTACGCCGCCACCCGTTTCCCCTGCCGAATCGCCGCCGCCACGATGTCGGTCAGATAATATTCCTTCTGCACGTTCGACGGCTTGAGCGCCGCCAGCGCGGGAAATAGAAAGTCGCCTTCGACGATATACGTGCCCGAGTTGACCTCGGTCAGCCGCCGCTCCGCCGGCGTGGCGTCCTTGTCCTCGACGATCTTCCAGACCAAACCATCACGGCCCCGCACGATTCGGCCGTAGCCGGCGGGCCGGTCGAGATGCGCCGTCAGCAGCGTCACCGTCGCGCGCTCGCGTTCGTGCAGCGTCAGGAGCGCCCGCACCGTCGCTTCGGTCAACAGCGGAGTGTCCCCGCTCAGGATCACAAACCGCCGGCCGCTCCACCCGTTTCCGCCGCGGCCCTGGAACGCCGTCTGCGCTTGTGCAACCGCATGGCCGGTCCCGAGCCGGCGCGTCTGCACCACGAGGTCCACCTTGCGGTCGGCCAGAAGGTCCTTGACCTGCTCGGCCTGGTGTCCCACAACCACCGCGACGTGGCCCTTGGCAAGGCTCTCGGCAAGATCGGCCGCAAACAGCACCATCGGGCGCCCGCACACAGGATGGAGCACCTTGGCGAGCTTGGACTTCATGCGGGTCCCCTGTCCCGCCGCCAGCACGATGGCCGCGAGCTTGCTCATGCCTTCCGGACGGCGCCCGCGCCGACCGTCTCAGGGACTGGCGGGGTGTACATCCCGCCGGAGAACATCATCTTCATCGCTTCATCCACGCTCATGTTCACCGGAATCAATTCGTTCTCCGGCACGAACAGCAGGTAGCCGGAGGTCGGGTTCGGGGAGGTCGGCACGTAGACATTGATCACCCGCTCCGGGCTGATGTCCTGCACTTCTCCAGGCGTGACACCGGTCACCAACGCCAGCGCATACTGCCCCTTGCGGGGAAACTCGATCATCACGACGCGGCTGTACTTCGTGACCACCCCGGTCCTATCCTTGAAGGACAGGACATCCATCATCGCCTTGATGGTCGCGTAGATCCCGCGTACCACCGGCACCCGCTGCAGGAAGTCTTCCCAGCCCGCCACGATGCGCCTGCCCATGATGTTCGTTGCCAGGACGCCCGCGAGCAGGATCACGCTGACCAGCACCAAAATGCCGACCCCCGGCACATAGCGCTGCGTGACATACTTCGCAGGTATGTCCCCTAAAAGGCCGTCCAGGGTGACGAACAGGGTCTTGAGAACCAGCACCGTTCCCCAGATCGGCACCACGACCAGAAGGCCGGTAATAAAGTAGCGTTTCAGGGAGACTTTCAGCATGAATGGACCAGCCGTTTCCCAATCTGCCATCATACAAAGTTTTACTCGACCAGCGCAAGCGATTGATTGCTATTTCTCAATAACTTGGACTATGATCGCCTCATCGATTCTTCTCTCCCGAAGTGGGGTGACTCAACCATGCCGCGTGCGGGTCTCAAGCGAGGGTTTTTTCTGAGCTTCGAAGGGATCGAAGGCTGCGGGAAGACCACGCAGCTTCGAGAGCTGGCCCGCCGCCTCCGGGGGCTCGGCTACCTGGTCGTCGAAACCCGCGAGCCCGGCGGGTCGCCGATCAGCGAACAGATCCGGACCATTCTGCTGGACCCCAAGAATCAGAGCATCACTCCCCGCTGTGAACTCCTGCTTTTTCTCGCAGTTCGCGCCCAGCATGTCTCTGAAATCATCAAACCGGCCCTGGAGAAAGGGGCCGTGGTGCTCTGCGACCGCTTCACGGATGCGACCATGGCCTATCAGGGCTACGGGCGCGGGCTCGGCCCCGATACCGTTGCCCGTTTGAACCGCTTCGCCACCGCGGGCCTGGCTCCGGACCTTGCCATCCTTCTGGACGTGCCCGTGGCGGTCGGGCTGAACCGAAAGCGTCGCGTGGGCGACCTCGATCGCCTCGACCGGGAGCATGTGTCGTTCCATGAGGCCGTCAGACGGGGCTACCTCCGCATCGCCAAGCAGAACCTCCGCCGCATGCAGGTGGTGGACGGCACCGCGTCCATGGACAATGTGGCACAAGCGATCGACCGTATCGTCCAGGCCCGGCTGCGGACCAGAAAGAGCGGCGTGACCCGAGTCGAACGCCATGCCGTTTGACGCGATCATCGGCCACGAACGACCCAAGCGGTTTCTGCAGGCCGCGCTTCGCAGCGAGCGCTTGGCCCATGCGCTGCTGTTTCACGGCAAGGAGCAGATCGGCAAACTGCTGACGGCCCGCGTGCTGGCGCAAGCCGTGAACTGCGAGGTAGATCCGCCGCCGGACCCGCCGGATGCCTGCGGCGCCTGCCGGTCCTGCCATCAGATCGAGAGCGGGTCTCACCCCGACGTGATGATCCTCACCGCCACGAGCGGCAAGGGCGAAACCGAAAGCGCCCGCGAGATCGAGTCTCGGTTCATCTATCGTCCTCTGATCGGCCGGCTCAAGATCGTCATTCTCGACAACGCGGATCTGTTGAGACGCGAAGCGGCCAACGCCCTGCTCAAGACGATCGAAGAGCCGCCTCCCGATAGTCTGATCCTCCTCATCTCCTCACGACCCGAGGCCCTGCTGCCCACCATCCGGTCGCGCTGTCAGGAGATCCGGTTCGCTCCCCTCGCTCTCGATGTCGTGGAAGCAGCCGTGCGCCAGCGGCGAGGACTAACGGAGAAAGACGCGCGGTTCCTCGCCATCGTCTCGGGAGGGCGGCTGGGCCTGGTCCTCGAGGCTGACCCGGAGGCCCTCCGCGCCGAGCGTGCCGAGTTCCTCCGCCTCGTGAGCCCAGAAACGGTGGAAAGCATCAGCGGGCTTTTGTCGGCATGTGAGGCGATCGGCAAATCCGACCGAGCCGAGGCGTCATTGGGCTGGCTGGCCGCCTGGTTCCGCGATCTGGCCATCGTGAAAGTCGGCGGCGACTGCACCCGTCTGCTCAACGTCGACTGCCTGGAGGAGCTGGAGGCGCTCGCGGCCCGGTTGAAAGTGGACACGATCGCGGAACTCGCCGCCTACGTGGAGTCCATGCATCGCGGGCTTGAGCGCAACCTCAACAAGCAACTGATGCTGGAGGGTCTGCTGCTTCGCTTACGGGCCGCGCTCCAGGCCAAAGCCGCCTAGCTTATCGGAGGTTGAGTGCTCAAAACGTTCTACATCACCACGCCCATCTATTACGTCAACGACGTCCCGCATATCGGCCACGCCTACACGACCATCGCCGCCGACGTGCTGGCGCGCTACCACCGGCAAATGGGCCATGACGTGTTTTTCCTCACAGGCCTCGACGAGCACGGCCAAAAAGTCCAACAGGCCGCCGAGAATGCCGGCATCGATCCGCAGACGCACTGCAACAAACTGGCACTGCGTTTTCAGGAGCTCTGGAAGCGGCTGAACATCTCGAACAACGCCTTCATCCGCACTACCGATCCCAAGCACAAGGCCTACGTCCAGAAAACGCTCCAA
>DASYQR010000066.1:0-6265 GCA_036005325.1 Nitrospirales bacterium | reverse complement strand
CCGACGCCGGTGGCGCCGGGCGATGTGTACCGGATTGCCATCCTGCTACCCAAGTGATGAATCGAGGAAGGAGAGAACGCAACCATGCCACGGGCTAAAGGCGGGACGAAGACCCGCGCACGTCACAAAAAAAGACTCAAGTTGGCGAAGGGCTACTACGGAGCCAAGAGCAAGCTGTTCAGGACGGCAACCGAGGCCGTGGACCGTGCTCAGAAATACGCCTATCGCGACCGCCGCAACCGGAAGCGGAATTTTCGGCGGCTGTGGATCACGCGTATCACGGCGGCGTGCCGGATCAACGGCATGCTCTATTCCCGCTTCATCAACGCGCTGAAGAAGGCGGGCATCGATCTGGACCGCAAGGTCATGTCCGAGATGGCCATTCGCGATCCAGGCGGCTTTACCAAGCTCGTCGATACTGCGAAGGCCCAGCTCGCCAAGGTTTAACCTCGGTAGGGGCACGGCGTGTGTAGGGGCACGGCATGCCGTGCCCCTACCGCTTACACGAGCGGATCGAGTGCCAGCTCAAACGCGCTGCAGGGCATGGTGATCTGCCAGCGCTCCAGCACTTCCGGGTGCAGTTCGCCGATCAGACCAACCGGTTTGTCATCGATCATAATATGAGCGACTCGCCCGTCCATGAATGAGGGATGAACGGTCGGTGTGAGCCGATAGGGCCTGTTGAGGTACAAGCACATCAACTCCAGAAAAGAGTGGGTCTCGGAAAAGTTCGCATTCGCATGGGCCGACAGGGCGCTCACACGAACCTCGGTCCGGCTGCCGGTCTCGGCCTGCTGGTCCGGAATGGCCGCCTCGCCAACCTCGAACAACAGATGCGGATAGAAGCTGCGGGAGGAGGTGGTCTCGACACGCAGGAGTGACGGCAGGATCCACCGGCGGAGGCATTCGTAGCTCTGGGACATGACGTTTTCGATTTCGACGCAACAGGCATCTGGATGCTCGACGCTCAGGCGCATCCTCTGGGCCAGATCCTCGCGAGAGCCCAGGATGTTCGAGACGATCTCCTGAAAGCCGAAGCCGAGCATCAACTCGCGCACCTTGTCCGAGAGCTGCTCGATCCGTGAGAGCCCTCCCACGGTGAACGCCGACGGCATGACGGCCTGAAACGTGCCGTAGCCGCGGCTGATGGCCACGTCCTCGATGGCATCGACCGGGTGCATGAGATCGTTACGGTAGGGCGGCAGGGTCACTGTCAGGCTCTGGCCGCTCCCGGTCACCGAGTAACCATAGGAAACGAGGCTCCTTCGGATTTCCTTGAACGACAGCTCGGCACCCAAGGCCTTGCTGACTTCGGCCAATGTGATCGCGCGCGGCTGGCTGACCGGCTGTGGCATCCGGACCGTCCGCCCCCTGGCGGTTTTATACGGATAGACGATGTCCACCGGTTCGATTGTCGCTCCGCGATCATACAGATTGGCGGCGAAGATGTTCACGGCCAGCATCACCATGCGCAGATCGGTACCGGTGACCTCGATGAACAGATCGCTGTCCCCCACCCGTACTTCGCCAATGTCCCGGCTGTTGATGATGGGTGGAAACGAAAGCACGGTTCCTTTGGCGTCGCGGAGCAGCGGGAGCCGGTCGTGTCCGGAGAGAATCGGTCCATACTCCTGACCCTTGGGATGGATGTCCAAAATCTCCCGCAGACTCATCGACTCGTCGTAGCCCAACGGGCGGAATTTTGCCTGGTCGGGATTGTCCAGCGCATAGGTGACGGGAAACTTGATGGGGAGCAGCCGGTACAGTCCGATGGAGACCGTCCGACGTTTTCTCCCGAAAATATCGGCGAGCTTTTCCTGGGTCTGAATGAGTTGAGCCAGGCCCTCCTCGGTCACCTTATACCCGCGCGCCTTGCAGGCGCCGATGAACGGGCGCACGCGCTCCAGCCCCTTCTCGACGAGGACCTGATCGCGCCGGCCTTTGGCTGTTTTCACATAGGCATGGGCCTCGGGAGCACCCTTCAATTTGATCCGAATCTGGCGCGCGATGCCTTCCACACACCAGAGATCAGGGCGGTTGGAATCTTGGAGTTCGATCCGCAGCTCGCCGGTGGCGGCGTCATGGTCTTTGATTTCACCCTTGACCAGTTGCAGCCAGGCGTCCAGGTCCTTGTCCGTCGAGCGCCGTCCGAAGAGCTTGTCGAGGTCTTTGCGATTAATCGAGATCGTCGGCATGGAACGGTCAGTATTGGACCCGTTTGGAGCGGATCATCTCGAGGTCTGCGGAAAAGAGATCGCGGATGTCGTGGATCTCCAAGGCGATCATCGCCATGCGGTCAAGGCCGAGGCCCCAGGCGATCACTGGCACATCCACCCCAAGCGGACGCGTGACTTCGGGACGAAAGAGACCTGCGCCGCCCAGCTCCATCCAGCCGAGACGGGGATGGCGCACATGCAGCTCGACTGAAGGCTCGGTGAAGGGGAAATAGGCCGGGGCAAACCGGATGTCCTGGGCCTGGGCCACCTCGCGGGCGAAGAGAGTCAGCAGGCCCAGCAGGGTTTGGAAGGTGATGTCCGGTCCCAGGACGATCCCCTCGATCTGAAAGAAGTCGGGGGCGTGCGTGGCGTCCACCTGATCGTACCGGAAGCACCGCGCGATCGAAAAGTATTTGCCCGGCACCTTCGGCGCGGCGGCCAGTGTGCGCGCGGAGACGGACGTGCCCTGGCTGCGCAGCACCAGGCGGCGCGTGCGCATGCGGTCGAAGGCATAGCCCCAGCCGCTCGATCCGGTTTTGCCGCCGGTTTCGTGTGCCTGCGCGACCCGCGCGAGAAACGGTTCAGGGATCGGAGCGGAGTAGGGAGGCTCTTTGACGAAGTACACGTCGTGGGTTTCGCGAGCGGGATGGAACTGCGGCATGTAGAGCGCGTCCATGTTCCAGAACTCATTCTCAACCAGCGGTCCGCGCATCTCCTCGAACCCCATGCTGACGAGCTTGGTTTTGACGAGATCGAGGAATTCCCGATAAGGGTGTTTTTTCCCGGCCGAAATGCGAGCGGGATTGAGGCCAATGGTGTACTTGCGAAAGCGGACATTGCGCCAGCTTCCGTCCTTCAGCATCTCGGGAGTCAGTTGCGCGACTTCCTCACGCACGCCCTCTTTGAGAAGTTGACGCGCGACATCCTTCCCCGTGTCTGTTAAACCATACCGACGGTTCTCTCGTTCGTCCACACGAAACGGTTCGTCCGGTTTGCCGCGTTTTTGCGCAAACTTTTTAATGAGGACTTGCTCGGAAGGAGTGAAATCACACAGTGGTTTGGTGCCCTCGTGGACGCGTTGGATGAGTTCTTGGAGAGACTCGGCAGTTTTGGAGGAAACCCCGGTCAACTCCACCGCGCCGCCCCCTGCGATTCTAATGACGCCCTCCTGTTTCAGCTCGCCAACGGCTCCACTGAGTTCGCTCGGATCGAGTCCTTCCCGTTCTTGGAGGTCTTTGATGGTCAACTGGGCGCCGGTGTCGGCGGATGTGCGCAAAGCCGACAGGATACGCACCATCGGCGTATAGCGCTGGAAGTAACGCTGCCCGGTTTCCGTGAGGGACACCACAGGATCGGGAGCTCGAACGTAAAGAGCAACCAAGCCCTTAGTGGGAAGTTGAAGGCGACCCAGGGCGGCTCCGACTTGTGCGATCTCTAGGCCGCTTCGCTTGGCCAGCTCCTCTTCGGTGCAGAAGTCGTCATTCTTAAACGCGTCAAATGCGGTGAGGACTTTGGCCTCGTGGGGATGGAGGCTTTCGGCGAGCGATGTGACATCGCTCATCGGCGGGCCTTTGAAGAGCGGTTCGACGATTGGGGCTCGCCGGCGTTCCCGTCGCCTGTGGACCCTGCCGCGCGCAGGCGGGCGATGACGGAGCGATAGTCGCGCCCGGGGGTTTCGAAAATCGCCGAGCCTGCCACCAGGATGTCGGCGCCGGCATTGACGATCTCGCCGGCGTTGTCTACCTTGATGCCGCCGTCTACTTCGAGCAAGACGGGCTTGCCGGTTTTTGCGATCATCATGCGTGCTCTCCTGATCTTGTCCCGGACGCCTGGGATGAACCGCTGGCCGCCGAATCCGGGATTCACCGACATGATCAAGAGTAGATCCACGTCAGGCAGAATTTCCTCGACGCTTCCGAGCGGCGTCGCGGGGTTCAAGGTCACTCCCGCCTTGACGCCTTTCTCTTTGATCGATTGGATGGTACGGTGCAGATGCGGACAGGCTTCCACGTGTACAGTGAGATAGGACGCACCGGCTTCGGCAAATTCCCCGATAAAATCGTCGGGGTTTGTCATCATCAGGTGCACATCAAGCGGGAGTTTCGTAACCTTGCGGAGTGCTTCGACGATGGGAGGTCCGATCGTCAGGTTCGGTACGAAGTGGCCGTCCATGACGTCCACATGCACCATGTCCGCGCCGGCCTGTTCAATGGCAGCGATCTCGTCGGCCAAGTGAGCGAAGTCCGCGGAAAGAATGGAAGGGGCGATGCGAACTTTCGGCATGGTATTCTCCAGTAAACGCCACTATAGAGCATCGCCTTATTCGGTTCAAGAGGGCATTGCGCGTTGATGTAGGGGCAACCCTCTGTGGTTGCCCAATCAGTAGGGGCAGGCACGGAGGCCTGCCCCTACGAAGATGAATTTCCTGTCGGCGGTTCGCTCGTCAGTCTCGTTCCAACAGCAACCGGGTGGCCTGTAAGATACTGTCGGACGGCCAAACGCTTGCCGGATGCGGACTGGATTTCCTGAATCAGAAGCGAGCCCTTGCCGGTGGCCACGCGGAGCGCCTCCTGCGTCACTTCCAGGATGGTTCCCGGCTCAGCTTCCGCGCAGCCGACGGGCGCCACCTGCGCTCGCCAGATCTGCCAACGCTCATTTCCGCAATAAGTATGGGCTCCCGGCCAGGGCGTTAGGCCGCGGATCCGATTGGCGAGCGCGCTCGCCTCGTCTTTCCAGTTGATCATGCCGTCTTCTTTCTTGAGCAGCGGCGCCAGGGTCGCGTGAGCAGGGTCCTGGGGAATCGGAGTGACCGTGCCGTTTTTTAATCCAATGATGGTCTGCACCAATAACTTGCCGCCGATGGGAGCCAAGCGCGCCGCCAGATCACCGGCCGTATCTGTTGGGAGGATCGGGACTGTTTCCCGCAACAACATGGGGCCCGTGTCCAGGCCCGGATCCATGCGCATGGTGGTGATGCCAGTCTCGGTTTCGCCATTGATGATCGCCCACTGAATCGGAGCGGCGCCACGATACTTGGGGAGGAGCGAGCCGTGTACGTTGACACATCCCATCGAGGGGAGGTCCAGAACAACCGGCGGCAAGATCCGGCCGAAAGCCGTGACGGCGATCAGGTCAGGGGTCCAACTGCGCAAGGTGTCCAGGAACGCGGGGTCCTTCATCTTCAGCGGTTGAACGAGCGGGAGTCCGGCTCGCTGGGCGAGCACTTTGATCGGCGGAGGAGTCAGTTGGCGCCCGCGGCCTTTGGGACGATCGGGTTGAGTGACCACGCCGACCACTTGGCCGACAGTGGCTGGATCGGCATCCAGCAATGCTTGCAGGGACGGGACCGCAAACTCCGGCGTCCCCATGAAGACGATCCGAGTGGGATTCTTCATCGACGGCGACACGCGTCATCATACCGTAATTCCCGTTGCCTTGACACTTTACGGGGCAAGTTGTTAGCATGCGGTCGCGGGGTGGAGCAGTCCGGTAGCTCGTCGGGCTCATAACCCGAAGGTCAAGGGTTCGAATCCCTTCCCCGCAACCACCCTTTCTATTTTCCAATTACATAGTTAGGCGTAACAGAGAGAGGGAGTGCCCCATTTCCCCCATATCACCACTGTCAGATTTTCTGACACCTATGCGCGTTAGCTATCAGCTGCATCTTTATTTTTCATAGGCTTTGAAAAGGGCCTGAAAATTGCGTGCTTATAAGCTGGGGTAATAGTAATAGTAGTAGTGATAGTAGTAGTACTAGTGGTAATAGGATGGCCTACCAAGGAGGAGGAATGACAATGAAAGCCGGCGTTACAACTTTTTTCGCTGCGATCAGTATAGTGTGTCTGCCGCTGACTGCAGGTGCGGCGCCCTTCGTCAGCAATGATCCAGCCGCTGTAGCCGCCTTTCAGGCAGGCGCCACTATTCAAACCTTCGAGGGCATCCCCGGGGTGACCGCGTTCAATAACGAAACGCCCGGAACCGTTGTTCCGGCTGCGGCTCTCTTGAAAAATCAGATTGCCGGCCTCACTTTTTTCAGTAATTTTGCCGGC
>DASYQR010000065.1:0-9592 GCA_036005325.1 Nitrospirales bacterium | reverse complement strand
TAACTCAAGAGCCCGTTGTCGGGTGCGAGGAAGTGATACGAGCGCGTTGAGACCAGCAGCGGCAGACGGGCGCTCCCGACTCCTGGGTCCACCACGGCTACATGGATGGCGCCAGGGGGAAAACAGCGAGCGGCGGAATACAGGAGGAAGGCGCCGGATCGGATATCGTGGGCGGGCACCTCGTGGGTGAGGTCGACGATCCGGGCTTCGGGGTTGATCCCCAGAATAACGCCCTTCATGCTGCCGACGAAGATATCGGCCGGGCCGAAGTCAGTGAGAAGCGTGATCAGCGGGATGGCCAGTGAGGCCGCCATCACCTGACCTTACGATTCCTCGAACCGGATATCGAGCACTTCATACTCCACGACCTTGGCCGGCGTTTTGACTTCGAGCGTGTCCCCCACCCGCTTGCCGATGAGAGCGCGCCCGACCGGCGACTGGACCGAGATCTTTCCGTTTTTCAGGTCGCCTTCGTCCTGACCCACCAGCATGTAGCACTGCTCCGTGCCGTTCTGGACGTCCTTCACCGTGACGGTCGCGCCGAACACTACCTTCTCCGTCGAGAGCTTCGAGGTATCAATGATCTGCGCCTCCGCCAGTTTGTGCTCTAGATCGCGGATGCGTCCTTGGATATGGCTCTGCCGTTCCTTCGCGGCATGATATTCCGCGTTCTCGCTGAGGTCGCCGTGGCCTCTGGCCTCTTCAATCTCCTTGATGTTCTTGGGACGCTCGACCTTCTTCAACCGCTCGAGCTCCGCCTGCAGCGCGGCATATCCCTTCTTAGTGATCGGTATCGTCACGGTCTTCCTCGCGGTGATTACGCGTAATATTCCTGGATCGGCTTCACGGTCAGCTTGCGCGTCAGGCCGGCCTCGATGCCCATCAGCGTTGCCCGGGCGCCGGCCATCGTGGTCTGGTAGGGAACGGATTGCACCAGCGCGGCACGGCGAAGAGATGCGGAATCCACTTGGGAGACCTTGTCGCCCACCGTATTGATGACGAGATGGATCTCCCCGTTCTTGATGTGGTCCACGATATGCGGGCGGCCTTCCGTGACTTTGTTCACCGTTCCCACAACGATCCCGTGCTCCGCCAGATAGGCGGCCGTGCCACGTGTCGCTTCCACGGTGAAACCCAGCTCGAGAAACCGTTTGGCCAGCGGTACGGTCGCCGGCTTGTCCTTGTCCTTCACGCTGATGAGGACCTGTCCTTTCATGGGCAGGGGCCCGCCGGCCGCGTCCTGCGATTTCAGAAATGCGGACCCGAAGTCGTCAGCGAGGCCCATGACTTCGCCGGTGGAGCGCATCTCCGGACCCAGCAAGACGTCGGTGTTGGGAAACTTGTTGAAGGGGAAGACCGCTTCCTTGACGGAGACATGCGCCGGCGTCCGCTCGGCCGTGAAGCCGATCTGCTCCAGCGATCGTCCCATCATCGCCTGCATGGCCAGCTTGGCCAGGGGTACGCCGATCGCCTTGCTGACGAACGGTACCGTCCGGGATGCCCGTGGATTCACCTCCAGGACGTAGACAATCCCGTCGCGGATCGCAAACTGCACGTTCATCAGGCCGATCACGTGGAGTTCGCGGGACAGAGCGCCTGTCTGCCGGCGGATCTCTTCCACGAGCGCCGGCGAGAGCGAATAAGGCGGCAGCGAGCAGGCCGAATCACCGGAGTGGACCCCCGCCTCCTCGATGTGCTCCATGATGCCGCCGATCACCACCTGCGTGCCGTCCGAAAGAGCGTCCACATCGATCTCGATGGCGTCCTCCAAGTACTTGTCGATCAGGACCGGGTGTTTCACCGAAGCCTTGATGGCCTGCCCGATATAGACTTGCAGGCTCTTTTCGTCGTAGATGATCTCCATGGCCCGGCCGCCGAGGACGTAGGAGGGGCGCACCATCACCGGGTACGTCAGCGTCTCCGCGATCTTGACGGCTTCCTTGACGGACCGGGCGGTCCCGCTGGCCGGCTGTGTGAGGCCTAATTTATCAAGTAACGCTTTAAATCTCTCGCGGTCTTCCGCGCGGTCGATCGCCTCCGGCGACGTGCCCAGGATCGGAACCCCGGCCTGCTCCAGCGGAAGGGCCAGCTTGAGCGGGGTCTGCCCCCCGAATTGCACCACGACCCCGAGCAGGGTCCCCGCGCGGCGTTCCGTGTCCACGATGCTGAGGACATCCTCCTCGGTCAGCGGCTCGAAGTAGAGCCGGTCGGAGGTGTCGTAGTCGGTGCTCACCGTCTCCGGGTTGCAGTTGACCATGATGGTCTCGTAGCCCATGTCGCGCAGGGCCAGCGCGGCATGCACGCAGCAGTAATCGAACTCGATGCCCTGCCCGATGCGGTTCGGCCCGCCGCCGAGGATCATGACTTTCTGCCGGTTCTGCGGCCGGCTCTCGCACCCGGCTTCGTAGGTGGAGTAGAGATAGGGGGTAAGCGCCTGGAACTCGGCGCCACAGGTATCCACCCGCTTGAAGGCCGGCACCACGCCTGCCTTCAGCCGCTGTTCGCGAATGTCCGATTCCTGGACCTTCAACAGTTCGCCCAGTCGACGGTCCGAGAAGCCCAGATGCTTCACTTCGCGGAGCCGCGAGGGGTCCAGGGGATGTTTCTCCCGCGCCAGTTGATCCTCGACCGTCAGGAGATCCTTCAACTGATTCAGAAACCACGGGTCGAGCTTCGTCAGCGCGTGCAGTTCCTCCACGGAGATGCCCATACGGAGGCCGTCGGCTACGTGCCATAGGCGCTCGGCGTCCGGGCGGCGGATGCGCTCCCTGATGGCCGCGACGGTTTCTTCCGGTTCGCCTTCCGCGAGGGACGGGTGCGGCTCGAGCCCGTAGCGATCCACTTCCAGGGACCGGATGGCTTTCTGCAGGGACTCCTTGAACGTGCGCCCAATCGCCATCACCTCCCCCACCGATTTCATCTGCGTCGTAAGGGTGGGGTCGGTCTGGGGAAACTTCTCGAAGGCGAACCGCGGGATCTTGACCACGACGTAATCGATGCTGGGCTCGAAGCAGGCCTTGGTCACGCGGGTGATGTCGTTGGGGATTTCGTCCAGGGTATAGCCGACGGCCAGCTTGGCGGCGATCTTGGCGATCGGGAAGCCGGTCGCCTTCGACGCCAGCGCGGAGCTCCGGGAAACCCGCGGGTTCATCTCGATCACGGCCAGTTCGCCGTCCGCCGGGTTCACGGCAAACTGGATGTTGGAGCCCCCGGTGTCCACGCCGATCT
Source organism: Nitrospirales bacterium (assembly GCA_036005325.1). Lineage (GTDB taxonomy): Bacteria > Nitrospirota > Nitrospiria > Nitrospirales > NS-4 > SCTG01. The sequence goes on along the minus strand of DASYQR010000065.1, from coordinate 6,364 downwards.
CCCGCATGATCCGGAGCGACGCGTCACGCATCATCTGGTATTCCTTGTCGGTCAGGGTCTGCGCGGGCGCCACGGTGATGCTGTCGCCGGTATGGATCCCCATCGGGTCGAAATTTTCGATGGAGCAGACGATGACGACGTTATCCTTCGTGTCGCGCATCACCTCCAACTCGTACTCCTTCCACCCGATGATCGAGTGCTCGATCAGGATCTCGCCGACGGGGCTCGCGCTCAGGCCCCATTCGGTGAAGGCTTCATACTCCTCGCGATTGTAAGCGATGTTGCCGCCGGTCCCTCCCAGCGTGAAGGACGGCCGGATGATGGCGGGAAAGCCGATCACGTCCATCGCCCGCAGCGCGTCCTCCCGCGTGCGAGCGATCGCGCTCGCCGGCGTGCGGAGACCGATGCGCGCCATCGCCCGCTTGAATTCTTCGCGGTTCTCGGCCTTCTGGATCGCCTCGTAGCTCGCCCCGATGAGCTGGACGCCGTGCTTTTTCAGGATGCCCCTTTCGGCGAGGCCGACGGCCATGTTGAGGGCGGTCTGCCCGCCCATGGTGGGCAGCAGCGCGTCAGGCTGCTCCCGCTGGATCACCTGTTCGATCATGTCGAGGGTGATGGGCTCGATGTACGTGCGGTCAGCCAGCTCCGGGTCGGTCATGATGGTGGCGGGATTGCTGTTGATCAACACGATCCGGTAGCCTTCCTCGCGCAGGGCCTTGCAAGCCTGGGTCCCCGAGTAGTCGAACTCGCAGGCCTGCCCGATCACGATCGGCCCCGAGCCGATCATTAAGATGGTGCGGATGTCAGTACGCTTCGGCACGGTCGAGGCTCAGCCGGTGGCCTTCGGGGGTGATGCCGTCGGAGGCGAACCAGGGGATGGATTGTAATAGTGCATGGCTTCCGGGATCCACCGTTCAAGGTTTTTGATCCGGGTCTCCTCGGAGGGGTGCGTGCTGAGAAATTCCGGAACACCCGCGCCGGACCGGAAACAGAGCTTGCCGATCATGTTACGAGGGCATCCGCTCATACGTTCCCAGAAGGCGATGGATTCATGGGGGTCGTATCCGGCCTGGGCCATGAGACGAAGGCCGATATAGTCGGCCTCGCTCTCCTGCGCCCGATTGAAGGGCAATTGGGCGTTGACGCCATAGGCCATCAGGACGCCCTGCAGGGCGGCGGGGTTCACCTTGCCCGCGGCGGCGCCGGCGAGCGCTCCGGCCTGCGCAATCATCTCGAGATAGCTCCGGCTGATCCGCTCGACGCCGTGCCGGTAGAGGGCATGGGTCACCTCGTGTCCCATCACCGTGGCGACGCCGTTTTCGTTCTGCGTGTGCTTGAAGATGCCTGTGAAGAATGCCACCTTTCCGCCGGGCAGGCAGAAGGCGTTGACGATCTTATCGTCCTTGATCACGGCGAACTCCCACTCGAAGCTCGGCTTGTTGGCGGCGACGGCAATCCGCTCCCCGACGCGCCGGATCATCGCGTTGACCTCGGCGTCCGTGCTCAGCGGGTAGTGCTTCAGCACGTCCCGGTAGGCGGCGACACCCATCTCCTTCTCCGTCTCTTCGGAGTAGAAGATCAGCTGGTCGCGGCCTGTCACCGGTGCGCGGGTGCAGGAGCCGGCTCCGAGCAGACCGCCCGTCAGGCACAGGCCGCAGGTCCCCGCTGCGAGCCGGAGCGCGCGGGCGAGGGCTTCTCGTCTTCCGATCACGGCATCCATAGGTAAAGAAACTGCGGAGACCCGCCGTGGACCAACCCCATGATGTCCAGATGAGCCAGCGCATCGAGGCTCCCCTGTCCCTGGAATTCGGAGTAGATGTTGTTCTTGTATGCGCCAGGCCGCGCATAGACGACGACCCGCGCATCGGGGATGCCGGCGGCCTTCTTGGCTGCGGTGATCGCATCGTCCAGGTAGCCGACCTGGTCCGCCAGTCCCATCTGTACGGCCTGCGGTCCCGTGAGGACACGGCCGTCCGCCACGAGCTTGAGCCGGTCGGCCGGCAGCGTGCTTCGGCTCCTGGTCACCACTTCAAGGAATCGAGACTGGAATCCATCGATCATCCCCTGGAAGATCGCGCGCTCCTCCTCGGTCATCGGGCGGAACGGCGAGCCGATGTCCTTTTTCGCACCCGATTTGATCGCCGCAGCCTCCACGCCGATCTTTTGGAGCAGCCCTTCCGCGTTGACGCGGAGCATGATGACCCCGACGCTGCCGGTCACGCTGGTCGGGTGCACGATGATCCGATCCGCCGCGGACGCGACGTAGTAGCCGCCGGATGCGCCGATGTCCATGATGACCGCGACGATGGGGACCCGGCGCTTGGCTTTGAACGTCAGTAGCTCATGGTGGATCACGTCCGAAGCCGTCACGGTTCCGCCGGGACTGTTGATCCGCAGAAGCAGCGCTCTGACCTGGCTGTCCTCGGCGGCCATGTTCAGTTCCTCCTTGAGGCGCGCGACCAGATCTTCAGACGCGCCGAGGGGACCTCCGCCGGAGACCTTCTCGGCAATGATGCCCGAGACATCGATCATCAGGATTTTCTCGGCGGCCGTGCCCTGGACCGTCTTCTCCCGGAGCGGCTGCATCTGGGGAAACAGGGAGACGGAGATGCAGCCGGCGGTGAGGAGCCCCACCGCCGCGATGGCCAACGTGCTGCGAAGATGAGTCAACATGATCCGTTACACCTTTCCTTTCGCCATCAGATCAGTGAACCGATGGAAGAGATACCCGGCGTCATGGGGTCCCGGCGACGCCTCGGGGTGATACTGGACAGAGTAAGCCGGCAGGTCCAGGCAGCGCAATCCTTCCACCGCGTCGTCGTTGAGGCTCACATGAGTGAGCTGCACGCGGCCATAGGCGGTCGTCCCGTCTCCGCGCCGCACGGCGAAATTATGGTTCTGGGACGTGATTTCAACTTTCCGCGTCTCCATGTCCATGACAGGGTGGTTCGCGCCGTGATGCCCGAACTTCAGCTTATAGGTCTGCAGTCCCATCGCCAGCCCCATGATCTGGTGGCCGAGGCAGATCCCGAAGATCGGCTTCTTGCCCAATAACGTTCGCACGGTTTCCACCGCGTAGAGCACAGCCTCCGGGTCGCCCGGACCGTTGGAGAGGACGATGCCGTCAGGATTGAGCGCCAGCGCTGCTTCCGCCGTCGTCGAGGCCGGAACGACCGTCATCTGGAATCCTTCATCCACGAGCCGCCGTAAAATATTGTACTTGATCCCGTAGTCGAAGGCCACGACTCGATAGCGGAAGGGGGCCCCACCTGCTGGTGCCCCTCCCGCACCCACTTTCCACTGACCGGAGCCTTCCGTCCATTCATAGGGTTTGGCGCAGGTGACTTCCTTGACCAGGTCGCGGCCGATGATGCTGGGGGCATCCTTGGCTTTTTGCACCACGCGCTGTGGGCCCAGGTCTACGTGGGAGATGACGCCCTGCTGGGAGCCCTGGTCCCGGAGGTGCGTGGTCAAGGCTCTGGTGTCGATGCCCTGAATTCCCACGATGCCGTGAGTCCGCAGATACTCGTCCAGTGACAGGCGGCTCCGCCAGTTGCTGGGATACGGGCAGGCTTCCTTCACGATGAAGCCGGCCAACCACGGATGAGCGGATTCGATGTCCTCGGCGTTGATCCCATAGTTGCCGATATGCGGATAGGTCATCGTGACCATCTGTCCCCGGTACGAGGGATCGGTCAGGATCTCCTGATAGCCCGACAACGCCGTGTTGAAGACGACCTCGCCGGCGGTCTCGCCGGTGGCTCCCAGGGCCTTGCCTGTAAAGACGGTCCCGTCCGCCAGAGCCAGGATCGCAGGTTTTATCGCACCCATTTCCGCACCTTCACGCAGAGCAACGTGATGCCCAGTCCCAGATTGATGATGTAAAGCGCCCTGGCCACGCGATGATAGACGAAGAACTCGTCATAGGCAGCGCGTTTTGCCGCCTCCGGGGCGCTGAACGCCAGCTCCTGGAGACGGACCGTCTCCGGACTCAGCCAGAACGTGAGTGTCCCTGCAAGGACGGCCATCGTTCCCAGTAATGCCAGTTCAGATATGCCGACGTACGCCCTCCACTCGCCCGAGCCTCCGAGCACCCGTACCATCATCCCGATGACGATGAGTCCGAGCGAGACCAGCACGAGGCGGTCATAGCCTTGAAACGTCTTGGTCAATATCCGGCCCCCCGCTTCCATCCCGATCGTATTGAAGACGGCGGGGATGAGGGCCGCGATGATGGACACCAACCCACCGACCCATATTGCCAGCGCCAGCATCTCCACGCAATGACACGTCACGATGAGCTTACGGATAGACGACCCTCCCGCTGACGAGCGTGGAGATCACCTGTCCTTTCAGCTTCCATCCAGAGAAGGGTGTATTGCGTCCTTTCGAGCGGAACCGCTCGGGATCCACGACCCACTGCGCATCAGGATCCACGATGGTCACGTCCGCGTCGGCGCCTAGGGCCAGGGTGCCCTTCGCCAGGCCGAACGTGCGCGCCGGCTGGACGGTCAGCGCCGCCACGGCCTGCTCGACCGTCAGCACGCCTTCTTCGACCAACACCATGGTGAGCCCCCAGGCGGTTTCCAACCCCACGATCCCGAACGGCGCGTAGTCGAACTCCCGTTCCTTCTCGAAGACCGCATGCGGCGCATGATCCGTCGCGATCACGTCGATGGTCCCGTCCTTCAGCCCCGCCTTGATCGCGTCCACGTCTTTCCGACTGCGCAGCGGCGGGTTCATCTTGGCGTTCGTGTTGAACTCGCGTACGGCCTCCTCGCTCAGCAAAAAATGGTGCGGGCAGGCCTCGGCGGTGACACGGATGCCTCTGGCCTTGGCCTCGCGTAACATCCGGACTGACCCGGCCGTGCTGAGGTGGGCCAGGTGCAGGCGCCCGCCGGTCAGCTCAGCCAGCTCTAGATTTCGGGCCACCATGACATCCTCCGACGCCGAGGGGATGCCGTGCAAGCCGAGTTCGGTGGCGACTTGTCCCTCGTGCATGCAGCCTCCTTCCGAGAGGTGCGTACACTCGCAGTGGTCCACGACGGGCAGGTCGAAGGTCCGCGCATATTCGAGTGCGCGGCGCATCACCATGGCGTTGATGACGGGTTTGCCGTCGTCCGAAACGGCGACGCAGCCGGCCGCTTTCAGCTCGCCGAACTCCGCCAGCGCCTTCCCCTCCGAGCCTTTCGTGATCGCGCCGATGGGGAAGACATGGGCGAGCCCCGCGGATCGGGCCTTGTCCAGGATGAGCTCGGTCACGGACTGGTTGTCGTTCACCGGCTGGGTATTGGGCATGCAGCAGACGCTGGTGAAGCCACCAGCCACGGCCGCCGCCGTGCCGCTCGCGATCGTTTCCTTGTATTCGAAGCCCGGCTCACGGAGATGAACGTGCAGGTCCACGAATCCGGGAAGCACCCACTTGCCGGTCGCGTCGATGACGGTGGCGCCGGCCGGCGCCTTGAAGCCTGGACCGACCGCCGCGACCTTCCCATCCTGGATGAGGACGTCCGCCGGACCGTTGAGCCGGCCCGGGTCGATGACGCGGCCGTGACGAATCAGGATACTCATTTGCCTCCCGATAAGAGGTACAGCACTGCCATGCGCACCGCAAGGCCGTTCGTCACCTGATCGAGAATCACGGACGATACGCTGTCCGCCACTTCCGGCGCGATCTCGACTCCCCGGTTGATCGGTCCCGGGTGCATGACAAGGACGTCCGGGCTCGCCAGCTTCATGCGCTCCGGCGTGAGGCAATAGAGCTGGGAGTATTCGCGGATGCTGGGAAACAGCGCGATCCCCTGCCGCTCCAGTTGAAGCCGGAGCATCATGATGACGTCGCAGCCGCGCAACGCCTTGTCCAGGTCATAGAACACCGTGACGCCCAATCGCTCGATTTCTTGCGGGATCATGGTCGGCGGGCCGACGACCCGCACCTCAGCGCCGAGCTTCACGAGTGCGTAGATATTGGAACGGGCCACGCGGCTGTGGGCGATGTCCCCCACGATGGCCAGACGCAGGCCCTTATATTCCCGTTTCTTCTCGCGGAGCGTATAGAGGTCCAGCAAGGCCTGGGTCGGATGCTCGTGCCACCCGTCCCCGGCGTTCACCACCGACGCCTGGAGCAGCCGCGCCAGGATGTGAGGCGCACCGGCCACCGGATGGCGCAGGACGATGAAGTCGGCCTGCATGGCCTCGATGTTACGGGCGGTATCCAGCAGAGTTTCCCCCTTGGCCAGGCTGCTGGAGGAAGCCGCGAAGTTGATGACGTCGGCGCTCAGGCGCTTGGCGGCCAGCTCGAACGACGTGCGTGTGCGGGTGCTCGGCTCGAAGAACAGGTTGACGACGGTCTTGCCGCGCAGTG
>DASYQR010000064.1:0-5982 GCA_036005325.1 Nitrospirales bacterium | reverse complement strand
GAGAACCTCGACCTTCGTATCAGGAGACGGGCAGCGGAGCGCATCCATCGCAAGCTCCAGCTGGTTCTCCAGCTCCCAGCCGTTGACCGCCTCGATTTTTTCTTGCAACTGTCCTTGTTTCTCGATCAGCTTGTCCATCTCCTCCGGCGAAAGATTCTCGCCCAGCTTGGCGCTGACCGTCTCGTATTCCCGCAGTAGGGCGATCACATCTCGGCGACCTTCTTCAACGATTTCTTTCACGGTTTTGCTCTTCTCGAGCTGTGGCTCCTGCTCCAGCAGGCCGACGGTATAGCCCTTTGAGAACGTGATCTCGCCCAGATAGTCCTTGTCCACGCCCGCGATGATGCGCAGCAACGTGCTCTTGCCGGATCCGTTGAGCCCCAGCACGCCGATCTTGGCCCCATAATAGAAGGACAGGTAGATATCCTTCAGGACATGTTTTTTCGGCGGAACGACGCGGCCCACGCCGATCAGAGAGAAAATCACCTGCTTCTCGTTAACGCTCATGGCCTCCTAAGGGAAATGGTATTGAATATCCGGCCCGTTTGATCGAAGGGCCGGCACGATCAAGCTTGGTTTGGTGTCCCCAACGGGATTTGAACCCGTGTTGCGGCCTTGAAAGGGCCGCGTCCTAGGCCAGGCTAGACGATGGGGACGACCGTTCGGCTCGTTCGCTGAATCGCGTCAGAAACGCACGAGCATCCATATCATTCAGTCGGTGGAAAAAGCAAGGTGCGTACGCGGGAGTGGGATTATGACAGAGACGATTCGTACCAGGCAATGGTTTCCTTGAGGCCCTCCTTGAACGGTGTTGACGCCCGAAACCCGAATTCTTTTTCCGAGCGGGTGACGTCCAGGCAGCGCCGTGGCTGGCCGTCTGGGTGAGAGGCGTCCCACACCACCCGTCCGGCGTACCGGGTCAATTGGGCAATCAGGCCCGCTAGGTCGGCGATGGAGATCTCGAAGCCGGCTCCCAGGTTCACCGGCTCATACCCGTTATAGCGCTCGGCCGCCAACAGCACTCCTTCAGCGGCATCGCGCACGAACAGGAATTCCCGCGTCGGCTTGCCGGTGCCCCAAAGCGTCACGTCGGATCGTCCGGCACGCCGCGCCTCGATGAATTTGCGGATCATGGCCGGGATGACATGGGAGGTCTCCAGATCGAAATTGTCCTTGGGACCATAGAGGTTGACGGGGAATAACGTGATCGCCGGAAACCCGTACTGCTGCCGGTAAGCCTGCGCCTGCACCAGGAGCATCTTCTTGGCCAGGCCATAGGGCGCATTGGTCTCCTCCGGATACCCGTTCCAGAGGTCTTCTTCCTTGAAGGGGATCGGCGTGAATTTGGGGTACGCGCAGATCGTCCCGATCGCCACGAACTTGCGGACCCCCGCCAACCTGGCTTCTTCCATGACCTGCGCACCCATCATCAGGTTTTCATAGAAGAACCGCCCGGGGTTCTGACGGTTGGCTTCGATCCCGCCGACGCGCGCGGCCAGATGGATGACGATATGCGGTTGCGCCTCACGAAACAGGCGCTTGACGGCCTCGGCCTGGACAAGATCACAATCAGCGCTGCGCGGGACGATGATCTGGGTGCATCCTCGCGCGCGGAGGCTCTCCACCACATGCGAGCCCAGGAATCCGGCTCCGCCCGTCACCAGCACACGTGATCCATCCCAGAAACCCATCCGCCTTACCCTGTGGTCATCCGGTTGGTCGTCCAATCCACCCCGGCGGCTCCAAGAATCTTCTTCCCCTCGCCGACCGGCTTGCAGCCCATCAGCTCCAAGTCGCAGTCCACCATGATTTTCACGAGGTCCATGAATCGGACGCGCGGCGTCCATCCCAAGGACTTTCGCGCCTTGGACGCATCCGCCTGCAGGCCGTCGACTTCCGACGGCCGTAAATACCGCGGGTCTCGCTCGATATGCTTCTTCCAGTCCAAGTTGACGTAGCCGAACGCCGTCTCCACCAGCTCGCGTACCGAATGCGTCTCCCCGGTCCCGATCACAAAGTCCTCCGGGCTCTCCGCCTGGAGAATTCGCCACATGCATTCCACATACTCCGGCGCGTAGCCCCAGTCGCGCTTCGCGTCCAGGTTCCCGAGAAACAGCTTGTCGGCGCGCTTGGCTACGATGGCGGCAACGCCGCGGGTGACCTTCCGGCTGACGAAGGTCTCGCCGCGCCGGGGTGACTCGTGGTTGAACAGGATGCCGTTGGCGGCGAACAGCCCGTACGCCTCCCGGTAATTGATCGTCATCCAATAGGCATAGGCCTTCGCCGCCGCATAGGGACTGCGGGGATGAAACGGCGTGGTCTCGTTCTGTGGCGGCGGCGTCGCGCCGAACATCTCACTGCTGGAGGCCTGATAGTACCGGAGCGGCAGTTTGGACTGGCGCACCGCTTCAAGCACCCGCGTGGCCCCGATGCCGGTGATCTCGCCGGTATACTCCGGCATATCGAAGCTCACCCGGACGTGGCTTTGCGCGGCAAGGTGATAGAGCTCGTTGGGCTTGACATCCTGGATCAGCTTGGCGATTTCACCGGCGCTGCCGAGATCCCCGTAATGGAGGAAGAAGCGGGCGCCGGGAGCATGCGGGTCGACGTAGATATGATCGATCCGATGGGTGTTGAAGGTGCTCGCACGGCGCACCAGACCATGAACCTCATAGCCCTTGAAGAGCAGCAATTCGGCCAGGTAGGAACCATCCTGCCCCGTCACCCCGGTGATGATCGCACGCTTCCGCATAATGGAGGGATAGCCTACCGGGTTCAGCTTGGAGGGTCAAGGTAAAGGAAAGGGGAACTCGTGCGCGTCTTGTAGCGATTGCGAGAAAATAATAGACATTATAAATATATATTATCAATATGTTAGTGATAAATTTATAAAGTGAAAGATTCAATTATAGTTTACGTCTGTGGTGAAACGCGACAGCTGTTTAGAATTGGCTTGGGGTGAAATAGGACTGATGGAGGCAGTCGATTTTTTCAGGCTACCGGCGTATCCTCGGAGAACTTCAACCCGCTGTCCAGGAGGGTCATGCGTAATATCATCCATCGTGGAAGTCGTGTGGCGGGAGCGCTCTCGCTTATTGTCGCAGTCCTCGTCGGATGGCTCATTCTCGTATCCTCGCTCACATCAGAGAACGATGCCAGAGCAGGTCCATCCCCTTCCAAGACAACCCCGAAGAGACAGGGTGACGCAGAGCAGGGCAGGAAGGTATTTAATGGAAAGGGTGTTTGCGACTACTGCCATGGACGAGATGGACACCTGGACCAACGACCTCACTTGGCTCCGGACACCACCGCGTTCATCGATCGCTTGAATCCGAAACCGCCTGACCTGCGAAATCCGAGCAGTCTGAAGCTGAAGACTGACAACGAGCGCTTTCGCCTAATCCGAGAAGGGCATCTGGGAACGGGAACGTTTCCCGACATCACTCTAACGGATAAGGAAATTAAGGACATCGTGGCTTACCTGTCGACGCTTCGGCAGGATGCATCTTCAAAAGGTGCGCCTAAAGAGTGAACGTGTCCAGCTGACTGTTAGTGCCCCGCCAGGCCCGGCAGGAACGAGACGGCGATGGAGACGGCGATCAGGAGGATGATGATCCATTCGAGGACCTCCATCCGTCGAGCCGCCACCTGATCGGACATTTTTCCGTAGATGCTGTCCAGGGTTTCCAGCTTGCGCAGGATGCTGGCGTCCCACTCTTCAAGATGAAACCGCTGGGATGCCAGCCGGGAGACGCGGGCCAGGTATTGGTCGCCGACGAGTTTGAGCGCATTCGTGACGCGCTCGAAGAGGAGGGCGCTGTCTACCTGTAATTGCGCGATCTGGGATTTGTCGGCATCGAACGTGCCGGGCCAACGCAGGCGCCAGTCCATTCGCCGGGACAAGACTTCGTAGGCCTGATCGAGCGCGTCATCAAGCTGCTGGTCGAGATGACGCATCTCCAGCAATTCAACATTGGCGAACTCGAGGACCGCGCGTTCGTCTTCCGTGTCCCGCCCGAATAACAGCCCCGTATTCCAATCAATGATGGTCACGTCATCCGGGCCGAAGGAGATCCGGCACGACAGGGCGTCCTGTACCTCCTGCTCGGACAGCGGTTGCCGCTCGCATCGGAGAACCTGCGTCACGTCCCGCGCATGCCTGGTGTAGAGCTCCTCTCCGGTCGAGGCAGGCTTCCATTCCTCGATCTGAAAGATGACATAGTCCTCGACGGACTCTGAGACGCTCGGCCGTTCGACGGCCTCCCCGATCGTCGCCAGCAGATGGTCCACCCGGCTCCGTGAATCAGCCACGAGCATGGCATTGTCGTAGAGGGCCTCATTCAAGTCAAGAAGCCGGTGGAAGGCGCCCTCGAGCGGAATGCGATAGGCCACGGAAATCGCGCCGAAGTCATAGAGTACCGCGTCCACGCTCGCGCTGCTGCAAAAATCGGCGAACACCATCGGCCCAATCTCGAACGTCACGCGCAGCGGCGCCGGGCGGTACTCGAAGTAGTGCGGCGCTCGACGCGTCCGCTTCAGGCTAAACCGTTGCGTCATGGCGGTGATACGGCGCTCGGCCTCGTCCAGTTTGATTGCCAGCCCGACTTCGTAGGCGAACAGGGCGTAACAGACCCCTTTCCCTACTTCGATCGTCGCCACTCCAGTCGGTGTCATCGCCGTGCTCTTGCGTTTATCCGATCAGCATGAGCGCCAGGACGCCGGCGCAGAAGATTCCCATCAGCCCGGAGGCTACGTACGCCGCAAGCCGCCACCCGCCCAGCCAACCCGCTACGGCCGCTTTCACCGCCGTGTTCGTCAGCGCGGCCAGGGTGATTGCGATGACCGCCGTCGACATGCCAAGCCCTTCGCGATGGAACCGCGCCACCGATAGCGTGATGGCATCCACATCGGTGGTGCCCGCCAGAATGCTCGAGATGTAGAGTCCACGGTCTCCAAGGAACGTCTGCGCGGCTTTGGTCATAAAGATCACGCCCGCGTAAAGCAATCCGAACTTGAGGGCCGAGGCCAGCTCGAACGGATTGCGAAACGGCACGGGCTCAGTCTTATGCAGATCGTGACGGGACCGGAAGTAGAGAAACAACGCGATGCCGTAACCGACGACCAACATCGTGCCGATGGACCAGAGCAGGACCGGCAGGAGAGGGAGATCAACGATCCCGACGATGGCCATGATCCGGGCAAACATGGTGGCCGAGGCGGTGAGGATGGCCACGGCCGCAAGCGTGACGGTCGCAGGCGACTCCCGCACCCGCGTCGCCATGCTCACAGTGACGGCCGTAGATGAAACCAGACCCCCGAGTATGCCAGTGGCCATCAGTCCCTTCCTCGCGCCCGCGATTCGCGTCGCGATATAGCCCAGGAAGCTGATGCCGGCGATCAACACGATCATCAGGCCGATATTGAAGGGATTCAGCACGTCGAGGGGGCCAAAGGTCCGATTGGGAAGGAGCGGGAGGACGATCAGCGCCAGGATGACGAACTTCGCCGTCGCATAGATATCGTCTTCTGAGACACGTTCGACCGCGTGGTGAAGCGGCGCCTTAAAAGACAGTAGCACCATGACCACACCCGCGCTGGCGACGATCAGCAGGTAGCGCTGACCGGTCGCCAAGGGCAGGCCTGGGAGGAGGGCCAACGCGCCGAGCAGAAACGTGATGAGGGCCGCCACTTGCGTGGTGATTCCCGGCACGGTCTCCTCACTCCATTCCTGATAATATGAGATCGCCAGATACGCGCCGATCACCAGCAGGGCTCCGAGAATCGGCCACACGCCCATCGTGTGGGCCAGCAACGCGGACAGCGCGCCGGCCAGCGCGATGAGCGGAAAGGTCCGGACTCCCCCGATGCTGGGTTTCTTATCGTGAACCCTGGCCTGTTCCCGTTCCAGCCCGATCAGCGACCCCGCCGCCAGAGCGATCAGAAAGCCCAGGAAGATCTCTTCGAACGACATGGCGGTCATCG
>DASYQR010000063.1:0-3741 GCA_036005325.1 Nitrospirales bacterium | reverse complement strand
TCCGATCCGAGAGGTGTTTGTCCGCACTACTCACGTCGAGGGAGTCTGGGCGTACCTCATCCCGGTGGTCATCCTGCTGGCGTTCAGCGGGTTTTTCGAGATCATCGAGTCCTGGGTGGCGCAGATCGTCAGTCCTGAACTTGGTGATGCGTACCTGGGAACGCAGGGCGATATCTGGGATGCGCAAAAAGATATGACCGCAGCCTTCTGCGGCGCGGTGCTGTCGATGGGTCTTACCGTCGTATGGTCGGGCCGCCGGCGGGGACGCGCCGAAGCAAGATAAGCCCGACCACAAAAAACAGGCCGACCGTCATGATGGCGACGCGCTGGTTCCCGCCGAGCATGGTCGAGGTCAGGCCGAACACGAAGGGCCCGAGGATCGCGCCGCTCTTGCCGACGAGGGCATAGAAGCCGAAGAATTCGGCCTCACGGCCCGGCGGGATGAGCGTCGCCATGAACGTGCGGCTGGCGGCCTGAATGGCGCCGAGGCCCGTGCCCGCCAGGACTGCGACGATCCAGAAGTGCCATGGGACCTCCACGAAATAAGCGGCGACAGTCACGACAGTCCACTGCAGGAGCATGGCCCCGATGACGAACTTCGGTCCGCGGGTATCCGTCGGACGCGCCCAGCCGGCCGATCCCGCCAGGGCCGTGACCTGGATCACCATGAACAGCGCGATGATCTCCGTCATCGAGAAGCCGAGCGTTTTCACGGCGAACACCCCCGCGAATGCGATGACGGTATTCACGCCGTCTTCGAAGACGAAGTACGCCAGGAGGAACCGCCGCATCGACAGACGTTCTGGCACATGTATGATTTCATGCAGAGTAGCCAGCGTCTCGCGCAGGCCGCGTGAAACGGCTTTACGGAGCGGCATGGGATGCCGTGCGTCGGGCGGCAACACGGCAAAAGCGGGGAGCGAGAACAGGCCGAACAGAACGGCGGCGGAGAGGAAACAGCCCCAGTACGCCTGCGCGGCGGCAAAGGGCCAGGCGACGAGGAAGGCGGTAAGCGATCCCGCATATCCGACGGCAAAGCCCGCCGCAGACACCCGGCCGAGCTGCTCCGGCAGGGCAATACGGGGCAGGTACGAGTTGTAATAGACAAAGGCCGCCTCGAAGGCGACGATCCCGGTGACGGCGAGCGCAAATCCCCACAAGACCATGCCAGGCTGTACCGTTGCCAGCAGGGCAGTCGCGGCAACCGAGACGACGGTGAACCCGATGAAAAAGGGTTTGCGGACGCCGGCATGGTCGCCAATGCCTCCCAGGAAGGGAGAGGTCAGGGCGACGAGGGTCATCGACACTGAGACGAGCAGACCCCACCAGAAGTCGCCACGGCCAGCGTCATTGCCGACGACGGTGTTGGCGTAATACGCCGGAAAAACGGTTGCATAGATGATGGCCGAGAAGGCGGAGTTGGCGAAGTCGTAGAGGGTCCATGCGACGATCGTACGACGCGGTGAGCCCGTCACGGTGCGCAGGATATCACAAGGCGGAGTGCTTGGCCACCGTCGAAAATTTCCTCCGTGGAATGTCTTGACACCTTACAGACCTTCTGCTACAAGGCGGCGCAGTAGCCTGCAGCAGCGGGGACATTCCGAACTCACCAAGGAGGACATACATGGGAAAAGCGATGACGAAGTCACAAGTCAATGGCCATCTGGCCGACAAAGTGGGAATCACCAAGAAAGCCGCAGGCGAACTCGTCGAGGCCCTGGCATCCCTCGCTTACAAGGAAGCTAAGAACACCTTCACCTTGCCCGGCATCGGCAAGCTGGTGCTGGTGAACCGCAAGGCCCGGATGGGCCGGAACCCCCAGACCGGCGAGGCGCTCAAGATCCCGGCCAAGCGGGTCGTCAAGTTTCGCGTGGCGAAGGCCTGCAAGGTTGCGGTATTGGGTAAGTAGTCGGGCGCGTTTCCTGAACACACCGTGAGATCGGGTCAAGCCGCTTAGGCCGAAAAAAAGGCCTGGCGGTTATCCGGGAGGCCGTAGCGCGGGCGCTGCTTTATCTTTCATGCGCGCGACCGTTATGGTATCGTGCTCTCGCGCTACGGCTCTACCCGGAGCGGCCCGTGGCTCAAGCGGGGGACGCATGCCCGACAGCGATCAATCCGCCACCGTGTATTTTCTCTACACGTTTCAATTCCCTGATGGGATGGTGAAGAAATTTGAGGTTCACTTAAACCCCCACACGTTGGCGTTAGTAACCAAGCAGGACCTCCCGAAGCCCGCCTGGACCAAGCTGAAATATCAGCAGTGCGCGCAGTGCCCTCTGGGCGACGAGGTCGAGTATTGCCCGGTTGCGGTGAACCTGTCGAACCTGGTGGAGACGTTCAAAGACTCCATCTCGTATGAGAACACGACCGTCCAGGTCCTGACGCCCGAGCGCACGTACGAAAAGCAGACGACGCTGCAGAAAGGGCTCAGCTCCATCATCGGAATCTACATGGTCACGAGCGACTGTCCGGTCATGGACAAGTTGCGCCCGATGGTGAAGTTTCACCTGCCGTTCGGAACGATGGAAGAAACCGTGTACCGGGCCGTGTCGATGTACCTGACCGCGCAGTACTTGTTGATGCGAAAAGGAAAGACTCCCGATTGGGACCTCAAGAAGCTGGTCGAGATCTATCGTGCCGTCGGCCACGTGAATCGGGGCATTTCCATGCGGCTGGCCAGCGCGTCGGAAGAAGACGCCAACATGAACGCCGTGGTCATCCTCTCCGCGTATGCCGAGATGATCCCCTTTTCGATTGAAAACAAGCTCGCGGAAATGGAATACATCTTCAGCGAATACACGAAATTCGAGTAGCGCGCGGCGGGAGACAGAACGGAAGAGACGTTACGGGAATCGTGCCTCGATGGTGCTCCGCAGGCCTCCGCGGGCGGTGAACTCCCCGATGACGCGGGCGTAGACAGGCCGGCAGGCGGTGACGAGGTCCTTCAGGATGCGGTTGACGGCGTTCTCGTAAAAGATGCCGACGTTGCGGTAGGCGTGGATGTACATTTTCAGGGACTTCAGTTCCGCGCAACGCTTGTCGGGAACGTAGATGATCCGGATCGTGCCGAAATCGGGGAGACCGGTTTTGGGACAGATGGCCGTGTACTCCGGCACCTCGATGGCGATTTCATAGCCTTTGAACTGGTTCGGCCAGGTCTCGATCTCGGGAAGCCGCGCATCAATCCCGCTGCGGGCATGCCGGTCCGTGTAGCCGCCCTTTTTCATACCTTCGTCATCCAGTCGGTTTGACCCATCTTCTCCAGTTCAAAGTACATCGCGACCCATGGACACATCATCTCCGGGAAGACTTCGCAGAAGCCGCCTTTGCGCACGCCGCCGCACGGTCCATGGCTCATGAACTTGGGGCATTCGGCCTTTTCTCCCGCTCCGGGGATGGGGGGACGGTTATGGATCCCGCCCGGGGCGCCGATGGGGGAGGGATCCGGCTGGATCAGGTCGGCGGGCTTATCCGGTTGATGCGACATCACAGCGACTCCATGTAGCCGGCGATCTCGTTGAGCGTGAGCCGGGAGACGGCAATCTCGGGAGCGTACACCACTTCGTCAGCTGCCCACGCGACAATGCCCTTGCCCTTGCCGGTGATGCCCATGATGTTCCGCAGGACATTGTGAATGTTGTCGTTGATGCGAATGGTATTGGCCTTTATGGGCGTTGCCAGTTTGCCGTCTTTGATCACATAGGAATCGCCGACGACCGTGGCGGTGAAATCGCCGGCCCG
>DASYQR010000062.1:0-3426 GCA_036005325.1 Nitrospirales bacterium | reverse complement strand
GGCCAAGCCTCCCTCCGCGCAGTCATGAGCAGAACGGACCAGGCCCTGGGAAATCGCCTCCAGCACGACGGCTTGCAGCGCAATCTCCCGATCCAGGTTGAGTATGGGCGGCGTCCCCTGCTCACGGTGATGGATGGTTCTTAGGTATTCCGTCCCGCCCAGGTCCTCACCGGTCTCTCCCAGCAGGATAATCGCATCGCCCTCGGCCTTGAATCCCTGCGAGACGGCGCGATCGGCGTGATCCACCAGTCCGACCATCCCGATGATCGGCGTGGGATAAATCGACAGCCCACGGGTTTCGTTATAGAAGCTCACGTTCCCGCTCACCACCGGAATCCTCAAGGCCTTACAGGTGTCGGCGATGCCTTCGACCGCTAGGATGAACTGCCACATGATGTCGGGGCGCTCAGGGTTTCCGAAATTGAGACAGTCGGTCAACGCCAGCGGTCGCGCGCCGGCACAGACGAGATTACGCGCGGCCTCGGCGACGGCAATGCTTGCGCCCACGTAAGGATTGAGCACGCAATAGAGGCTGTTGCAGTCGGCCGTGACGGCCAGCGCCTTGTCCGTCCCCTTGACCCGCAGGACTGCGGCATCCGAGCCGGGACGAATCAGAGTATTGGTCTGAACCATGTGGTCGTACTGCTCGAAGACCCATCCTTTATGGGCGATGGTCGGCGACGCCAGCAGCGCATCGAGCACAGCATTGCAATCCCGAGGCTCGAGAATGAGCTCGAGCGGCAAGGATTGCAGATGGTCCTGGTACGGTGGCGCAGCCGCTGGACGTTCATACTTCGGCGCGTCATCCGCCAGCGCACGCGCCAGTACCTCGGCGACCATCACGCCTTTTTCTTTGACTCGGATCATGCCATCTCCTGTCACCCGACCGATCACGGCGGCATCCAGATCCCACTTCTTGCAGACATCCAGCACTTCGCCCTCCCGTCCTGGCTTCGCGACAAGGAGCATCCGTTCCTGAGACTCCGAAAGCAGCACTTCATAGGGCGTCATATCCTGCTCGCGCCGCGGTACCTCCGCCAACTCCAGCTCGATGCCGGTGCCGGCGCGCGACGCCATCTCGCAGGAAGAGCTGGTCAGCCCTGCAGCGCCCATGTCCTGAATCCCGACCAGGAGGTCTTTTTCCATCAGTTCAAGGCAGGCTTCCAACAGGAGTTTCTCCGTGAAGGGATCCCCGACCTGCACCGTCGGCCGCTTAGACTCCGAGCCCTCATCAAACGAGTCAGAAGCCATCGTCGCGCCGTGGATGCCGTCGCGGCCGGTCTTGGACCCGATGTAGAGCACCGGGTTGCCCACGCCGGTAGCCTGTCCACGGAAAATCCGATCCTTGCGGGCGATGCCCAGGCAGAAGACATTCACCAGCGGGTTGTGGTTATAAATTTCGTTGAAATAGACCTCTCCGCCGACGGTGGGGACGCCCATACAGTTGCCATAGCCGGCGATGCCCGAGACCACGCCGCCGAAGAGGTAGCGATTCTTCGGGGTGTCCAGCGGGCCGAAGCGCAGGGAGTCCAACAGCGCGATCGGCCTCGCCCCCATCGTGAAGATGTCGCGAAGGATCCCTCCGACGCCGGTCGCTGCGCCCTGATACGGCTCGATGAACGACGGGTGGTTGTGGCTCTCCATCTTGAAGACCGCGACGAGACCGTCCCCGATGTCCACCACGCCCGCGTTCTCGCCGGGGCCTTGCACCACCTGAGGCCCTTCCGTCGGGAGCTTTTTAAGAAACGCGCGGGAGCTCTTGTACGAGCAATGCTCGCTCCACATCACCGAGAACATCCCGAGCTCGGTGAGGTTCGGCTCCCGCCCCAGCGTGGCGACGATCTTCTGGTACTCCTCCTCCGTCAATCCGTGCTGGGCGATGAGGTCGTTGATGACCATCACGCGGTCACAACTGGCGTGGGAGAAAAGCGCCCGCTCTTCAAGGAATCTAGCAGCGAAAGCAGAATGAGCCGCCCATCTTCGTTGCCGAGGAGCGCTTCGGCGGAGCGCTCGGGGTGGGGCATCATGCCGAGGACGTTGCCGGCGGCGTTGACGATCCCGGCGATGTTGTCGAGCGACCCGTTGGGATTGGCCTCCAGCGCGACTGTGCCGTCCGGCGTGCAATAACGAAAGATCACCTGGTTCTTGGCCTTGAGGGACGATAGTGTCGCCGGATCGGCGTAGTAGTTGCCGTCGGCGTGTGCGATGGGCAGCGTGAGAACCTGGCCGGGCTTGCAGCGGCTGGTGAACGGCGTCGCGCGATTCTCGACGCGGACATAAGTGTCCCGGCAGATAAAGGAGAGCGAGCGATTACGCAACATGGCGCCCGGCAACAGGCCGGCCTCTAACAAAATCTGGAAGCCGTTGCAGATGCCGAGGACCAACCCGCCGGCTTCGACGAACTGGGTCACGGCCGCCATCACGGGCGAGAACCTGGCGATGGCGCCGGTGCGGAGATAGTCTCCGTAGGAGAACCCGCCCGGGATGATGATAGCATCCAGTGGTGGGAGGGCGGCGTCCTTGTGCCAGACAAACTCAGCGTCGGTGCCCATAATTTCCGTGACTGCATGGTAGCAGTCGCGGTCGCAATTGGACCCGGGAAAGACGAGGATGCCGATGCGAAGGGGTGAGTGTGCCATCAGTCCACGATTTCGATCCGATACTCTTCGATGATGGTATTGGCCAGGAGACGCTCGCACATGGCCTTCACCTCAGCCTCAGCGCCCGCTCGATCGTTCGTGGCCAACTCCAGCTCGATGAGTTTGCCCATCCGCACGTCCTTGACACCGGTATGGCCGAGCGAGCCAAGCGCGTGAAGCACGGCCTGACCTTGGGGGTCCAGAATGCCGCGCTTCAAGGTGACGGAGACCTTCGCCTTCATGCCGTTCTTCGTCCCTTCCGCGTGCGCGGCTTGCCGCGGTCGCCGAACACGCGCTTGAAGATCGCCGGCACGTGGAGGATGTACGCCTTAGGGTTGAAACAGGTACCGATGGCCTCGGCCGAAAGGTGTTTCGTGACAAAGGGGTCCTTCTCAACCAAATCCTTGAAGGGCGTTCTCCCCTGCCAGGCCGCCATCGCGAGGCGCTGGACGACCTCGTAGGCCTGCACACGCGGCGCGCCCCGCCGCACCAGCTCCAGCATCAGCCGTTGCGAGTAGATGACGCCGCCAGTCAGCTCGATGTTCTGCCGCATCCGGTTGGGATAGACCACGAGCCTGGCGATCAGATCGGTCATCCTGGCCAGCATGAAATCGATCAAGATGGTGCTGTCGGGAATAATGACTCGCTCGACCGACGAGTGGCTGATGTCGCGTTCGTGCCAGAGGGGAACGTTCTCCATCGCGGCCAGGCTGTTGGCCCGGACCAGGCGCGCCAACCCGCAAAGGTTTTCAGAGATGATGGGGTTCCGTTTGTGCGGCATCGCCGA
>DASYQR010000061.1:0-7451 GCA_036005325.1 Nitrospirales bacterium | reverse complement strand
AAGCGCGAGAGCTTGCGTCATCAACGCCACGATATAGGGCTGAGAAATGGTTTGTTTCTCGCCGATCGGCAGAGCCGAATCATCATATGCCCGATCGCCCAGCGCCTCATCCAGAAACAGATGGCGCGGGACTTTCCGCATTGCGTCCAGGACTCTGGGATCGGTGATGCCGCGAGAAACGAGTTGCCCCTCGACCATGTTCATGCGGGCCCGGTCGGGATTGATCATCGAAGAGTTGGCTCACTACGGGCAAGCGTTGTTATCACTGGAGGTATCGAACAAGTTCTGTTTGGTCGGGGCGGCGGGATTTGAACCCACGACCACTCGCACCCCAAGCGAGTGCGCTACCGGGCTGCGCTACGCCCCGACTCATTTGTGCCGTCATGTATCAACGATCGTTGACGTCTACTCTCCGAGAACCTTCAGCATCTCATGGACCTCGTGCTTCACGCGCCGCACGACATCGGCCGTCGTACGCGAGGGTCGCCGTTCCTGCACGCCGACCCGAGTATGCCATCTACGTTTGAGCCCCTCAATTGTGAACCCTTGTTCGTACCGCATGCGTTTAACTTGGAGAAGGGCCTCGATGTCCTTGGGTGTGTACTTCCGTTGACGGCCCCTGGTTTTCTGGGGACGCAGGAATCCAAACTCGGATTCCCAGAATCGCAGCACATAGGCGGGAAGGCCGGTCAGCCGGCTCACCTCACCGATCTTGTAAAAGAGTTTCTCGCCGACCGCTCCGCCGGAGTCCTGGCCGGATGCTGAGGTTCCGGTAGCCATATGAGCCACCGGACTAGTTCACGTATTTTTTAAAGATTTGGCTGGGGCGGAAGGTCACCACGCGTCGGGGAGTGATTCCAATTTCTTCGCCAGTCCGAGGGTTTCTCCCCTTGCGCGGCCCTTTGCTTCTGACGACGAAATTTCCGAACCCGGCGATTTTAAATGATTCGCCTTTCTGAAGAATTCCCTTGATCGTGTCAAGGACCAACTCGACGAGGTCGGCCGCTTCCTTTTTTGAAACGCCAACCTTTTCATAGATTTCGGTCGCAATATCTGCCTTCCTCATCGTCAGCCCCCCAATCAGCCTACGTCACCAAAAACCCTTGAGAGATCACTACGATACGCAAGCCTGAGACAAGAAGTCAAGTAGAACCATGCTTGGAAGACCGCCGATCTTTCACCATCTTATATTCGATGCTGTCTGCCAGGGCTTGCCAGCTCGCCTCCATGATGTTCTCGGAGACACCCACCGTCCCCCACTTTTCCTTATGATCCCCTGATTCGATCAGGACGCGGACCTTGGAGGCGGTCCCTTTGTTGGCCGCCAGGACACGGACTTTATAGTCCAGCAGCTTCACTTCCCGCAGTTGCGGATAGAACTTTTCGAGGGCTTTGCGGAGAGCGTGGTCCAGGGCATTTACCGGGCCCGTCCCGACGGCCACCGTGTGCTCAACGGTATGGTCAACCTTGACCATCACTGTAGCCTCGGAGATCGGTTCCTCATCTGCATGCCGCTTCTCCACAATAATCCGGAAACCGATCAACTCAAAGGACGGTTTGTGCTTGCCGAGCATGCGGCGCATCAAGAGTTCGAATGAACCTTCCGCTCCCTCAAACTGGTAGCCCTGGTTTTCCAGGTCCTTCAGCGTTGCCAGGAGCTCCTGTGCCTTGGGATCTTTCTTGCGCAGCTTGATGTGAAACTCCTCGGCCTTCGCCGAGAGGCTGCTTTTCCCGGAGTAGTCGGAAATGAGCATGCGCTGGCGATTGCCGACCATTTCTGGACGGATGTGCTCGTACGTCATCGGATTCTTGCGGACCGCGTCAATATGCACGCCCCCTTTGTGCGCGAACGCCGAGTCTCCCACATACGGCTGGTGCTTGTTCGGAACCAGGTTGGCGATCTCAGCCACGAAATGGGAGACCTCCCGGAGGTTGCGCAATTGGTCCGCCGTCACCGTCGGTCGTTTCATCTTAAAGCTCAGGTTCGGGATGATCGACGAGAGGTTGGCGTTGCCGCATCGCTCGCCGATACCGTTGATCGTCCCCTGCACCTGCAGCACCCCTTCCTGCACGGCCACCAATGAGTTGGCCACCGCCATCTCGGCATCATTGTGGGCATGGATGCCGAGCGGCACGCCGACCGCGCGCACGACCTCCATGACGATCCGCCTGACCTCCCAAGGCATCGTCCCGCCGTTCGTATCGCAGAGGATGATGCGCTCCGCGCCGGCCGCCTGAGCCTTCAGGAGAGTCTGCAATGCATATTCCGGATTGGCCTTATAGCCGTCGAAGAAGTGCTCGGCGTCGTAGAACACCTGGCGGCCCTTATCCTTGAGAAAGGCGATCGAATCCTCGATTAACTCGAGATTTTTCTTCAGCGAAATCCCCAGAGCGTCCGTCACATGCAACGTCCAACTCTTCCCGAACAGGGTCACATAATGGGTGTCCGCGTCGAGCAGAGACTTCAAGACGGGATCGGCCTGGACGGAATTGGTGGCCCGCCGCGTCGAGCCGAAAGCCACGACCTTGGCGTGCTTGAGGGGCACCGTCTTGATCATGCGGAAGAAGTCGATGTCCTTCGGATTGGCGCCGGGCCAACCGCCTTCGATGAAGTGCGCGCCCAGGTCGTCCAGCTTCCGGGCGACCATCACCTTATCCTCGGCCGAGAACGACACGTCCTCCGCCTGAGCGCCGTCGCGCAGCGTCGTATCGTAGATCTCGATGGGCTTCATCGTCGACAACGCAGTTCAGCCCTTCTCCAATCCGAACGCCTTATGCAAGGCATGGATGGCAGTTTCCATGGACTTCTCTTCAATGACGCAGGAGATCTTGATCTCGGAGGTGCTGATCATCATGATGTTGACCCCTTCGCTCGCCAGGGTCTCGAACATCCGCGCCGCCACGCCGGAGTGGGACCGCATGCCCACGCCGACCAGCGATACCTTGGCGATCTGCTCCTTGACCTCGACGTTCTTGGCGCCGATGTCCTTGGCGATGTGCTTCGCGAGGTCCACCGCCTTGGGCAGGTCGGCGCGCGGAATGGTGAATGACAGGTCGGTCAAATCGCCCTGGCTGACGTTCTGGATGATCATGTCCACGATGATATTGGCGGCTCCGATCGCGCCGAAGATGCGGGCGGCGATTCCCGGCCGGTCCGGCACCCCGATGAACGTGACCTTCGCCTGGTGGCGGTCCCCCGTCACGCCGGAGACCATCATTTGCTCCATGTCACGATCCTCCTTCGTTACCAGCGTCCCGCTCCCGTCGGCGAACGTCGATTTCACCACCACCGGCACGCCGTATTTGGCGGCAAACTCGACCGAGCGGCTCTGCAGCACCTTCGCCCCCAGGCTCGCGAGCTCCAGCATCTCTTCGTATGAGACCTTGTCCAGCTTACGCGCCGCGGAGACCAAGTTCGGGTCCGCCGTGTACACGCCTTCAACATCGGTATAGATCAGGCAGCGGTCGGCCTTGAGGGCCGCGGCCAGCGCTACCGCCGTGAGATCCGAGCCCCCCCGTCCCAGGGTGGTCACGTCGTCCTGCTCGCTGATCCCCTGGAAGCCCGCCACCACCGGGATGATCCCCTTGTCGAGCGCCGCCTGTATCCGGTCAGCCGCAATCCGTGCGATCCGGGCCTTCGTGTGCGTGCTGTCGGTGATGATCCCGACCTGCCGCCCCGTGAAAGAACGGGCATCCCAGCCCATCCCACGCAAAGCCATCGCGAGCAGGGCGATCGTCACACGCTCCCCGCTGGAGAGCAGCATATCCGTCTCCCGCTCGTCCGGAAAGTCGGCGACCTCGTGCGCAAGCTTCATCAGCCGATCCGTCTCCCCGCTCATCGCGGAGACCACCACGACGACGATGTCGCCTGCCTTCCGGCTGTCGGCAACCAGGCCCGCCACATGCTTGATCAGGTCGATGCTCGCGACCGAGGTTCCGCCGAATTTCTGAATCACCAAAGACATACGGCCCCATCCATATCCCGTAGGGGCGACCCGCTGGGTCGCCCGTCACAGAGGGCGAGGCAGCGCCTCGCCCCTACAAAATCTCCGGTTCATTTCCCAATCAATTTTCCGATCAACTTGGTCGCATCGGCCAGAACCGTCTTCGTGGCCTGGGCGTCCGCTTCATTAAAGCCCCGCCCCTTATCGGTCCGCTCACGGCCCGCTGGCCCTTCATACAGGGCGAACGGTACGGGATCATTGGTGTGGGACCGGAGCGCGACCGGCGTGGCATGGTTGCACACTGCCAGCACGCGATGGGCGCCCAACTTGGGCAGCCCCTTCAGCAACGTCCCCACGGTGTGCTCATCGAATGATTCGATGGCCTTCATCTTGGCCTGCACGTCTCCCTGGTGGCTCGCATCATCCGTCGCCCCCAGATGAACATACACCAGATCCCGTTTTTCCAGCTCCTTGAGAGCGCACTCGGCTTTTCCGAGATAATCGGTATCCACGGCTCCCGTGGCGCCCGCAACCTTCGCCACCTCAAAACCGCAGCAGAGGCCCAGCCCGCGCGGCAGGTCCAGCGCCGAAACCATGACCGCGGAGAGGCCGTAGCGCTCCGTCAGCTTCGGCAGCTTCGGCGCCTTACCGTGCCCCCACAGCCAGATGCCGTTCGCCGGCGGCTTGCCCGCTTCGATGCGGTCCTGATTGATCTGATGCCCACGCAGGACCGCCAGGGCTTCGTCCATCAACGTGCGCAGGACCTTGTCGCCGTCCCCTTTCGGGAGAAACTCGCCGACTGGCTTGCCCGCAATGTCCTGGGGAGGTGTCAGCGTCACCCGGTGCTTGCCCTCCGCCCAGACCATGAGATTCCGGTAGGACACGCCGGGATAAAACTGCACGACTTCGGTCCCCAATTGCTCGTTGACATCGTAAATCAACTCCTTGGCTTCGAGCGAGTCGATCTGGCTGGCACTATAGTCTTCCATCACGGCATGAGACCCCAGCTTCTTCACATCATACCCGCCGGAATCCGCACGCAGGGTCACCAGATTACAGCGAAACGCCACGTCATCAGGATTCAGGGCCACGCCAAGACCGGCCGCTTCCAGCGGAGCCAGGCCGGTATAGTACTTCTTCGGGTCATAGCCGAGAATCGCCAACTGCGTCACATCACCGCCGGGATAAAAACCATCCGGGGTGGTCTTGACCAGACCGAGTTCGCCGTTGCGGGCCAGAAAATCCAAATTGGGGGTTTTGGCCGCCTGCAACGGCGTGCGGCCCCCGAGTTCCGCCACAGGACGGTCGCCCATCCCATCCCCCAGCAGGATCACGTATTTCATGAATACCGGATGGCTCCTCCTCGCGCCAGGAAAACAGAACAGCCTAGTAGCCCAACACCCTCACGACATCTTCCATGTTGGCCTGGATCGTGGTCGGCTTCTGCGAGACCGAAATCGCGATGTCCACGTCCTTGAGCCCATGCCCGGTCAGCGTACACACGACCGACTCTCCCTCCTTGAACAATCCCGCCTTCTGCATCTTGATGACGCCGGCGACGGACGCGGCGGAGGCCGGCTCGCAGAAGATCCCTTCGAGAGCCGCTACCATCCGATAGGCTTCGACGATTTCCTCGTCCGTCACCAAGTCAATCTTCCCGTTCGAGTCCTGCATAGCCTTCACCGCCGGCACCCAACTGGCCGGGTTGCCGATACGGATGGCGGTCGCGATCGTCTTGGGCTTCTCGACGACGTGCCCCAGGACGATGGGAGCGGCGCCCGCCGCCTGAAATCCCATCATGCGCGGCAGCTTGGTGCATTTGCCGTCCCGGTGATATTCCCCATAGCCCCGCCAGTACGCGGTGATGTTACCGGCGTTCCCGACGGGAAGGAAATGGTACATCGGCGCGTCTCCCAGTTGATCGCAGACCTCGAAGGCCGCCGTCTTCTGCCCTTCCAATCGGAAGGGGTTGACCGAGTTCACGAGAATGATGCCGTACTTGGTCGAGATTTCCTTCACGATCGTCAAGGCCTGGTCGAAATTGCCTTGGACCTGGAGGACCGTCGCCCGGTGCATCATCGCCTGTGCGAGCTTGCCCAACGCGATCTTCCCCTCAGGGATCAAAACGAAGACCTGGAGCCCAGCCCGGCCGCCATACGCGGCCGCCGACGCCGACGTGTTGCCGGTGGACGCGCAGATGACCGCCCGTGCACCCTCCTCCACCGCCTTGGAGATGGCCAGCGTCATGCCGCGGTCCTTAAACGAGCCGGTTGGGTTGGCCCCCTCGAACTTGAGATAGAGCTCAAGCCCCGGCGCGATCGCTTCGGCCAGACGAAGTGCCCGCACCAGCGGCGTGTTACCTTCCTTCAGCGTCACGACCGGTGTGGACGCAGTGACCGGCAGATAGGCCCGGTACTCTTCGATGACTCCTCGCCAGACGCTCATGTTACCGGTCCTCTCCCTCAATGCGTACCAGTATGGTCCGGCCCGACACGAATGGGAAGGCTGCGATCTCTTGGAGGGCCGCCTGCATATTACGCTCGACTGCCATATGCGTCGTCATCACCACCGGGACGGTCTGCCCGTCCTTGCGTCCCCGCTGTAGGACGGACGAGATGCTGATATCGTGCTTCCCGAGGACACCGGACAACTGCGAGAGGACCCCAGGCCGGTCCAGCACCATGAACCGCAAGTAGTAGAGGCTACTGACCTCTTCAATCGGACGAATACGCAGCGGCCGCCGCTGATCCACCTGAAACGCGCAGGAGGGGACGCGCCCCACAGAACCCGTGAGGATGTTCCGCGCCATATCGATGACGTCGCCGACCACCGCGCTGGCGGTCGGCAAGGACCCGGCTCCACGGCCGTAGAGCATGATGTCGCCCACCGCGTCCCCCGTGACCTGGATCGCGTTATATACGCCCCCGACCCGCGCGATCGGCGCGTCGTTCGCGATCATGGTCGGGTGCACCCGCGCTTCCAATTCAGCGGGGGCCTCCTCGCGGCCGTTCCGACCCTCGTGCAGCTTGGCAATCGCCAGCAGCTTGATCGTGTAGCCGAACTCGGTCGCGTAGGCGATGTCCATCGGCGCAATCCCCGCGATGCCCTCGACGTAGATATCCTTGAAGTTGATCGGGGTCCCGAACGACAGGTTCATCAGAATTGCCAGCTTGTGGGCCGCGTCGGTCCCGGCGATGTCAAACGTCGGATCGGCTTCCGCATAGCCTGCCTTTTGCGCCTCGGCGAGGACTTCTTCGAACGAGTGGCCGACTTCCGTCATCTTGGTCAGAATATAGTTCGACGTTCCGTTGACGATGCCGTACAGCGAGAGAATACGGTTCGCCGCAAGCCCTTCGGTCAACGCGCGCAGGATCGGAATGCCGCCGCCGACGCTCGCCTCAAAACCGATGTCCACCTTGGCTCGCGCGGCCGCCTGGAAAAGCTCTTCCCCATGGACGGCCAGCAACGCCTTGTTGGCAGTGACGACGGACTTCCCCTTGGCGATCG
>DASYQR010000060.1:0-5965 GCA_036005325.1 Nitrospirales bacterium | reverse complement strand
CCAGCCCTCAATCCTTGGCGCAGCTCTCTTCTGGCAATGATCCGATTCGGGTGGTTCTGCCTCGTAGCGTAGAGACCAGGAGTTGTCAGCTCCAATATTTTCTTGTCGGGCCGTTCGGCGGGTACGGGGGACACGCCAGGCCGAGGCCCGAAGCATCCGGGTTCGAGATCGAGACAGTCCACGAGGGCGTGGCGGTGGAAAGACTGCAGGTCATTCTTTCCTGTTCGGGTTATCAAATCGAGACGATGACCTTCGACTCTCTGCCTGATTTGGACGGCCGGACTGTTCAAGTGAGTCCAAAGCCTCTGGGTACTGTCCGCTTTCGCGGCGTGGTGCGAGGACTGACCTTGCAACAGGTCGAAGTACTCTACGTGGACGTCGACTACACGCCTTCGTGGATCTGTGAATTTTTCCGCTTGCCGGACTGCGGCCTCGGCGCGTGGAGGGTCACTACTGTCGAGTTGGACACGGACGGCAGATTCTCCGCCACGCTTCCGAATTTTGCTCGGGATCCTGTTATCAGGTCATTCAAGCATCCCGGCGAGTTTGCTTTTCGGATTCGCGATCAGAAGACGGGCAATCCTCTGTTTGAATTGAAGGCGGCAGAGAGCAACTGGGGGAGAGTTCCTGTGGCCGATACCTACCCGGGCGAGCAAATGTTTAACGCCGAATTGCCGAAATAGGCAACCTAATCATAGCCAAGAATACTTGAAATCTTGAATTGATCAGCTTTCAGCTCTCAGCGATCAGCGGTCAGCTTTTGCTGCAATCCGGTGAGCATCCGTTTCACTTCCGTGGTCTGGTTGGCAAGCGCCGTGTAGTCCGCCGCGTTGAGCAGATTCAGATCTCTGGCGAGGAGCAATGAGTCGATAGACCGTCAGCGTGAGCTGATGCGCCTTGTGCCACACCTGGAGGTCGCGGAAGTCTTTCACGAGCGCCACCACGGGCTGGATGTCCACCGGTCCCCTGTCCAATGATCTCGTTGTCGAGGCGAGGGCACTGGAGGGGGGACCGATGGAATCCTTCCGCACGCTGTTTGGCAGCCTGCTCGCGTTGGTATACCACTGTTTCGACCGGATCGTCATCCAAGGATACCTGCCCCTGCTGACGCGGCCGGAGCACATCGTCTACTTCTTTCGCGACGTGCATGGCATCACCCCCATCACGAAGGAGGTGCTGATCCAGCGGACCACCGAGTACAAGCAGTGGGTCGAGGCGTTTGCGCGCGACCACGGCGTGCCGATCACGTGGGCGGAGGCGGGCGTCAAGAAAGAAGACCACGTCCGGCCGTACTATGAGCGGTTCGCCCGCCGGCGCCGCGTCGGCGTGTATTTCATCTTTCGCAGCATGGAGCAAGGCCCCAAGTTCCACGTGCTCCCGCCGAAAGCGGCTGATCCGACGTATCGCCTGATCCGGCGGACCCGGGGCCGCTACACGCATTTCTACTTCTACATTCGCGATGACGTCTTGGGCCCCGTTGTGATGTGCGTCGGTTCGTTTCTCCCGTTCCAGACGACCTACTATCTCAACGGCCATCATTTCATCGCGGGCGAACTGGAGCGGCAAGGCATTCGCTGCCGACGGGACGACAACGCGTTCTTGTGGACCGCGGATCCCGACGCGCTGCAAGCGGCGGCGGATCGGCTGACCGCCGCGGTGATTCGCAAGCGGCTGGACTACTGGACCCGTGTCCTGGGTCCGAAGTTCTCACGCGAGGACCGCGCCGCCGTGCAGCTGCGACGCGAGTACTCGTTGAATCAGGTCGAGTACTGCCGGAATTTCATCTTTCGGCGCCATTTTCCGATCCACCAGATCTTCGGGCGCTCCTGTGAGATGGGGCTCTTTCGGCTCACCGCCGATACCGTCTCCCAAATCTTCGGCGTTCGGGTGCATAGGCATCTCCGCGGGAAACTGTCCTGCGTGCTCGACAGAGTCGACCACGGCCATCACGTCATGCGCGTCTACTGCAAAAGCCTGGTCGCCCGGCTCTACGAAAAGTTCTCTACGTTTCTGCGCGTGGAAATCTGTGTCAACCGCCTCAAGGATCTCGGGCTGAACAAGGGCCTGATGAATCTCGAAACGTTGCGTCACACCCTCGCCGCCGCCACCGATCGCCTGGCCGGCTTTGAAGCTGAGTCGCTCAATGTCCACGTCGAGTTCCCGCTGTTTCAACGGATCGCGCTTCCGGTCACCGTCGGCCGCACCCGGATCCCGGGCATCAAGATCCACGACGCGCGGATCATCCGGCTGATGGAAGTCCTGCTCCACGCCGGCACCCAGCTCGCCGGCTGGCGCACGATCGAGATCCACACCGCCCTCCTGACCACCTTTGGACTGACGCGGGACGCCTACTCCCTCACGCAACTGCGGTACGACGTGCGGAAGATGAAGGCCCACGGCCTGGTGGAACGCGACGGCCGTCGGTACCGCTACCGCCTCACCGGCAAAGGGATCCGCGTCGCCACGATGTTCGTCCTGTTTCACAAGCGCGTCTGCGGGCCGCTGGCACACTCGCTGTTTCAAGGGCGACCTGACAAATTACTCCCGCTGCACACTCCCATTGAAACGGCCTACTATAAAGCCGATGCTGCGATTCAAACGCTGGTCGACCTGCTCGCTGCATGAAACTCTGAGGGGGATATTCTCAGAGTCGGCGGGCTAACAAGGCTAACAAGGTTAGCTGCAGGTACTCACGCACGGCTCCACAGGCTCTAAGACGGCCTATCGTCCTAGCGCAAGGGGATCCGAAAGAGGTTCCGGTGCATCGTCGTTTTCACGTAAGCGTAGACGGAGGGGTCGGAACTCGGCGACATTCCATATGGTTCGGTGAGGTAAGAGCCGGGAAGAAGCTTGGGATCGTACGAGCGCGGCATTCCTAAAGCCGGCAGCTTGGGCAACATCTCGCCTGGCTGTAACGGAATCACCAACGTTTTTCCAGGATCGGCGAGCGACGGCTTCTGCACAAACAGGTAGAGGAACTTCCCATCAGGACCCCACATGACTGTGCACGAACAGATCCGCTGGGGTGTACCTCCCGCGATGGGCACGGCATACGTACCTCCCATGCCGTCCGGCATGGTTGCAACCGTAGTGATCCAACGCCGGTCCGGCGAAATGAAAAAGAGGTTACCGATCGGATAGGGCACAACCCTGGAACGGCCTGAGCCGTCGAGATTGATCTGCTCGAGGTAGTGGTTGGTTCCGTCGAAGGACCGGAATACGATCCGGCCGTCGGGTCCGAAATGCGGAGAGTTTTCCCCCGAAGCGGAGATCAATCGAGGAGGGGAACGCCGGTCCAATGTGCCCACCCAGAGCTCCGACGGCTTTCCGGGCGGCTTCGTCGAGTAGACCACTTCCTTGGCATCATCTGAGACGTCGAACTCCAGCATAGAAATCCCGGGGAAGGCCTTCTCGTTTCTTTCCGAGGCCACATCGGTTCGCCAGAGTTCAGTTGGAGCGTCCGGCGATTCACTCTTCACGTAGAAGAGCGATTTACCGTCCCGCGAGAAGATGGGAAAGCTTCCGGCCAGGCCGTTCCTCTCAGGATCTGGCACGTCGCCTTGCGACGAAAGCGGACGGTCGCCGCGGGCATCGTGAATCCAGACCGCGCTCTGACGCATGCCGATCGACGTAATCAGCGAACGTCCGTCGGCCGCGACGGCCACGCCATCTTCTTCCGTCGGGCCGGACGTGATCTGCTCCGGCCGTCCATCGGGGAACCGCTGGCGCCACAAATGATGATGACCGTCAACCTCAGCGCCGAAATACATCCATTTTCCGTCCGGGGACCAGGCTGCCGAAGTGCATTTCCCTTTTGGGCCGACCTGCCGGCCGGCCGAGCGGCCATCCAGTGGAACCACGCGGCACGGTTGCCAGACCGGATTCATTTCCAAGATGAGAACCCATTGGCGGTCGGGCGAGGCGTAGGAAAGGTGCACCATGCCACGTTCGTCCTGCGGAAAATAAATCGCGCGCTGCTCCGAACGGTCCTCGTTTGCTGTGACGACTCCCATATGTACGCTGTGGGGCGGGTTCACTTCAGAGAACAGGATGCGGCGCTCGTCCAACCACGTGACCCCGGAGGAATTGGTCAGAAGCAGGCTCGGTTCGCCGCCCAGCGGCGACACAACGTATGTTGACCACGGGGCCACGGTGTACACGATCCGCGAGCCGTCGGGTGAAAACGCCAGGCCGTATTTTTGCCGGGAATCATGGGTGAGCTGAACCGGCTCGCCGTTGGGGAGCAGCTTGACGTAAATCTGATCCCGAGTGAGGAACCAGTTGTCGCTCCGGATGAAGGCCAGCATCTTGCCGTCGGGCGACAAGGCCGGCGACACTGCTGAATCTGTGAAGTTTGTAATCTGTGTGTAGGTGAGCTCTTCTTTCCCAGTCCGGGCCGGCCAAACCACCGGCAGCGTGACGGCGATCACGAAGAGCGCGCTCGCCACCGCGAGGACGACGAGCGCGGCGACTGCCGCCAGCGAATGTCGTGCACGCTTGGAACGATGCATCGCCGCCGACGCAGCCGGTTCTTCGCCGCTCTGCCGCACCATGCGACGGAGATCCACGACCATGTCGCCCATCGACTGGAAGCGGTCTGATGGATCTTTCTCGAGGGCCTTCTCGACAACCGTTCGCAGCGGAAGCGGCACGTCTATCGGCAGCGGTTCGGCCGGCCGATGGACGATGGCGTGCAATACGTCAAGATCGGACGCTCCGGTGAAGGGTCGCCGTCCAGCAAGGGCTTCGTACAGCACCACGCCGAAGGAGAAAATGTCGCTTCGGGCATCGAGGGCTTGTCCCAATGCCTGCTCGGGCGACATGTAACCAATAGTTCCGACGACGGTTCCGGCGCGGGTGGGCAGTTCGGTTCGTGAACGAGTGGCACCCGGTGTCGAGTCCTCGTACAGCTTCGCGAGGCCGAAGTCGGCCAATTTGGCGTAGCCGCTCTTCGTGATCAGAATGTTCGCAGGCTTGATGTCGCGGTGCAGAATGCCGGCTTGGTGCGCCGCGGCGAGCCCATCGGCGACGCCCACCAGCAGCTCGACGATCTGCGGCCAGGCGCGCGGTTCTGCGTGCGCCCATTCCATCAGCGTCCCGGCGTCGACCAGTTCGGTCACCAAATACTGACGGCCCTCCAACTCGCCTGCATCGTGCACGGTGAGGATGTGCGGGTGATTGAGTGAAGAGGCGACTTGCGCTTCGCGTTGGAAGCGGCGGCGTGCAGAAGGGTCGGCGAGGGCATCGGAAAGAAACTTGATCGCCACGGGGCGGTTCAGTTTGCTGTCGTGCGCGCGATAGACGACGCCCATCCCACCCTCGCCGATGATCGCTTCGACGCGGTACGGTCCGAGCATGCAACCCACCATAGTCTCGTCCCGTGTCGTCCTGACTTCCTCCGAACACAGTGCATCGGCTACAAGGGGGGCGTCGATGAATGTCCCGGCCTTTTGATACGCGACCAGCAGCGACTCTACTTCATGGCGAAGGTGCGGCCGTCCGGCGCAGGTCTCATCCAACATCAACGCACGACGATGCGGCTCCAGGTCCAGAACCTTGCCGAAGAGTTCCTTGGCCTCCTGGTGCTCGTTGGGGGTCATGGCGAGATCCTTGTTGACATGTCGCGATACAGCCAGGCCTTGGCAGCAGCCCAATCTCGCTTCACTGTCGAAGGCGAAATCCGCAACACTTCCGCCGTTTCCTCAATGGAAAGGCCGCCAAAGAAGCGCAGCTCGACCACTCGACTCTGCTGTTCATCCTTCGTGGCAAGGCTGAGGAGCGCATCATCCAGTTTCACCAGGTCAACGTCCTGGCGGACCGGCTCGGAAACTGCGTCATCTAGCGTTACCGTGAGCGCACCGGCGCCACGCTTGGCGGTGCGTCGATTTCTGACATGGTCCACCAGAATCCGACGGACCAACTGGGCAGCGACGCCGAAGAACTGTGCGCGGTTCTGCCATTCGAT
>DASYQR010000059.1:0-2919 GCA_036005325.1 Nitrospirales bacterium | reverse complement strand
CTTGCGTGAACGGTCCGGCTTGTCTATACTGAGCCACGCTATGAGCTGGCGACGAGTCGAACAGGGGATCGAGACGCAGACTTTGGAGATCCAGCCGGCCACCTGCCCGGTGTGCCGCAAGGGTCTTTACCGCAACGTCACGTTCCTGACCGGGGGATGGGCTCGGTGCACGGTCTGCAACGAGTTCGTGCACTACGGGTGCCTCAGCGGGGGGAAATTCCTGAAAGACCGCCCCCGGCTCTGCGCCGATTGCAAGGCCGGCCGCGTGCGTCCCTCTCAGCGGATGCCGGTTCCTCCACCCAAGCCCGAAGAACCGGTTACTGACCATCCCGCTGCCACAACCGTTTCATGAGTGAGTCGATCACGGCTGAACATGTGCCCGGCAGGCGATGGTACGGTGAGTTGTTCCTCGTTGTCGTGATCCCGGTCGTTCACCTGGCCGGCGGATTCTTCGTGCTCGATTTTCTCCTCAGCGGCCAGTACACCTGGGGACGGACCCTCCGGACGTTTACCCTCTTCATGAGCAACTTCGTGCTCGCCTATGAGTTCGTGTATCGGGACTTGCAGACCCGCCATCCGGCGTGGACGGGACATCGTCTGCTGAAGAGCGTGATGCGCTATTCGGTCATTCCGTTCATCGGCGGGATGGCGGCGCTCCTCCTGCTGCTGGCCTTGACGCGCTTGTTGAAGTAGGAGCACGGCGCGCCGTGCTCCTATTAGGAAGCGGCGAATTTCGAGGTGTGTTGGAATACGCATTTGGGGCAGATGTAATGCAAGAACTGGCCGTTTCCCACCAGCTTCTTCGTCATCGGCACCTTGCACCAGGTGCAGACTCGATCAGGAGTGTCGCAGATCGTGCAGATGGCCGTGATCGTTCCCTCCTGCGTGACCGGAACGGTCGGCTTTCCGCACTTGGGGCACGGTGAAGTGTCTGCCATGAAGGTCTTTTCGCACAGCGCCAAGAAACTTGTCAAATGAGCCACCCAGCCGTTCGTGAGTTCTTTGAGGCGCTGCCGTCCCGCTTTCATGCCGATGCGGCGGAAGGCGTGACCGCCGTGTATCAGTTCAATCTCTCCGGCGACCAAGGGGGACAGTTCCAGATGCAGGTCGCCGATCAGGCTTGCCGGGTGGCCTCGGGGACTCATCCCTCGCCGAATGTTACGCTCTCGATGGCGGGCGAGGATTGCATGGCCATCCTCGAGGGACGATTAAACGGCGTCACGGCCTATCTCAGCGGCCGGCTGCGGGTGGACGGGGATATCGGGCTCGCGATGCGGCTGGCCGCGTTCTTTCCCGATCTGCGGCCGAAATAAGCCCTTACTTCTTTAGATCTGCCCAGGCCTGCTGGTAGTCCTCGAAGGTGTCCACTTCCATCCATCCCTTG
The DNA here is from genome assembly GCA_036005325.1 of Nitrospirales bacterium. Classification (GTDB taxonomy): domain Bacteria; phylum Nitrospirota; class Nitrospiria; order Nitrospirales; family NS-4; genus SCTG01. The sequence continues at coordinate 1,535 of DASYQR010000059.1, read as the reverse complement.
TAGATGGTGAGGCAGGAGACCTCATGCCCCCGGTTGACCAGTTCCTGGAGCATGTCGGTGAGGGAAGCCTTGGCGACGGAAGGCGCCTCGTGCAAGGGAGCCGAGGGATTCGCGGCGATGGTTTTGTAGACGGACCGCAGGAGATCGATACCGCGTTCCGAGAACATGGCGAGACCGATGAACTCGCCATGCGCCTGATCCGGGTCCCCATGCTGGCCGATTTTCACGAGCCGGGAAAGGACGTCCGGTGGGACAAACCGGTAGCCGGTGGCCGGCGGCTGGTTGAGCATCACGAGATCGGGCTTGAAATGGGGGCGGGGGAGTTTCTGCCGATGGTGATCCACCCAGGCCTGGTCTATCACGACCGTGATGTCGGCCGGGCTCTTCAGGAGCTTCTGCAGAATGCCGGTTTCGAAGATGATGTCGGAATAGAGCAAGAGGCAGCGTCCCTTCAGCTCGCGCTCGGCGCAGAAGATGGACGCCAGTTCCCCGGTTTCTTCGTACCGGTCGTTGTCGTAATACCGGAGGTTGGGGAGCGCGATCTTGTCCTTCTGGTATCCACGGATGACGACGATGTCCTTGATGTTGACGTCGTTTAGGGCCGCGACCTGGCGTTCCAGGATCGTCTTGCCTTTGATGTCCAGCAGGCATTTCGGTTTGTCCTGGATCAGCGGCAACAGCTGCTTCTCGAACCCGGCTGCCGGAATGATGGCCGTGATCTTCTCGGTCCCCATCGGGAGGAACCTGCGCTCGTCTTCTTCCATCTGGGTTACGCCGACCAGGTCGTAGACTTCCTGTAGCTCGACCATCCGGTCCGAGACCGCCTCGGCGCGGTTCTCACGCTTCAGCACATCCAGTGTGTCGCGCATGGCCTTGATCGCGGTGCGGATGACCTGGTTGGCGAAGATGACGATCTTAAATCCGTGCCGCTCCAGTTCCTCGGTCGTGACGGCTCCGAAGATCGTGGGCACCACCACCAGCGGAACACGGCCGGACCACCGCTGCGAGACGGCGCGAAGCTCGTCGAACGTTGATGCCTTTGAATGGATGAGCACCGCGTCGGCGCCCGCATCCGCGTAAGCTTCGGCCCGTTTCAGCGCCTCGTCCTGGCCCCAGCCCGCGATGAGCGCCTCGGTCCTGGCGATCACGACGAAATCGGAGGAGGATTGCGCCGACTTGGCCGCGCGGACTTTGCCGGCATGCTCGTCAGCGGAGACCAGCTCCCGGCGGACACCGGCGTAGAACGAGCACCGTTTGGGGAAGACATTGTCCTCGATGCAGATGCCGGCGATCCCAGCCTTTTCGTAGTCCTGGACTGTCCGCATCACGTTGAGGGCGTTGCCGAAACCGGTGTCGCAGTCGGCAATGACAGGGATCTCAACGGCCTCGACGATGTTCTGCGTCACGGCCAGCTGTTCCGTCATAGTCAGAAAGCTGCCGTCGGGGATGCACTTGAGCGAGGCCGAAATGCCGAACCCCGAAGCCCAGATCGCGTCGAAACCGGCCCGTTCGATCATCTTCGCGCTGAGGGCATC
>DASYQR010000058.1:0-6846 GCA_036005325.1 Nitrospirales bacterium | reverse complement strand
CGCTTCAGGATTGAGGCCAGCCGGGTGCGTTCCCGCACTCGCAACATCAAAACGATCGCCGGCATAATGGCGCAAAAAGCCTTCCGCCATCTGGCTACGACAGGAGTTTTCGGTGCAGAGAAATAGGACTTTCGGCTTCATTTCGCCTGCTGCGCCACCGCCTGAAGCGCGGCTCTGCGGATCAGAGAAGCTGGGATGTCTTCGTAGACGACTCCCTCGCTGACGACCGTGCGGCAGTTCACGGTCGTTCCGCAGAGATCCCCGCATCCGCACACATCGGCGCATGACGAGCAGGGATTTTCCGAAACGCTCACATCCGGAAGAACATCTTCGAGGGCCGTGCCGTTGAAAAACAGCCGGTTGGATTCCGAAACTTCTTCTTTGGAGAGCTTCGTTTCCGTCAGGCTCACGCTAATTCCCTTAAGCGTCAGCTCCTCGGCCAATTCCTTTATGACCTGGGCGAGTGTCGTGCCTGTTTCGGCGCACCGACGGCACGTCTTTCCGTCCTTCTCGATGTGTTGCCATTCAATGTGAAGGGATTTCATGGCCCTTTCCTCCTTCCACCAGAACAAATCAAGAATTATTGATGTATTGGACAAAAAAAGAGTCAGTCACAGCATTTCGGCTTGACTCGCCGGCTATGGGCATTCAGCGAGCTGACAAAGTGCTCGACTTCCTCAATCACCTCCGGATTCAGCGCGTAGTAGACCCACCGTCCTTCGCGCCGATCTATCAGGATGCCCGCGTCCTTCAATGTCTTCAGATGGAACGAAAGACGTGACTGCCCTGTGTCCAGCATATCGGTCAAATCGCAGACGCACTGTTCGCCCTCGCTGAGGCGCTCGATGATCTGCAGACGCGTCCCATCGGACAGCGCATGAAACCAACGTGCGGTCCGCTTCCAATCCTTCGTGATCGCAGAGGACATGGCCTTATCATATCAATGAATGTTGATTTGTCAAGTGGAAGTGTAAGTGGGAAGATGGGCTGTTTGGGAGAACGTTGGTTGATTTACTTTCAGCACAGGCCTGACACCGTCTTCACGGCAATCCTGCACGCGGCGCTCGAGCGCGAACTTGGGAAAGTCACGACGCTCAACGCCCGGTACGATCTGGATGCCTGGGAGGCCTGCTATCCGCACGCCTCGCGGCGCTTCACCATGCAGTCCGCGATACCATCCCTCGAGCGTCTGCTCGGGGCCAGCCAGGCGCTGGCGGTCTACCGGATTGCGGAGAGTCTATGGCTGCTGCTGTACGAGTGCCTGGAGAATTTTTGTGCGGAGCTGAACGATGTGGCGCCCGGGCAGCCAAACGGGCTCCTGCCGGTCGGGAACTCCCGGCTGGCCGAGATCGATTTCGCCGCCCTGATCGCGCGCTACTTCTGGGACACGGATTTTCTCGTCCCGCTCGACGAGATCAAACCGGCCGGATTGAGGGGCTCACAAGGGCTTGGTCTGACTGAAGATCTGGCGGGATACGCGCACGGGTGGCGCGTTGATACCGACGATCTGTGCATCGAAAAGGTGGAAGTTCCAGCCTGGGGGGAGGATGAACCACAATGGTTCAAACCGGACTCCCACCGCTATCCCGATGACTAAAAACTACATCTCCGGGGCGAGCGCGCTGCGGAGTCGAATGTACTCCTGGGCGGTCACGATGCCTTCGTCCTTTGCGCTCTTCAGAAACGCTTCGACGGCCGCGTGGCGGTCTTCCGGCCAGGTGGTGCCGGCCAGCATCTCGGCGAGCATGTCCATCGTCTCGACCGCGGCGGGGTGGACGAGATGTGGATAGGTCAGCCACTGTCTCCAATTCACTGAATTCGTCGTCTGCTCCATCGAACGCAATCCTCTCCACTTAAATGGTTCATTCCAGTCAAACGCGCCAGGGTACAGAATCGGCGCGGTGCAATGCAAGCAAAATCGGCTCGGAGAGTCAGGTCGCGGGCTTCGGGTATTTGGAGAAACAGATTAAGTCCGCGTGGTGGTACTGGTCCGGCAGCAGGGATTCGGGGCGATAGCCGAGATTCAGAAACAGGGCGATGTTCCGGGATGCGCGGAGCATCGTGCAGACGTAGAGCTTGTGGGCATCTGCGGCCAGCCGCTCGATTTCCCGCAGCAGCGCCTTCCCGATCCCCCGACCCTGGTACGCCGGGCGCACGGACAGCAGCCGGATCACGCACACGCCGCCCGCGATCCAGTAGCGGACCGACCCGACCACCGCGCCGTCCCACTCAGCCACCAGGATCACCTTCTCGCGCGAATCGAGCGTGACGTTCTCCAGCGTCTCCTTGGTCCAGGCGCTCGTCTCGTACGTGCCCTGATATTCTCCGAACGCCTCCGCCTGGATCTTGAGAATCTCGGGCAAATCGCTCTCGATCGCCCCCCTGATCGTCAGCATGGCTGTCCCCGCATGCCGCAGTCATAGCGATTTAGGAGACGTTTGGCAAGCGAGGAGTGTGCGGCGCGGGCTCCACACCCGCACCGCCCATGCCATCTTCGCGCCCCTGGCTTGGCCTACCAACTGTATTGCACAGTGTAACGGACTGTCGCTTCCCCATCCTTGGCCAGTTTGATAGGAAAATGAATGGTCCGCGCGTCCTGTTTCTCGTACTCGTGGTTCTTGGCCGTGATCTTCCAGTTGAGCCAGCGATAGAGGTTTTCCTTCACGATCACCGTCACCTGTTCGGTCTTGTGGTTACGCAACGTGACCTCGATCGTTTCGGTCATGGTTTTGTTCGCGGTATCCACTCGGAAATCCACCTGCTTGCGTTCACCCACGACGTCGAAGGCGCTGCCGAGCTTGATCAGCACCTTTTCGTTCTTGGGCGTGTGGTCCAGCGTGTCCTCGCCGATGAATTCAAGGGTGCTGTCAGCGGGATCGAGCTTGCTCACGCGGATGCGGCCCGACGGCAATGGCATGCCCATGTGATGCTCCTTGGCATTTTTGAAGCCCAGGTAGACATCCACTTTCTTGTTGGTCTCGAGGCCGTAATTCCGATCCGTCATCGGGCTGGAAAAGTGGCCCCAGTAACCGGGCGCGAGGCCGTAGTACACGAGGGTCTTCTGGCACGGCACGCCCTGGGCTGCCGGGAACAATTCAATCTGTTTGGTGGAACGGTCCGGCAGGGTGGTCGGTCGTTCGAGGGTATAGAGGTGGTATTCGAAGAAGCTCTTTTCGACGAAGCCCGTTGCCTCGGCTGCCTTTGCCGCCGGATAGTCCATCGCCCTGCTCCGCGCGAAACGCTGCCCTGCGACCGGAGCGCGATGTACGTCGCCGGCCACCAGCTTGAGCTTGGCATCCGGGTATCCGGCCCCGGACTGGTTGAGGATGCTCACCCAAGCGCCGACATCCAGCGAACAGGTATTGGCGTCCTTGCCTTCGGCAAAAGTAACATTGTAGTCCGTCCACCAGGTAAGGCCGCTCGTCTGGTACGACACCCGGCTGCGATGGAGGCCGGTTTTGTTTGCCACGATATCCCAGACCAGGGTCGGCCGCGTGATCAGCCCGCCTGGGAGTTGGGGCAGCTTGACGCCGGTGTTATGGGGCAGGATGTGCACGCTACCGTCTTTCTGTTTCAACACCAGCCCCCCATCTATGCTCATCAGCGTGCCGGTGAAGGACTCCACTTTATCGCCACGCGTCTGTTCGACGGTGATCTCGCTGTCAATGTACTTCTGCAGGAGCTTCTGGTTGTTGATCAGATCAAACTGGAAATTCTGTTCCAGCACGCGCGTGCCGGCCGGATCCATGAGCGATTCGAAGGAGACGGTGGTCGGATCGATGAGCGCCGCCACGTCCGTGAATTTGACGGTGGTGCGACTCTTGTCCAACGCAACCTCCCGCTCGTGCCGTACCACCGCATAGCCTGGGACCGTCTGATGGTAGGTTCCCGGACGATAGAGTTCCGGTTGGATCGCGCCGGGCGACGCGGTGCTGTAGATCGTGAGGGCATTCGAGCCGTTCTTGCCTTGCGCAAAGGCCGGCTCTACGGTGATGAGCGCACACAGGACGAGCCCGATGAGGGGTTTGATGCTGCTGGTCGTAGTCATACGCGCCTCCTTTGTTTGTGGGCGAGGGCCTGACCTCGGCCTTTGCCCGTTGTCTTACTAAGGAAATGGCGCGAGAGAGGAGGTCCTTTCATCGGAGACAGGGAAAATTTCCGAAAGAACTTCGGAGGGAAAGGAAAGAAATGTCAGCGGTTGGACAGGGTTGTCTCGAAGATGATGCCGGCAGAGGGGTCGGAACTGGGATTGACCACATACACGGCCCGTTCGCTCTCCTGGGACGGAGCGGCTTCTTCCGCTTTTTCGATCAGGAGGGACGTGGTCGTCGAAGGCGGCCCAGCCGGCGCGCCCTGAAGATCGGCGCGTGGTTGACGGGAGAGGGCAATGATCACCTGGCTGATGTCCGACGGGGCCTCAACCGTGTAGCGCTTTCCTTTCTCCACGCGCGCGGCTTGCGCGCCGGTGCCTTTACGAGGGAACAGCGGCGTCAGGGCGCCGGCCGCATTGCGGCCCAGCACGTAGAGGTACGCGCTGTCGTTCGCTTCAATCGTGAGTCGCTGGTTCGCGACGCTGTAGCGGAGCCCGAGGGGCGCGAGAGTGGTGCGGGCGGTTTTCTCTTTCAACGCACCGAGCTCCGCTTTCTCGGCCGATTGGGAAGCAGCCGGCGCCCTTGGTGGCTCCACGCCCGCATAGAACAGCTCGCGTGCATGTCGCTCTCCTTGGAGTTGTTCGACGAGGCCCTGTACCGGTTGCTGTTCTTTGGACAGCGCTGACGGGGGGGCCCCTTCGGATGGTGTCGGCGCGGTAGCCAGCGCGTTTTTCCGGGCCGATGGGGCATCGGCTGCGGCGGAAGTCTCGTCGCGTGGTGCCGGCGCGGAAGCGGGAGCTTTCGCGCGTTCATCCTGCTTGCGTGAAGGCTTTGCGGGAGCCGCAGGCGCTCGCCGCGCCTTTGCCTCACGCTTTGCCTGCGCGGGGGGCGCAGAATCACCTGATTGCGGCTCGGCTGCCTGCTGTTTCGAGGCCTCCTGCCGTTCTGGCGGACCAGCCGGTGGAACGCCGGCTTCCCGCGTCACCAGCGTGACGGCCAGCACTACCGCGGCCAAGCTCCCGGCGAGCGCCCAAGACCATGACTGCTGGAACCACTGCTTCGCCTGTGTCTTCGCTTCCAGGGACGCCAACAGTTGCCGTCGAGAACGGGGATCGTCAAGCAGTTCCTTCAGGGCCTGCTCGTCGGCCAGCGCGTTGAAGAGCGCCTGATCGGTCAGCGCCGCTTCGAAGAGCGCTTTGCGCTCTTCTTCCGTCAGCGTATTGGTGGCGAAGCCACCCAGCAGTTTTTCGAGGTCTTCGCGCGGCATCAGTGCGTCCCTTCCCAGCTTCCGCCCAACAACGCAAGCAACTCCTTCCGACAGCGGTGGTCCCACGTATAAATCGTGTTGATGGACTCGACTCCGAACAAGGTTTGAATCTCGGCGAAGCGTTTCCCTTCTAATTTCCATCGAAAGAGCCGGCGGCAGCGGTCGCCCAGGGAGTCTATGGCCTTCGTCAAGCGGTCGAGCATCTGTTTGCGCTCCACCTCGACGCCGGGATTGTTTTCCGTATCCGCCACCTGGATCCCCATCAATTGGAGTGTGTTATACTCCCCCCGCCGGAACGTCTTGCGGCGGAAATCCTGGATCTTGAAACGCGTGATCTGCAGCGACAGCGGAAGCAGCTCGTCCAACTGATGGACGTGCCCGTATTTCTGGTGCAACAGTAGCAGCACCTCCTGCGCCAGGTCCTCCGCGACATCCTTTGTTAATCGAGATGTCACAAAGGCGACGATCCTTTCACGCAAACTGGAAAGAATCTGCTCTCGGTCCATCGGCCCGCATCGTAGCTCAGAACGGCGTATTTTTCCAGAAGACCGCTCATCTGATCGCTGGAAGCCGCTTCATGCTAGGCTAGAAGTCAGTGACACGGGACCAACGGCAAGGAGGTGGAGGCATGAACCCCGTCATCACCATCGTGGCGCTCACGGCGATGATCGTCCTGGAAGGCTGCGCGAATTTTTCCAGTCACGTCACCGACTACCTCTCCGGATTCCAGCCACCGTCAGCTTCGTCGCAGCAACCGTCGCAAACCGCTCGGCCGCTCGTCGCGGGCCTGGTTCTGGCGCTGCCCGAAAAGGAGATCGGAAAGCCGACCACGCCGGCGCCGGCCGTGTTGGAGAAAGTGGCGGGACGGATTCAAAAGGAATTGCAGCAGTCGCCCCATATCGTGATTGAGAAAATCTTCCCTCCGGTCACGATGCCCGCGAGCGGCCTGGCCGGCTTGAGCTTGGAGCGTCTGCGTGAACTCACCAAGGACACGAAGCTCACCAATGTGGTTGTCGTCGTGGCGACGTCCCAGTCCGCGAGGAAGCTGCGGTTTTGGCCGATCATGGAGAACCAATTGTTCGTCCGCATGGATGGGGCATTGGTGGATGTCTCTCAGGGACGGGTGCTGATGACTGAGTTCGGACAGGACGATTATGTGATGGCGGAAGCGCTGGATTATGTCAATCGGATCAGCTACCCACGGATCTACTACCGGACCTTTACGTTGGGCGGTCCGTTTACCATCGTGGAGGGAGACCCCTATCAAGCGCTCGGCTGGGAGACGTTCAGGGGAGCCGCCGATCAGATCGGCATGAAGCTGCGTCAGCGATTGAGTCCGGACGCAATGTGATGAGAGGCCGGCGTCTGGCGACTTTCCGGACTTCCTGGCTGGTCCTGAAAAGGACGATCGTCAAATTCTTCGATGACGGCGGCCCGTTCCTGGCGTCCGGGCTGGCGTTCGATCTGCTGCTTTCCTCTGTCCCGCTC
>DASYQR010000057.1:0-4915 GCA_036005325.1 Nitrospirales bacterium | reverse complement strand
TCCGCCAGCGCCTCGGCCGTGGGATAACCGTACTTGGCCAGCAGCTCCCGTTCCAGCGAGCCGCCGTTCACGCCGATGCGCAAGGGGATGTTGCGCTCCCGCACCGCCTTGACGACTTCTTCAACCTTCCACCAGGCCCCGATGTTGCCCGGATTGATCCGCACACAATCCACGACTTCCGCGGCCTTGAGGGCCAGCCGGTGATCGAAGTGAATGTCGGCGATGAGCGGGACCGTCGTCTGCTTCCTGATGGCCGGGAGCGCCTTCGCGGCTTCCGGCGTGTTGACCGTCACGCGGACGATCTCGCAACCGACCTCCTCCAACTGGAGGATCTGCTCGACCGTGGCCTTGACATCCGCCGTGTCCGGCGTGGTCATGGACTGGACCACCACCGGCGCGCCCCCGCCGATGGGCACTTTGCCCACGCGGACCTGTTTCGTCTTGCGGCGTTTGATGAACATGCTTACCGGCGCTCTCCCACCCCGATGCCGGACGTCAGAAACAAGGCCTTCGCCTCTTCATAGATCCCGTCCGCCGTCAGGCCGTACTGGACTCGCAGAAGGTCTTGCGGCCCCTGCTCGATGTACTTGTCCGGCAATCCTAGCACCTTCGTCGGCAGATTCATAATCCCCTGACTGGACAGCGACTCCAGCACGGCAGACCCGAATCCGCCCAGGCGACAACCTTCCTCCACCGTCATGAGACACTTTACTTGGCCGGCGACCCGCGCGATCAGCGCGTGATCGAGCGGCTTGACGAAGCGGGCGTTCACGACAGCCGCCGAGATCCCCTGTTCCGCCAACCGCTCGGCCGCCTGCAGAGCCGGGAGGACCGTGATGCCGATGGCGAGTAACGCAATATCCTCGCCCTCCCGCAGCAACTCGCCTTGTCCGATCGGCAGCGCCTTCGGCTCGGCGTCCATGGCGACCCCCCACACGCTGCCGCGCGAATACCGGACGGAGGCCGGCCCTTCATGACTCAGACAGGTTTTCACCATGTGCTGGAGCTCGTTCTCATCCTTCGGCGCCATCACCACCATGTTGGGCACGTGCCGCAGATAGGCATAGTCGAAGGCGCCGTGGTGGGTCGTGCCGTCTTCGGCCACCAGCCCGCCCCGATCGATCAAGATGGAGACCGGCAGGTTCTGCGTCGCCACGTCGTGCACCACCTGATCAAAGGCCCGCTGGAGGAACGTGGAATACATCGCCACCACCGGCCGGACGCCTTGCGTCGCCAGCCCCGCCGCGAAAGTGATCGCGTGCTGTTCCGCAATACCGACGTCGTGAAAGCGGTCGGGGAATTCCTTCTCGAAGGCGGTCAAGCCCGTGCCTTCGCACATGGCCGCCGTGATCGCGACGATACGCCGGTCCCGCCGGGCCAGCCTGCAGAGAGTGTTGACCGCTACCGATGTGTAGGACGGCTTCGCGCTCTTCTTGGCCGGTCGGCCCGTCTCGCGCTCGAATGCCGGACAGGCATGGAACCAGACTGGATCTTTCGTGGCCGGCTCGTAGCCAAGTCCCTTCTTCGTGATCACGTGGACCAGGATCGGCCCTTTCAGTCTCAGCACATTCTCCAGCATCGGCAGCAACTGCTCGAAGTTGTGGCCGTCGATCGGGCCGACGTACCGGAAGCCCAGCTCCTCAAACAGCACGCCGGGGAGGATGAGGCCTTTGGCGAGCTCCTCGGCACGCTGCGCCATCTTACTGAGCGACCCGCCGATCTGAGGAATGGCCTCGATCAGATGCTTGGCCTCCGTCTTCATCTGGGTCACGAACTCGCCGGTAAAGGTGCGGTTCAGATAGGCCGAGAGCGAGCCAACGTTCTTTGAGATGGACATCTGGTTGTCGTTCAGCACGACCACCAGATCCTTCTGCAGGCCCCCCGCGTGCTGCATGGCTTCCAAGGTCATGCCGGACGTCATCGCCCCGTCGCCCACCACGCAGACCACCTTGTGGCGCTGCTTTTCCATGTCCCGCGCCACCGCCATCCCGATCGCCGCCGACACGCCGGTCCCGGCATGGCCCGCATTGAACGTATCGTAGATGCTCTCTTCGCGCTTGCAGAAACCGCTGAGCCCGCCGTACTGCCGGAGCGTGTGGAAGAGCTCCCGGCGCCCGGTCAAGAGCTTGTGCGCATACGCCTGGTTGCTGGTATCCCACACGATCTTGTCCTTGGGCGCGTCCAGTAAATAATGCATGGCCAGGGTGAGCTCGACCACTCCCAGGTTCGAGGCTACATGTCCTCCCACGGCGGACGTCACCGAGATGATCTGCTCGCGGATCTCCTCCGCCAGGGCCGGCAGTTGCCCGACCGGCACCCGCTTCAAATCAGCTGGGCTGTTGATCGTTTCCAAGATGGGCACGGCTCTCACCTCTCATGAAAAAATCATTAACTGATAATTCTCACACACCCCCCATGGGCAGGTCAAGAATCACGGCCGGCGGTCGACCGTTTGCCTCTCTTCACTTCCACGGTAGAAAAACGGATACCCCGGCATAGCCGAGGATCGAGTTCAGCCCGAGATTACGGTCGCCGAGGCCGGCATTCGAGATGTGGTGAAAACGGGCGCCGACCATAAACGCGACCTTCTCCGTCACGAAGTAGTGGACCCCCGGGCCGCTCTCTAACACGAAGTTGAACTGCGTGCTCTGTTCCGGAATGCGGGGGGCCAGATTCGTCCACAACATGCCCAGGCCAAGATCCCAATAGGGCATCCACCGCCCAAACGAAAGGAAATTGTACTTAAACACCAGGGAACCACCGGCCGCGGAAGCCGTAAAGGGCTGGTAATAGTGCGCGTACAGAGGTTCAAGCAGCAGTTCCAGGTTTCCCGCGAACCACCCTTTTCCCATTTCTGACGTCAGGACCATGCCGACTCGCGGAAGGACATAGACGGCGCTGCGGTTGCTGGAGACCGACGTGAGCACCTCAAGCCCTTGAAGGTACCCCGCCGCCAGTCCGGCCTCGACGGTGCCTTTCTGCACGATCGCACGAGCGTCCGGTGAGTCCGCTTGCGAACCGGAAGGACACACCATGTCCGTTCCGAACAGTACCAACGCCGCCACCGCCAGCAGTAATGGTTTCACGTTCCCTCCTTTTGATTCCTGGTTCCGAGCTAGAATGGAAAATCCAACCCCGCAAAGACGACCTGGCCTTCGTTGCCCGTCGCCAGATCAACCCGGCCCACCACGTTGGGCCGCGCGATTGCCCGAAATCCGATGCCGGGATTGGCCTGGTACTGGGAAAGCGCCCGGTAGCGAAACGTGTTGGTCACTTTGCCCACATCGAGGAACGGCGCCGTTTCTACTTCGACGGTCGTGCCGAAGACTCTCAAGTGAAACAACTGGATCCGCTCTTCAATATTCAACAGGAGCGCGTGGTTGTCCACAAACCGTCCCACGCCGAACCCTCGCAAGGTGTTCTGCCCGCCCAGGCTGCTCCGCTCGAAGAACGGAATCTCCTGGCCGCCGACCGTGGCATTGATCAGCGCGCGAAACACGAACGTGTACCTCTTGGTCTCGCTCGGGATCAGCGTCTTGTATTCGGCCCCGTAATGGCTGAACGTCGTACTGCTGCCTGCCGTTAAGCTCTGCGCCAGTTCGATGTATATATTGAAAAAGCGTCCGGTCGTCGGCGTCAGCGAATCATCGCGGGTGTCGTCTTGAAAGGCCAGCCTGTGCCCCAACACCGTCCCCCCGTTCGTCCCTTTAATGCCGGAAAACACCGATTGCGTGAAGGGGAGATCGGGGACCCCCCCAGGCTGTATTTCCACGTTGCGAAGGCGTTCGGTCAACAGCACCCTCCTGCCCGGCCCGACATAGATCCCTGCCGTGATAAACCCAAGGAGCTCGCGGTCCGTGTAGTTCGTTTCCTGTGCCTCCGTGGTTGTAGGTCCGATGCCGAAAAACCGCGCCGTCGCATTCTTAAAAAATCCGACATTCCCTTCCAGACTGTACTTGCCCCCTTCCAGAAGCAGCCGTTGAACATCAAAGATGAACTTGCGCTCGATCACCTCCGTGTATGAGGCGATCAGCTTGAACGCGTCTCCCCGCGCCGGATACCAAAACAGATTGATCGTGCCGCGGTTTCCCAGAAATTCGTTGTTGATGTACATCGGCGCAATAATCTTCGTGACGCGGCCCTCCTCGTCCGCGAAAATGAAGGGGACGATCAACCCGACGTCCGTCCCGTCGTTCTTCGACGTCGCGACGGCTGGGATCACAAAATAAGTCGACTCCTCGGCGTGCGACTGCGCCCAGGGGAGCGCCAGCGCGACCGCGCCGATCACGCATGCGAGAAACCGGCGAACACGCGTCATCACTCACGGACACTCATCGGCTCTTGACGGTATCACTTGCATCCGGGATCGGGGCCTTGATGTGCGCCGACTTGTCCCGCAGTTGCCTGGAGAGCTCGGCAAAGGAATCCTTGCGGAGAATCCGTTTGAACTGTTCACGGTAATTCTGGACGAGACCGGTGCCTTCCACGACGACGTCGTAGACGCGCCACTCACCGACGCTGTTCTCCATTTTGTACGTGAGGTCGATCGTGGATTTCCCGTCGTCGATCTTGGTGTAGACCTCCGCATACTCGCCGTCGTTCAGTTCCTTGAGATACTGGACCTTCTCACCCGAATAGGCGTCGATCCGCCCGATGTACGTATTAGACAGCAAGGTCTGAAAATTGGCCGCGAACTCCTTCTGCTCTTCCGGCGTCCGTTTGGCCCATTCTGCCCCGAGGCTCCGCTTTGCCATTTCGGCGAAATTGAACCGCTGGGAGATGGTCTGCTCCAGCAACTTGCGGCGCTCCTGCTTCTTTTCCGGTTTTTTCCAAGCCGGGTCTTCCAGGATACGGATGACTTCATCGACGGACTTCTTGACGGCGTCGGTCGGGGCCCCCGCCCACGCCGTCGCCG
>DASYQR010000056.1:0-4870 GCA_036005325.1 Nitrospirales bacterium | reverse complement strand
CCGACCACGATCAGGTCGTACAGCGTCTGCTCCACCGGCCGGCGGATGCCGATCCTGTCCGCCAGTTCGCGGTTCGACGGGTTGCGCAGGAGCAGCATGCTGCTGCAGGCGACCACCGGCGTATCGGCCTCGCTGACGCCGAAACCCTTGAGCAGAAGGTCCACGTTTGGATCCGTCTCCACGTCCGTCCAGGTGAACAGCACGCGGTTTTTGGCCAGGAAGTCACGCACGCGGAAGGTGTCGGGAGAGTAGCGGGACCCGATCACCCGTAAGCCGGTGAAATCCGCCGACGCGCGCAACAACTGCCGCCGGGCGATGAATGCCTGCAGGATGATGTCCCCCGCGGTCGGGCACTGGTTCAGAATCCGGCGCAAGGTATCGCCCGACACCTCGTACACCTCGGTGTCGCCGCGGGCGACCGCGCTGACCACCGCCGGATTGCCGGTCAGATGCGACACGTCACCGGTGAATTGGCCCTTGTGGTGGACCGTGACGGTCTTCGGCTGGTCGCCGGAATGATCCACGATCTCCACCTCGCCAGACTTGACGATGAAGAATTTGAAGTCGCGGTCGCCGACCGAGAACAGCGTTTGCCCGTCGCGGCACGTCTTCGTCGTGACACTGCTGCAACGGCTTAGATCGTCGATGAGTGACTGATCGAGGGCCGGGAAGGCGACGGATTGAAGGTTGTGTTCGGCCATGGCTGTTCCACCTCCCAGAAATGACAAGCAATAATTTACTTGGCTCAGTGTGGAATGAGGACTTCGCCATCGAAATGGTGATGGCATTCCCCACATGTTCCGCTTCCCACACGATAGTTAATAGGTACCTCTCGCTTGATCAATCCTCTCAACATTAGATCCTCAATCAGACCCGAATTGGGAATTGCTGCTTTGTAAAGGCAAGTAAAACATATCGGCTGATTGTTCCTAGTCAGAAACAGTATGCAGTCGTCTTTAAACTTTTCGAGGTCTACCATATCCTTCGTTCGCTCCTTCTTCGGCTTGCCTTTACTTTCGTTAACCACCACCTGTCGCCGTCGGAAGCGCAGTGGGCTGCCTGTCGCCGCTGCCCATTGGCGACCAGCCCCCGCCCAGCGCCTTGTAGAGCTGGACCACAGACACCAGGTACAGCCGTCGGGTGGCCGTAAGCGACAGTTCCGCGTCGAAGAGGTTGCGCTTGGCGGTGAGCACGTCCAGGTAGTTGGAGATTCCTCCTTTGTAGCGCAGATCGGCAAGGTGCAAGGCCGACCGCAACGCCTCGACTTGAGCTTCCTGCGCCTGACTCTGCTCGCGGGTCGTGCGGACCGCCACCAGGGCGTCCTCGACTTCCCGAAAAGCCATCAGGATGGTCTGCTCATACTGGGCGACGGCCTGTCTGGCCTGAGCCTCGACCGCCTGCTGCTGGAAACCCAGGATTTGGGCGTTGAACAGCGGCCCGGCCAAGGAGGGGCCCACCTCGCCGAATTGTCCGGGGTTCACGAGATGAGACAAATGCGGACTCGCCACACCGAGGATACCCGTGAGCGTGATTTGCGGAAAACGTTCCGCCTTGGCCACTCCGATCCGGGCGGTGGTCGCGGCCAGTTCCAGCTCTGCTTGCAGGATGTCCGGACGGCGCTGGAGCAGCTCGGAGGGAAGGCCGGCCGGCACTTCGGGCGGCATCACCTGCTCGGTGAGCACTCGTCCCCGTACGACTTTGACGGGATTTCTTCCCAAGAGCACGCTGAGCTCGTTCTCCTTCTGGATCATCTGACGCTCCAGCTCAGCCGTTCGCGCCGCGGCATTGGCCCGTTCCGCCTCGAATTGGTCGGCATCCAACTTAGAGGTCAGCCCCTGCCGTAGCCTTGCCTGAGCGATGCGCACCGACTCCTCCCAGGATTGCAGGGTGCGCCTGGCGATGTCCAATTGCATATCCAATTGGCGGAGATCGAAGTAGGCTTGGGCGACGCCGGACACGAGTTGCAACACGATGGCTCGTCGGCTCTCCTCCCGGGCAAAGAGGTCCGCGCGAGCCGCTTCATTCTCCCTGCGGACCCGCCCCCAGAAATCAAGCTCCCAGGACAGAGAGCCTTGCCCATAGTAATTGAAGGCGTTGGGGAAACCCGGGAATCCAACGCCTCCCATTTTGGCCAGGGGGGCGTTCGCAGACACGCTGAGTTGGGGAGCGAAGTCCATGCGGGCCACCCGCGCCCGGGCCTCGTATTCCTCCACGGCCGCGACGGCCCGTTTGAGGTCCTTGTTCTCCTCCAGCGCGATGCGGATCAGCCTTTGGAGTTCATCGTCACGGAGGAGCTCCCACCAGGGCAGATTGGCAATGGACTGCCCCTCTTTCTCTGCCATGCGGAAGGACTCCGGGCTCGAAATACCGGGACGCGTATAGTCCGGGCCCATGGCGCAAGAGATCAGCATCACCGAGAACAGAGCCAGGATGAGGGAACGCATCACAGGCCTCCTTTCGCCGGAGGCTCACCCGGCGCCGCACTGGTGTTGGTGACCGCCGGACCAGAACGGAGTTGCGTGAGCTTTCGGACCAGCACGAAGAACAGCGGCACGAAGAAGATGGCGAGGAAGGTGGCTGCGAGCATGCCCCCGAACACGCCAGTGCCGATGGATTGCCGGCCGACCGCCCCGGCGCCCGTGGCGAAGACCAGAGGCGTCACGCCCATGATGAATGCCAAGGAGGTCATGATGATCGGCCGGAACCGAAGTCTGGCGGCCTCGATGGCCGCGTCGGCAGCCGGCATGCCGGCGTGATACCGATGATTGGCGAAGTCCACAACTAGGATCGCGTTCTTGGCCGAGAGGCCGATCAGGGTGACCAGCCCGATCTGGAAGAAGATATCGTTGGCCATCCCACGAGCCCACACGGCGGACAAGGCCCCGAAGACGCCGAAGGGAACGGCCAGGATCACGGCAAAGGGTACCACCCAGCTCTCGTACTGCGCAGCCAGCACCAGGAACACCATCAGCAGGCCGAAGGCGAACGCTGCGACCGATTTATTTCCGACCCTGCTCTCCTGGTACGAAATGCCGCTCCAGTCGAGCGCGTAACCCTGGGGAACGAGCACTTCCCGCGCCGCCCGTTGCAGTGCCTCAAGGGCCTGCCCCGAGCTCGCAGTGGGAGCCGCCATGCCTAATACTGAGGCGGTATTGTACCCGTTGAAATGGGTCACGGGGTCCGGCCCGCTGGTAAATTCCGTTGTGACCACCGTGTTGAGCGGAATCATGGTGGTGCCCTGCCCGTTCTGAGCGCGTACGTACACCTTGGCGATATCCCCGGGGGCCGACCGATACTGTGGCTCTGCCTCGGTCTGTACCCGATAGACCCGGCCGAATTTGACAAAGTCGTTGATGTATAGGTTTCCCCAGTAGGCCTGAAGCGTGTCGAACACTTCGGAAATGGGTACGCCGAGTGTTTTAGCCCGTTCCCGGTTCACATGCGCATACAGTTTCGGGGAACCCACGCCAAAGGGGGTAAAGATGGCCCCGATGGCTGGGTCCTTCCCGGCCTTTGCGATGAACTCCTGCGAGACCGCCGAGAACTTTTTGAAGTCGCCCCCGCTGGGATCTTGGATCTGCACCGAGAACCCGCCCGTTGCGCCCAGGCCCCGGATCGAGGGCGCGTTGAAGGCTGCAATCCGTGCGTCGGGAATCTTTGCAAATTCACCGAAGGCGGCTCCGATGAGCGCTTTGACATGCTGGTTCGGGCGGGTGCGCTCGCTCCAGAGGTGCAAGGGCGTGAAGATCGTGGCTGTATGCGACCCGCGCGTGCTGAACACGAAATTCTGGCCGACCAGGGCATCCGTGCTGTGGAGTTCTGGAACGGACAGGTAATACCGTTCGAGCCTGCTGACCACTTCAGTGGTCCGTTGCATGGACGCGCCGTCAGGAAGCTGGACAGCGGTGATGAAGTAGCCCTGGTCCTCTTCCGGCAAGAAGCTGGGCGGGATCATCCGGAGTAGCAAGGCGCTGAGAGCAATCACGACGCCAAAGACCACCAGGGCCAGCGCCCCCCGTTTAATGACCAGCCCTGCGGTCGCGATGTAGCGATCCCTGGTCCAATCGAAGAATTTGTTGAAGATCGGGAAAATGCCCTTGCGTTGCTCCTGGCCCCCCGGCTTCAGCACCAGGGCGCAGAGGGCCGGGCTGAGCGTGAGCGCGACAAATCCCGAAATTGCGACGGAGATCGCGATCGTGATCGCAAATTGCTTGTAAAGCTGGCCGGTGATCCCGCCCAGGAAGCCCACCGGCACAAACACCGCCGCGAGCACGAGCACGATCGCGATGATCGGCGCGGTGACTTCTGTCATGGCCCTCTTGGCGGCTTCCTTGGACGAGCAACATTCTTCTGCCATGTGACGTTCGACATTCTCGACCACCACGATGGCGTCATCCACCACGATGCCGATGGCCAGCACCATGCCGAACAACGTCAAGGTGTTGATGGAGAACCCCAGCGCCTGCATGCCGGCGAAGGCGCCGAGGAGGGAGACGGGAACGGCCACGGCCGGAATCAGCGTCACCCGCCAGCTCTGCAGGAACAGGTAGACAACGAGAATGACGAGGATCATCGCGATACTCAGAGTCTTGACGACCTCTTCGATGGACACTTCGATGAAGCGGGTGGTGTCGTAAGGGATGTCGTACGTGACGCCGGGTGGAAAGCTCTTCTGCAGCTCATCCATCTTGCTGCGGATGCTCTTGACCGTGGCGAGCGCGTTCGCGTCGGGGGCGAGAAAGGTCAGGATGAACGTGGTCGGTTTCCCTTTGAACCGACCTGCCAGGTCGTATGACTGGGCGCCCAGCTCGACTCTCGCCACGTCCTTGAGACGGATCATAGAGCCGTTCGGGAGGGCCCTGACAATCAG
>DASYQR010000055.1:0-7190 GCA_036005325.1 Nitrospirales bacterium | reverse complement strand
GATTTCTCCTTCATGCCGACCTCAATGGCGGCCTGCTCGTCCAGCGCCTTCTCCGCGGCGTACTGCCGCACGTCTTCGGTGATCTTCATCGAGCAGAAGTGTGGGCCACACATCGAGCAGAAGTGCGACGTCTTCGCGGCGTCCTGCGGAAGGGTCTCGTCGTGGAACGACTTGGCCGTGTCCGGGTCGAGCGAGAGGTTGAACTGGTCCTCCCAGCGGAACTCGAAGCGGGCCTTAGACAGCGCGTTGTCTCGTGCCTGCGCGCCGGGGTGTCCCTTCGCGAGGTCCGCCGCGTGCGCGGCGATCTTATAGGTGATGACGCCGGTCTTCACGTCCTCCTTGTCGGGGAGGCCCAAATGCTCCTTCGGCGTGACATAGCAGAGCATCGCGCAGCCGAACCAGCCGATCATGGCCGCGCCGATGCCGGAGGTGATGTGGTCGTAGCCCGGCGCGATGTCGGTCGTGAGCGGCCCCAGTGTGTAGAACGGCGCCTCATGGCAGGCCGCAAGCTGCTTCTCCATGTTCACCTGGATCATGTGCATCGGCACGTGGCCGGGCCCCTCGATCATGACCTGCACGTCGTGCTTCCAGGCGATCGTCGTCAGTTCGCCCAGCGTCTCCAGCTCTGCGAATTGGGCGTCGTCGTTCGCGTCCGCGATCGAGCCGGGCCGGAGCCCGTCGCCCAGGCTGAAAGACACGTCGTAGGCCTGCATGATCTCGCAGATCTCCTCGAAGTGCTGGTAGGCGAAGTTCTCCTCGTGGTGAGCCAGGCACCACTTGGCGTGAATGGACCCGCCGCGTGAGACGATGCCGGTGACGCGATTGGCCGTCAGCGGCACGTAGCGCAGCCGTACGCCCGCATGGATGGTGAAGTAGTCCACGCCCTGCTCCGCCTGCTCGATCAGGGTGTCGCGGTAGATCTCCCAGGTCAGGTCTTCGGCCTTGCCGCCCACTTTTTCAAGCGCCTGATAGATCGGCACGGTGCCGATGGGCACCGGTGCGTTGCGGATGATCCACTCCCGCGTCTCGTGGATGTTCTTGCCGGTGGAGAGGTCCATGACCGTATCGGCGCCCCAGCGGGTGGCCCAGATCATTTTCTCCACCTCTTCCTCGATCGAGGAGGCCACGGCGGAGTTGCCGATGTTCGCGTTGATCTTCACCAGGAAGTTGCGGCCGATGATCATCGGCTCGCTTTCCGGATGGTTGATGTTTGCCGGAATGATAGCGCGGCCGCGGGCCACCTCGTCGCGGACGAACTTCGGCGTGATCTCGGCCGGGATGCTGGCGCCCCACGAGTTCCCGGGATGCTGAGAGGCAAGGCGGCTGACGCTATGCCCGTTACCCTTGCCGTTCCCATTGTCGCGGTCGCTCGTGGCCTGGCGTTTCAGGTTCTCGCGGATGGCGATGAATTCCATCTCGGGCGTGATGACCCCTTGGCGGGCATAGTGCATCTGTGTGACGTTCCCGCCGGCCTTGGCCCGGAGCGGCTTGCGAAGGTGTGCGAAGCGCAGCGAGTCCAGTTTGGGATCGGCGAGGCGCAGGCGTCCGTATTCGGAGGAGACACCGGGCAGCTCGTCCACGTCTCCTCGTCCGACGATCCACGGCCGCCGCAACGGCGCGATGCCCTGGCGGATGTCGATCGGGGTGTCCGGGTCGGTGTAGGGACCCGAGGTGTCATAAACCAGGAACGGCGCGTTTTCCTCGGTGGCGCCGTTCTTGAACGACTTGGTAGGGGTGAGACGGACTTCGCGAATCGGCACGCGGATGCCCTGCGAGCCTTCGAGATACACCTTCCGGGAGGCTGGGAAGGGTTGGGTTGTGATGGATGATGTGCTCATGGAGGGTTAGTCCTTTCGCTGGAAAGGAGAGACTGGTGCATGCTGGCGAATGTGTTCATGCTCGCTTCCCTGCGCTGGTATTATCCAGATCAGGTTCAGAGGGTGCGTGGCGCCGTGTTAGGTCATCGGCCGCGCTCTCAGCCGCAGTAGGCTCCCCTAGCTTTGTAAAGCTATCGTACATGGCAGCTTCTCCGACTGTCAACAGTAGGGGCACGGCGCGCCGTGCCCCTACAGCGTATTGGCATAGGTCTTTGGGTTCATTGACAAAGTGGAAGAGGCACTCCTAGAATGAGTTTCTTAGGGGGAGGAGAGCCGTGGCGAAAGCGACGTGCCTGATCAGCCAGCCGACGGAGATTCAGTCCTACCGCGACCTGCCGCTGGACGAGCTGGCAGAGCGTACGGACGCGGCCAAGCGCAGGCTGGGCGAGCGGGTCATCGTGCTGGGCCACAATTACCAGCGCGATGAGGTCATCCGCCACGCGGACGTCGAAGGCGATTCGCTCAAGCTCTCCCAGATCGCGGCCGACCGGTCCAGTCATGAGTATATCGTGTTCTGCGGTGTGCACTTCATGGCCGAGACGGCCGACATCCTCAGCAAAACCAAGCAGACGGTGATCCTGCCCGACATGGCGGCTGGCTGTTCCATGGCCGACATGGCTCAGATTGAGCAAGTGGATCAGGCATGGGAGCAACTGGGTCGGATGATCCCGGTCGAGGAGGCGGTCACGCCGGTTGTGTATGTCAATTCGGCGGCCGACCTCAAGGCCTTCTGCGGAGAGCATGGCGGAATCACCTGCACGTCGTCCAACGCGCGGCGGGTGATCGAATGGGCATGGGCGCGGCGAGAGAAAATCCTCTTCTTCCCGGACGAGCACCTCGGGCGCAACACAGCCAACAAGATGGGTGTTCTGCGCGAGGACATGCTGGTCTGGGACCCATTCCAGCCCAATGGGGGCCACGGCCCCGAGGCTCTCAAGAAGGCGCGCCTCCTGCTCTGGAAGGGCCACTGCAGCGTGCATCAGATGTTTCAGGCCGCGCACGTCCGCTACTTCAAGGAGAAATATCCTGGCATCAAGATCATCGTGCACCCGGAATGCCATGAAGATGTCGTCAACCTGGCCGACCTCGCCGGCTCGACCGAGCTCATCATCAAGACCGTGTCCGCCGCGGAGCCTGGGTCCATATGGGGCGTCGGCACTGAGCTCAATCTCGTGAACCGCCTCAAGCGCCGGCAAGCCAACAAGCAGGTCTATTTCCTGTCTCCGACCGTCTGCCAGTGTTCCACCATGTTCCGGATCGACGCGCCGCATCTCTGCTGGGCGATGGAAAACCTGGCCGACGGACATGTGGTGAACCAGATCTCCGTCCCCGACGACGACAAACATTGGGCGCGGATCGCCCTGCAACGTATGCTCGACGTTTCCGCTCCGGTTTGACCCCTCCCACGAAACCGTCCGATCTTGCCGCGTACGGCGCGCTCGTCACAGCCGCCCTTGTGTGGGGTGGCTCGATCGTCGCCCAGAAATTCTCGCTCGGCTCGTTCTCGGCGGTGGAGGTGTCGGTCCTGCGAGGCACCGGAGCCCTGGCGATTCTGGTACCGCTCTGGTGGTGGCAGGAAGGCGGGACGGTCAAGTTCTCAGCGCGGGACATCGATGTGTTCTTCGTCCTCGGGCTTGGCGTGCTCGGCAATCACCTTCTGACGCTTTTCGGGCTGCGCTACATCGGCGCGGCGGCGGCAGGGGTCATCATCGGCGCGAGCCCGGTCATCACGGCGCTGCTCTCGTCCCTGCTGATTCGCGACGTGCCATTCAGCGCCGTGTGGGCGGGCTGTGTGCTCTCGTTTGCGGGAGTCGCGCTGGTGTCCGCCAGCGGGGAAGACCCGACGGTGGGAGCGAATCCCTGGCTGGGCGGGGTCCTCGTAATCCTCGGATTGGTGAGCTGGGCCCTCTACACGATCGGCGGGCGGCGTACGATGGAACGGTTCTCTCCGCTCACGGTGAACTGGACCACATTGGGGCTCTCAATCCTGTTGCAGATTCCGTTGCTCTGGACGGATCAGAAGATGATGGTAGCGGGGGCGGCATCCGTGCCGGTGCCCGGCTGGGTGGCCCTGGCTTATCTGATCGTGTTTGCCACCGCGCTCGGCCAGCAGGCCTGGCTTTATGGCGTGCAGGGGGTCGGCCCCTCGCGCGCCGGCGTCTTCGTCAACCTCATTCCGGTGTCGGCACTGGTGTTCTCGGCGCTCATCCTCGGCGAGCACATCGGGCTCAAGGAAGTGGCCGGCATCGTTCTGATCCTCGCCGGCGTCTGGCTGGTCAACTGGCAGTCCGCGCGCGTGACCCGCTGAGAGGGCAGGTGGAGTCGAATTACAAGTTGCGGACCTTGCTCGCAGCTGCGGATATCACAAAGACTCTCAGATTGTTAGCTTCGGGGTCTGCCGGGAAGAGGAAAAAGCCAGGACGCTGCGGGTCGTATCCCATGGTTGATCCGACCAGCACTTCACCATCCGCAAATGTCACCTCCACCTTTCGACCAGCAGGGCGCCCCCCTTCGGCAAACTGTTTCTGCTCCTGGTACTTGGGATTCCCGTCGAAATCCTTCACGAAGAACACCGCTTTCAGCTCTTTCACGAGTACCATCGTCGCCTCGCCCGAGGGCCCGGCCGTAGTCGGAAAGAGATGGAACTGAGGTTTATTCGGAGCGAAATCCTGAGTATGCCCTTTCACGGTCCTGCCGTCGGCGTATCTTACGACGATTTTGAGGCGTTCCATCTCAGGACCTCACTTTCAGCATCAGCCGCCCAGACCTAAATTAAGCCCAGCAAGGGGTGAACCTATCATTAGAAGAGAGGCCAAGGCTAAGCTACCTGTGGGCACCTGTCAAGCCTCATCCCAGTACCTCTTGTCAATCAGGCTTGACTAACCTCCTCCTGTTGTAGTATCTCTAGTGATCTACTTAGGTGGCTTAAGGCAGGATGATGGCTGAACTACGCGTACAGGCAAACGTCACGTCCCAAAAGGCATTCTACGTCGTCTGCCCCCACTGCCAGGGTTCAAAACTCTCTCAATTAAGTGAACTGCCGCCGAATTCGCCGAACCCCTTCCAATACAAATGCACCTGTGGCCTGTCCTTCCAGGTCTTGCTGAACTATCGAAAGACCCTTCGCAAGCGAGTCAAACTCATGGGTACTATTACAATGCCGTCGGAGCCAAAATTTGGCGAACCAATCTGTGAGGTTCTTGATATTTCGGACCAAGGGATGCTCATCCAGTGGATGCGCTCTCTGACCGACTACGTGAAAGCCATCTCCCCAGGCCAACTCTTTACCGCCAGGATCATCTTAGATGATCCCCGGCGTTCCAGGTTGGAGGTACCCTGCATCGTTCGTAACACGCGGCAGGATAAACGTCGGATCATGGTTGGCGCTGAATTCAAGGAACTGGATGAATCCCAGCGGCAGGTCATGAGGTTCTACATGATGAGCGGGGCATTGGAACTGCAGGTCTGATCCCAATTCGTGTTCCAGCGTTACTTCTTCTCTTCGGCACGGTCCTTGTCTTTCTCAGCACGCTTGGCGGCCCGTTTCTTCTTCTTCTCGGGCTTCTCTGAGCGTTCCTTCAACTGATCCTTCTCCGCTCTCTCCATCGACTCGCTCGGACCTTGAGGTAGTGGGGGCGGCGTCGCTGGCCCGATCTGTCCGAATGTCGCCGTGCCGAACGCAAGACCAATCAGCCCTGCCACTAGGCCTGTGAGAATCCGTCTCATCGTGTGCTTACCTTTTCGCTAGGATTCCGGAGACAGGTAGTGCCAGGTGCCATTTGCCGAATCATACTGCAGGGTGGCGTTGGGGCTTGCCATTTCCCATTGACCCGTGTAGGCGTTGTACTTTGGTTCGGCATCCGGAGGAGCCAGGACCATTTCGCCGGTGTACGGATTGTATCGGTGAATTGAATTGGGCGGGGCATACTCCCGCTTGCCCGTCGAAGGATTGTATTGCAAGGTGTAATCGGATGGTGCCGTGACCCAGTTCCCCGTGTCCGGATTGAACTTCCGTTCGTAGGCATATCCGTACTCCAGCCCGAACGCCGCAGTCAGGACCACGCCCAAGACCCCTACGTTCAGTTTCCAGGGCATATCTTATTTTAATGTACTTCGCCGGGATTGTACCACCCGCAAAGTGACGTCAGCGTTTCTTGAGGAGGCGGTCGATCTCGCTGCTGAATTTGGCGAGGGGCAGCGCGCCCGGGATTCTGGAGGGGTCGGTGAAGCGCTTGCCGTCCGTCCGGACGAGCAGGAACCCTGGCGTCCCGGGGAAGCCAAGCCGTTTGGCCTCGTCGCGGTCGTCCAGAATCGACTCGATGTGCTTCTGCGAGTCCATGCAGGCTTCAAAGGCGGGGATGTTCAGCTGCACGGCTTTGGCGAGTTTCATGATCACCCCTGTGCCAAGCTGGGCGTGCTGATCGAAGAGCTTGTCGTGCATCTCCCAGAATTTCCCCTGTTCGCCGGCGCAGCGCGCCGCATGGGCCGCGACTAAGCCCCACCCTTTCTCGTCACGCGGGTAGTCCCGGTAGGCGAAGCGAACCTTGCCGGATTTGAGGTACGTCGACCTGAGTGGAGGAAGAGTCTCCCGGTAGAACTTCCCGCAGTACCCGCACGTGAAATCGGAAAACTCCACCAAGAGCACAGGGGCTTTGGGGTCGCCCATGGTGGGAGTTGCAGGCATCAGGATGTCCGTAAGTAATCCGGAGGGCATAGCGTTGCCCCCATTATACCGGAATTGCGTTTTACCGCCAGCCTGATCCGTTGATTTGATAGGGGGCGGATGCTACGATGCCGACGACAGATGGATTATAAAGCCACGCTCAATCTTCCGCAGACCGCCTTTCCCATGAAGGCCAATCTCCCGCAGCGCGAGCCGGAGATATTGGCCCGCTGGGAGCGTGAGCGCCTCTACGAGCGGATCCAGGAAGCCGGCAAGGGCAAACCGCTCTACGTGCTGCACGACGGCCCCCCGTACGCCAACGGCCGCATCCATATCGGCCACGCCCTCAACAAAGTCCTCAAGGACATCATCGTCAAATCAAAGACAATGGAAGGGTATCAGGCGCCGTACGTGCCGGGTTGGGATTGCCACGGTCTGCCGATCGAGCATCAAGTATTGAAGGAATTGGGCGACAAGAAAAAGACGCTCGGCAAAGTCGAGATCCGCAAGCTCTGCCGCGAGTACGCCGAGAAGTTTTTCAAAATTCAGCGGGAGGAATTCCAGCGCCTGGGCGTGCTGGGCGACTGGAACAATCCGTACCTGACGATGACCTACGACTACGAGGCCGCCATCCTCCGGGAGTTCGGCAA
>DASYQR010000054.1:0-4211 GCA_036005325.1 Nitrospirales bacterium | reverse complement strand
TTGGCCGTCACGCAGAGCCGGCACTGGTCATCATAGATCAGGACACGCATCTCACCCGCCCAGTTTCGTGATCAGCTCCGGGAGCAACGGCTCGCGCCGCGCCAGGGCGAGATTGTCACGGACGTGGTCCGCCTGCTTCATACCGATCAGTGCCGTGCCAATCCCCGGCGTGGAGCGGACAAACTGCAGTGAGCGTTGCGCGTCGGTGCCGTCCCCCAGCACCTGGTGGAGCTCCGCCGGAAGCCCGCGCGCGAGCTTCCCCTGCAGGATCGGCGCACTGACCATCACATAGATACCGAGCGCCCTGGCGGCCTCCAGCAGGCTCGCCGTCGAGCCGTTGAGGCTTTGCGTCTTCTCCACCAGCGCTTCGAGCATGCCAAGGTTGTACGGCAGCTGGATCGCCTTGAAGTGGTGATTCTTTCCTCCCACCTCTTCCGCCAGACGCACCAGCGCCTCCAGCGAGAGATGGCCCTTGGCCTTGGACGGTACCCGATACCCTTCCCAGGTGGCGGTCCCGTACAGCCGGAGCTGACCCTGTGCGACCGCTTCTTCCAGCGTCGTGAACGCCGCGCGCATACGCGCCATGAACTCCTCGTGGGACACCTGATCAAGCTGGGTTTCGGGATTGTGCAGGTAGTACAGGTCGAGACAGGCAATCCCGAGGTTGGCGCGGCTGGCGTCGATCTGGTGACGCAGGTAGGCCGGGGTCATGCAATGACAGTCAGCCACGACATCCGACGAGCGGAAGATGCCGGGCGCCACGAAGGTCTTCTGCACATAGGCGTAACCGTCGCGCGGGGGCGCGCCGTCGTACGGGATGAAGCCGCCCTTCGTCGCGATGAGCACTTCGTCGCGCCGGCAGGTTCCCGCGCGGATCATCTCGACCAAGGCCTGGCCGATCGTCCGCTCGCTCCGCTGGCAGCGATAGTTGATCGCGCTGTCGATCACGTTGCAGCCCGCCTCGACGGCCCGCATGATCGCTCTGAGATACAGCGCGTCGGTCGCGTCGTCGTGCTTGCCTAAATAGGTGCCGAGGCCGATGGAGGACAGCACCAGCCCGCCGAGCCCTTCGCGGAAATGGTCCGGGCGCGCTGCGCCCGCGCTGACCAGTCGGTCGCGGTAGCGCCTCGTTCCTTCAGGCGTCGCAAAGCCTTCGAGTGTCATGGGGCGAACTGCTGCCGGCACCACTGCACGGCTTGCTCGACCTCCTCCGGCTTGTGAAAATCCACCGCCTTCTGAAAGGTCGTCGCCACGTACTCCTCGGTCATCTCAGTACTCTCTTCGAATCCCGCGCCCCGCAGCAGGGGGCGGAACTTGGCGACGGCCGGCTGCAGATAGTACTTCGCCTGCTTGGCCACCTCATCCGTGCCCAGGTCCTCCGGCGTCCCCTCGGACATCAGAAGCTTGATCTCATCGATCGCCATGCCCATCTGGCACAGCAGGCGGCCGTCGGGCGTGATTTCCAGCAGCCAGCCGTCACCGCCCAAATCCATCATCAAGGCGCCGCCCGCCTCCGCTTCGTAGAAGGCCGGCTGGTTCCGGCGCAGCTGCGCGCGCACGGCCGCCCAGTCCTGGTCGCTGGAATGTATGTCGCTCATGGTTTCCTCGCTTCAAGGCTATTATAGTTGACCGCGAGAATCTTTGCTCCTAGAATCCACCCATGTTTGGCGTGTGGAAAAGAAAGCCCGCGACTCCCGACGTCGTCATTTACACGAAACCCGACTGTCCGCTGTGCGACAAGGCCAAGGCCCTGCTCGGAGAGCTCCGTGCGGAGTTTCCCCACAACCTCATCGAAAAGGACGTCAACAGTGAGGAGAAGGCCAAAAAGTACTACGCCGACCACGTCCCGGTGATTCTGGTCAACGACCGCGAGGTGGCCGGCTATCCGCCGGAAGAGAAGTGGCTCAAGATCGCGCTCAAGAACGCTCACCGCCTCGACATGCGGCCCATGTAGAAAGCGACCAGCGCTCGCGAAAGGACGTCATGCCTCGCTTTCTTGCCTATCTGGTCCTGGCCCTCCTTCTCTTGGCAGGATACCAGTGGCTGAATAAGAAACCGGCGGCGCCGCCGCTGGTTGCCACTCCCGCGTCCTCCCCGATCACCCAGCAGACCCCATCTCTGTTCGAACCATCTCCCACTGCCGGCTCACCGCAGGCAGGCCAGGATTTTACCAAGATGGCGGCCAGCGTCCCTGCTTCATCCTATGCGGCGTTGCTCCGCGAGATCAATCAGCTGATCGAACAGGGGAAAGAGGTGGAGGCCGAGGCCAAGCTCACCGCGCTTCCCAAGGAGGCGTTCGACGAGTCGGCGGAGAAAACTTACGCCGCCATGCTCTGGAACAACCTGGGGATCCTCCAGGCCGACACGCGCGGGGCGGCGGCCGGAGTCGCAGCGTTGAAGAAGGCGGTGTCGGTCGACCCTGCCAATCCCAAGGCCCGCGTCAACCTGACGTGGGCTCTGTGGAGGGTAAAAGATCCCGCCCTGACCCAGGACTTTCTGGAAAAGACCATCGGCGTGGCGCCCGATCAGCCGCTGCCTCATCTCGTGTTGGCCGACATGCTGTACGACAAGGACGATCTGGCGGGCGCCGTCACGCACTTGGAACAGGCGACTCAGCACGCCGCACAGTATCCCAAGGTCCAACCCTACCTGCAATTCGTGACCGCCAAGGTCAAGCATGAAGCGAAGGTCGAGCAAAAGTTCATCACGCGTGACAGTTCCCACTTCACCGTGAAGTTCGACGGGGATGAGGATCACACTCTCTGGGGCCGGGTGTCGGAAATCCTGGAGGATGCCTACCGGGAAATCGGGCAACGGTTCAACTACTATCCCAGCAAGCCGATTATGGTCGTGCTGCACTCACGGGAGACTTTCCGGGCCGCCACCGGCAGCCCGGCCTGGTCCGACGGCCTCTTCGATATGATCGGCGGGCGCATCAAGGTACCCACGCAGGGCGCCCTCACCGACCATGCCTGGCTGACCCGCGTGCTCCGGCACGAATACGTCCACGCCCTGCTGCACGACCGGATGGGGGGACGACTCGGCGCGGTCCCGACCTGGCTGAACGAAGGTTTGGCCATGCAGTTGGCGGGCGATCCGTGGCCCGATCTCGACAAGGTGATTCACGGTCAGGTGACGCTGATCAACCTCATCAGCCTGGAAGGCCCCTGGATGGGGTTCCCTCCGAACGTCGCCACGGTTGCCTATCTGGAAGGGAACTCTGCCACCGCCTACATGATCGATCGGTATGGGATGGACAAGGTTCGGGAAATCCTCGACCGGCTGGCGAACGGGCAGCCCATCGCCGCCGCCATACCGGATCGCCTGTTCATCTCATACGAGCAGTTTCAGGAACGGTGGATCGACGAGCTCAACAGCAAGATCCGGCTGGGAAGCACATCGCAATGAAAGAATCCTTCGGAGGTATTCTATGCCGACCTACTTGATCCTCATCAACTGGACCGATCAGGGAATCAAGAATATCAAAGACTCGCCCAAGCGCGTGGACGCGGCTAAGAAGGCGGTCAAGGACATCGGGGGAGACGTGAAGGCGTTCTACATGCTCCAGGGGAGCTACGACGCCGTGCTCATCCTGGAGGCGCCCAACGACGAAGCGTTGGCGAAGTTCCTCCTCAAGATCGGCTCTCTCGGCAACGTCCGGACGACCACGCTGCGGGCCCATCCGGAAGCCGAGTACCGGAAGATCATCGGCGAGCTCGGGTGAGATCTGCAGTAGTATTCGCCGTTGTCCTGTACCTGCTCGTGGGGATCGGGTCGCCCGCCATGGCGCAACCCAGCAGCGCGCAATGCTACGACGAGGTTGCCAGCGCTTCCGATGAATCCTCCCGTCTGTGGAACGCCGGATTGGCAGCGTTCCACAAGAAAAAATACGAGCGGGCGACCAGGTTCTGGAGCCGGGACAAGAAGATCGATCCGGAAAACTGGCTGATCCGGGCCAAGCTCATTCAAGCCTATCAGGCACTCGGCACGTGGGGGTTCCGCGAGGCGGAGCGAGCCGAGCTCCTTAAGCTCCGGCAAAGCGGCGCGGTGGAAACCCTCTCGCAGGCCAAGCGCTACTGCCGGGATCAGTTCGTGGTAAAGGGCAAGCAGATCCTGGCGTTCGAGTACTTTGATCTGGAGGGCCCGCGCCCGATCCGCTATGCCTTCAGCGTGAGGAAAAAAGGCGGAGACGCCGAAGAGTCCCTGATCAC
>DASYQR010000053.1:0-32220 GCA_036005325.1 Nitrospirales bacterium | reverse complement strand
TTCGAACTGGCGATCCAGAAGGTTGGCGGCGACCGGTTGATCGTGGTCGCTCATGGTCGTCATCTTGAATCGCTTACGGGCCCGTGCTTTCAGCCCGTCTTCCTGCATCAATCGAGCCACGCGCTTCGGGCTGACCTGGATGCCCTGCTCGGCGAGATCCCGATACACCCGAGGGCTTCCGTAGCGCCGCCGGCTCTCGTCGAACGACGCCCGGACGAGAACACGCAGTCTTCGATCGTCTCGCGTGTGCGTCGACTCCGGACGTCTCCGGGAGGCATAGAAGCCGCTGGGGGAGACCCGCATCACGCGGCAGACTCTCCTGATCGGAAACTCGGCCTTCTCCGCGTTCATCCAGGCAAACGTTACGCGGGGTTCTTGGCGAAAAAGGCCGTGGCTTTTTTTAGGATGTCGCGCTCCATGCGCAGCTCGCGGTTCTCCTTGCGCAGCCGCGCCAGCTCCGCGCGCTCTTCGCTCGTGAGGCCGGTCCGACCCTTCGTGCGATCGGCCTGGGCTCGCGCCACCCAATGCGCGAGCGCCGACGGCGTCAGATCCAGTTCCCGCGCCACCGCTCCAATCGTCTTCCCCTCGTCCAGGACCAGGCGAACAGCCCCATTCTTGAACACGGAGGTGAACTGCCGCCGTGACCGTCTTCCCTTCGCCGATGTTTGCATGCTGGACATCTTATCCGCCTTTCAGATAGTGTCCACTCAATCGGGGGAAGCTCACTTTGACCTCCTGGTCTAGTTGATCGAGCCTGTCTAATTTGTAGCGGATTGCCTTGTCCATCTGGGCGAATTGATTAACGGACCTCTCGTGAGATACGTGGCGATCCCATTCGATGGTTATTGTCATCCGACCGGTCATTCTCGCCTGAAGAAGCAGGGGCTTGTTGAAAGCAAGCTGACTGGAAATCTCAAATGAGAGCCTTCGAGGTCTCCTGTTTCCTTTGGGCATTGGCGCTCTCCGGCTTGGGAGTCGTTGTCGAGATTGTTAGGGCCAGTGTATCTCATGGCCGAGCGCTCCGGAAGGTTCCCCCGAGGTGACATACGCGAGGCCAAGCGATATTTATCTCCCATCCCTACGGGGGCGACCCAGATCGCAACCGGGCGCTGGTCAAACTGATTGCTCGCCGACTAGCACTGCAGGGGCACCTCCCGCTTGCACCCCAGATTCTCTTGTCCGCATTCCTAAATGAGGGCACAGAGCGAGATCTTGCACTTCGTCTCTGCTTGAAGCTCATCGCTTTGTCTGACGAGGTGATGACCTACGGAGTGCCAACAGAGGGAATGCGCCTGGAGATCGCCGAGGCCCGTCGACTCGGCATCCCGGTCGTGGCTGGCGATGACGAGAGTGCGTCGGCGCTCACCGGAGAACCGCCCCCGATCGTGCGCGGGGGCGGCAGAGAGGCGGGAACTACTTGAGGTTGGTCTTGGCCTGCGCGACAAGCTCGTCGAAGACCTTGCTGTCCTGGTTGGCGGCGGCGAGTGCTGCGGCGCGGACGAACTTCGTCGCCTTGGCTGGCCCCGCGGCCTTGTGGATGCGGTCGCGATCGGCCTCGCTCAGGCGGAACGCGAAGACGACCAGCGGCTCCTTGGGCGCTTTCTCCTTCTTGGGCTTGGGCTCCTTCTGCGTCTTCAGCTTCGCAGCCTTCGCGGTTTTTTTGCTGGCCTTCTCGGTGCTCGGTTCCATGTGCGTGTCCTCCTTGTTGGTGGTGCGGTTAGTCCTCGAGCCCCGCGATAAAGCCGGGGCCGTTCCCTTCGGGGTCCTGCTGAATGGCGATCTCTCGCCGCTGGCCGTTCGCGAGGCGGACTATGAAAATTGGGAGCTCGCCATCCCATTCGAAGGCCACCACGGTCGCGCCGACGAGACGTCCGTAGAGCTTGCCGAAGAAGACGGCCTGCTCGCGTTCCGTCCCACGGTTGATGCGCTTGTCCATTCCTCCTCCTTTCTCGCGGGGAGCATCCCGCGTCGCGGACAAGCAGGGCATTGCGTGGGGAACAAGTCAAGGCCGAAGTGCAGGCATGGCGCGGGTTCTGGAGGAATGGAGCAAGCTGGCGAGTTTGGCGGATTTGCGTGGGATTTCTTGGGCGAGACGTCCTATCCGCCACGGCCTGCCCGTGATTTATTGACCGGATAGTCGCTCGCCTCCTGAGGTCAACGATGCGACGCGGCAGGAAGTTGAAGATGTGGTCGGCGCTATACCCCTACCTCGGTGGGAAGCGCCGCCTGTGTCCGCTCATCTTCCGGGAGATCGACCGTGTCGTCCCTCGGCGGCTGTGGCCCAGCTTGACGTTCCTGGATGCGTTCCTCGGTGGCGGCTCCGTGTCGCTCGGGGCCAAGGCGCAGGGGTTCAAGGTCATCGCCACCGACATCGCCGAGCGGTCGATCGTCGTCGGAAAGGCCGTTATCGAGAACTCGAGGGTCAGGTTGAGCCGCGAGGACGTTCTGCGATTGCTGGCTCCCCGATCGGGCCCGCCTGGAAGGATCGAGTCGCAGCTCGTCCCGTCCGTCTTCACAGCGAACGTCGGGCATTTCCTAGATTCGGCCTTCCAGACGGCCGGGTGCACGGCTGATGTTGCGAAGGCCGCGCTACTGCGGCTCCTGGCGATCCGCGTGGCGCTCCTGGCGCACCCCATGAGCCAGGTCCGCCCGGGCACCGCTCATCGAGCCAGCACGGGCGAGTGGGAGTCGATCACCGAGAGCTGCCTCTATCACTACACGGAGGCATTCCGGCTAACTACTCCTGCGAGGCTCTGGGACCTAGCTCAGCAGATCAACGCCGGCGTCTTCCAGGGCGAGGCCAGAGTGATGAAGGCGGACATCCTCGAGGCGCTGCCAACCATCCAGACGGACGTCGCCTACTTCGACCCGCCGTATCCGGGCGTCATGAGCTACGAGAAGGAGTACCGGGTCATTGACCAGCTCCTGGAGGGGACGACGCGGGCCACGAGCCCATTCACCGCGAAGACCGGCGCGTCGATGCTGGACGGCTTGTTCGTGCGGGCGACGCACATCCCCCTCTGGATCCTGAGCCTCGGCAATGAGGTCGTGACCATCGAGGAGCTGGAAGCGAAGATGACGAAGCTCGGGCGCCAGACGAAGGCAATCGCCATCAAGTACCAGCACCTGCCGGCGGTGGCCACGGAGGAGAAGAAGCGGGAGAACCGGGAGTTCCTAGTGGTGGGATGGGACGCGGATGCTGCTGTCGTGCGGGAGAACTCAGGCGACGGGCAGGCCGCCGTCGGGATCCTCGACGGAGGGAGCGAAGACGTCGTGTCCCTCCAGGGTGACTCGGACCTTGGTAGCCCCCAGCGAGCGACCCCGCATGCCTTCCCGAGCGATGGCTTCGAGGAGTGCGACTCGGCCGGCACCGAGAAGGTCGCTTCCCAAAGCGGGCGGGCCATCGCGGAACCGCAAACTAGCCTCGATCAACCAAACACCCTCTTGGGTGAACGCGGATTCCACCGAGACTCTGAAGGGATCGAACTTCCTCTTGTCGAAGGGCATCGATCCACTCTCCCTCTCGACGCACGCGAAGTCAAGAACGAGCGGGATCGGGAGCGCTTGGTGGTGGGGTGGGACCGGGATGCTGCGTTGTGCCAGAGGGGCTTAGAAGAAGGAGTCGAAATCAGGCAGGACGTCCTCCACGGGGAAGTCCTTCACGAGCTTTCCGGCTTCGAGGTGGACGCGAACCCAGAGGGCACCCTGCTCCCGCCCACGCCTTTCTTCTCGATAGATGGCCTCCAGGAGGGCATGGAGTCCGCGACCGAAAAGGGCACCGACGACCTTGCGGCGGCCGGGGAACCTGAGCCGCGCATCGATGAACCAGACGCCATCCTCGTTGAAGCCTCCGTGCACCGAGACGATGAAGGGAGCAGGCCCGGGGTGTTTCAGCATGGCGTGAAGATCCCCCCACAGCCTCCTGGGAGTCAAGGAGGAACCCGCCATGAGTGACACCGGGACGAAGGCGCCGGTTCGAGTAGGACCGCGCATGGTCCCACTGGATGATCTCGTCGCGCACCCGCTCAACAGCAACGTCATGCCGCCCGACCTGCAGTCCAAGCTCCGGGCCCACATCAAGCGGACGGGCCGCTACCCCTTCCTGGTCGTCCGGCCCCATCCCGACGAGCCCGGCAAGTACCAGGTCCTCGACGGCCACCACCGTGTTGCCGTGCTCAGGGACCTCGGGCACACCGAAGCCCGCTGCGACGTCTGGGAGGTCAACGACCGCGAGGCGAGGCTGCTGCTGGCCACGCTCAATCGCCTGCAGGGGCAGGACCAGCCGCTCAGACGCGCCGAGCTCGTCCACGAACTCCTGGGCGAGATGAGTCTGGACGACCTGGCCGGCCTACTCCCCGAGACGGACAAGCAGTTGGAGGAGCTGCATGCGCTGCTGGAGTTCCCCGCCGAAGAGGTCGCCGCCTTCCTCGACGACCAGGCCGAGGCAGCCGAGAAGGTCTTGCCGCGGGTGATGAACTTCGTCGTCACGCCCGAGCAGGAGGAGCTCATCGAACAGGCGGTCGAGCTTGCCAGCGACGGCACGCCGGGGCGCGATCGGAAGGCGAAAGGGCTGACCAACCTGGCGAAGCGATTCCTGCAGGAGAGGTCGGATGGCGAAGGTATCAAGCAAGACGCGTGAAGAGGCCCGCCGGTTGTTCCTGACCGGCGAGATTCGGCTGAACTCCGAGATCGCCGCCAGGTTGGCCGTCAAAGCGCACACGGTGGGCCTGTGGCGCCGTCAAGAGGACTGGGACGGCCTGCTGCTCAAGATCGATCGCCGGGCGGCCCAGATGTTCGTCGAGAAGATCGCCACCGACCGGGTCACCCTGAACGTCCGCCACTTCCGCTATTGGGAGGTCCTGCTGGCCAAGCTCGCAGAGGAGCTCAAGGCTAAGAAGGCGATGTCCGTGCGGGACATGGATCGGCTTGCCGGCATCCTGGAGCGGGCCCAGAGAGGCCAGCGCGTGGCCAAGGGGATGTCCGCCAACGGCGAGACGGAGGAAGGAGTGAGGGCGCAGGCCCAGGCAGAAATCCGCCGTCTGATCGACGCTTTCATCGAGTCGGTGAAGGAGAACGTGGCAGATGAAGAAACCCGCGATCGGATCCGTCGTGCCATTTTCGACGCGCTACCTCAAGCGGAGGACGACGGAACTGGCGAGCCCGGCGACGAGGTCGCTCACTGACCCCCTGGCCGCCTGGGCCCTGAAGCGCATCCGCCTCGAGGGCCGGCCCTTCAGCTTCAAGGGACACGAATACCTGCGGGCCATCTACGACGACCAGTCGCCCCACGTCGTGGTCAGCAAGGCGGCTCAGGTCGGCGGCAGCACCTACGCCATTCTCCGGAGCCTGCACGCGTGCGCGACCGGGCTGAACGTCATCTACTTCTTCCCGACCCGCACCGATGTTCTGGACTTCAGCCGGAGCCGGGTCACGCCGCTCCTGGTAGACAACCCGTTCCTGTCCCGGATGATGACCGACACGGACACGACCGGCCTGAAGAAGATTGGTGACGCCCACCTCTACATGCGGGGGATGCAGTCAACTGTGGGGATGAAGTCCGTTCCTGCCGATCTGCTTATCTTCGATGAGCTGGACGAGACGGACCCGATTGACAAGGCCCTGGCCTTGGAACGCCTGTCGCACAGCGACTACAAGCGAGTCATCGAGGTGTCGAACCCCTCCCTGCCGGACTACGGCGTAGACGAGAGCTACCAGAAGAGCGACCAGCGGCACTGGACCCTGAAATGCTCCGCCTGCGGGAAATGGACCGCCCCGGAGCGTGAGTTCCCGAAGAAAATCGGCGAGGAGGTCCGGATCATCCTGCCCCGCGAGGACGGGTCGTGCATCCTGGCCTGCCCGCATTGCCAGGCCGCGCTCGACGTCGACCAGGGCGAGTGGGTGGCCGACCTCCCCGACCGCCCCATACACGGCTACCGCATCTCCCAGCTCTTCTCTAGCAAGGTGGACCCCGGAGAAATCCTCAAGGAGTACCGGACCACCCGCTACCCAGACCGGTTCTACAACCTGAAGATCGGGATTCCTTGGGCCGACCTCGAGCGCCGGCTGGACATCATGTCAGTCCTGAACCTCTGCGGCGAGGCCACGATGCGCGAGCGCGTCGAAGGAGAATCTCGCTGCGTCATGGGCGTCGACACCGGCCGGGAGCTCCACGCGGTCCTGCTCTGGTGCGATGAGAAGGACGAGTCTCGCCAGCACCTCATCCACCTGGCCGTCTGCCACGACTTCTCGGGCCTCGACGATCTCATGGTTCGCTTCAAGGTGCAGAGGTGCGTCATCGATGGGCTGCCCGAGACGCACGAGACACGGAAGTTCACCTTGCGTCACCTCGGGCATGTCTACATGAACTATTTCAACGAGCATCAACGGGGCTCAACCCTTTGGGACTACAGAACCATGATGGTCCAAGTCAATCGGACCGAGGCCCTGGACGCCTCCCGGGATGCTGTTCGGCGGCAAAGGGTGGTCCTGCCTCGTCAGACCCCCATCGTCGTGGAGTTCGCCCAGCACATGGCGGCGGACGCCAAGATCCTGGACGAGGACGAAGAGACGGGAGCCCAGAGGTTCAGATACATCCGCACCGGGCCCGACCACTTCTCCCTGGCCTTCACCTACGCCTGGATGGCGGCCAATCGCCTAGCGGATATGTGGGACCCGAAGATCATCTGGTTTTGAGGTGGACCGGCAGCAATCCCGGTGAGTTGGGTAAAAGTGCCCGGGATTTGTTGGACGAGGCGTCCTGTCCTGGACGAAGCCCCAGTGATTTATTGACCGGATAGGCCAGGCCCAGGAAGCGGCATCGCCCTCCGCGCCAGGGTCGATCTAGCGGCATCGACCTCCCGCCAAAGTACCGTCTAGCGGCATACCCCTCTCCGGAGGTGCCCTTTATGCGGCATCGACCTCCCGAAAAAGGCCCAGGAAGCGGCATCGAACTGGCCTTTTCTGGTCCGCTGCCGGTTGCCATGGGAAGCACGCTCGGGCCGTAAGTCTCGTCGGTTCAATGCGTAGGCACGGAGCCACCTGCCTGCCGAGGCGGCAGCGACCCCCTGTTTTAGCCCCGTAGACTGCCGTTTGAATGCCGGTTGCCTGCCGCTCGGGAACCCGAAACCGGCCAGATCTGCCGCTTCAGTGCCGGTGGATGTTCGCCGCATGTCGTCCTTGGAGCGGAAGGCGACATGTTATTTATTATGTTGTAGATACGACTACATTCAATGTGCTGCACTGCCTCGGTGGCTCGCCCGATGGGTTGTTTTCATCCAATGGCTGACCGTGGCGGATTCCTGTTGCGCGGGCACTTCCTTGGCGTACATTAACATATGTTTATGTTAACATTAACAAGTGACGATTCCGGGAACCACTGGTCGGTGGGGGACTGTGGAGTTCGCGGCCGACGCCGATGGCGAATCGGAGACGCGAGCAGTGTTCGATTCCCTGGTGCGTCATGAAAAGGCGTCGCTGCACGTGGCGATGCAAAGGTTGGCCGATTTCGGTCGACTACAAAACGATGAACGCTTCCGGACCGTCACAGGATCCGGGCTTTGGGAGTTCAGGAAGAACCAGCACCGCTTTCTCGGCGGGTTCTTGCCGGCCCGGCGGTTTGTCATCGCAGCTTATGAACGGAAAAAGAAATGGAAGCTGCGACCTGAAACGATTCAGAGAGCTTTACGGATCATGAACGCCTTACGCAAGACAAAGGAGGAGCAATGCCTCACGGTCAAGGCCTAGAGGATCTGCTTGCCGATGCTGAGTATCGACGGACGTACCAGGACGAGAAGCTCATCCTGGAGGTCACGGAGTCGATTTCTGAGGCAATGAAGCAGGCTGATGTCTCGAGGGCCGAACTGGCGGAGGCGCTCGGCAAGAGCCGCGCCTTCGTTACACAGATTCTCACGGGATCCCGAAACCTGACGCTGCGCACATGGGCGGGGGCTCTCACCGCCCTTGGGTTCGAAGCCCGCGTCAGTATCGCCAGGATTGCCGGAATCAAACGAGCCGACTTTACCTACGAGATGCAGCCAGAGGTTACTCCTAGGATTAAGTCGGAGATCCAATGTTCGGCTGAATTCCCTAATCCCCCGAAGCGGCTTCGCAAAAACATAGCTGTGGCCGCGTAAAGGAGAAATATGTCGAACCCCACGCTGGACTTTGCTGAAGTGGTCGCCATTTCGAATGTCGTCAACCTCGTCAGTGTTAATTGCCGGGAAATCTCCGCGAAGCGAAATACCGAGATCGCCGACATCCCGACGCAGGTGCGATGCACAGGGAGCTCCGAAGCGACGGGAATGAGGGATAAGACTGCCGGACAGATCATCGTCCTCGTGCGCTTCGCTCTGAGCGTGCTCAAGTTCAGTGCTGACCCCGCGGAAAGCGTTGCGGACATCTCCGCCACCCTTGCCTTGCGCTACAGCGTGCCGGGAGAATCTCTGAAGTCGTTTAGACCAGAAGCGGTTCAGGCCTTCGCCGAAACGAATGGTGTATACAACGCGTGGCCATACTGGCGTGAGCTGCTTCAGAACACTGCAGGCAGGCTGGGTATTCCAGGAATAGTTGCTCCAGTTTTCCGGTTGAATGCGGGACCGAAGGATTCCACACAACCCGAACCCTCAATGAAAGGCGAAGCGAAATGAGCAAGCAGCCGCTAAGACCTGGACAGAACGCCCCTGCTTCCGGCCAGTACGAAAGGATTGGACCGCGTGGTGGCCAAACCGGACATGAGGTTACTGTTCCAAAAGGTAGGCCTCTTCCGCCTACGCCTAAGCCCGGAGGTGGCTACCAGATCGTTGACAGAACCAAGAATAAGTCGGGACGAGGATAAATTTGGCCTGCCGCCGAGATCATGCGACGACCGGAGCGCTCATTGGAACCCTCATCACTGCCTGTCGCAGCAGCGGTGAGGGCGATTTTAATCAGATCGTTGAGATTGGCGGCGGGACTTTGGGCGGTTGGCTCGGCGGCATCACTCCTGACGTCCTCGAGCCAGCAACAAGCTCCTGGCACCGCGACGTTTGCCACAGCCTGACGATCCAGGCTCTGGCGATCAGGACGTTGAAGACTGTAGGTGCCTGGGAGAAGGAATGTAGACACTTGGCCGGAGAGTATCAAACGCTTCGAGCCGCTGAGACCCATCCAGTCAAGACAATTGTCTACTTTCTAGCCGAACTGTTTTGGAGGCTGCTTGCCGGATTCGCCGCAGGGTTCATAGGAGGCTACATCTCCCATCTCACTTTGGATGCCCTGACGCCTCGAGGATTGCCGCTGCTGTCGCGGCAATTCTGTTGAGTTGGGCACGTGCCGAGAGCGCACCAGATGATAGGTAGACCGAACTGGCCACCTGATGCCTTGATTGAGAAGATCTGGGAAGAGCACCACCAGCCTCTGGTTGCTCTATACGACTTGATGGCGGATGTGGGACAAGCCTTGCGGAAACTCCCCGAGGGCTGGCAACCTCGTAGTGCGCAAAAGGTTGTGGTTCTTCATCTCTTCGTCCGCGCATACAAGACAACTCAGGCTGCCTACACACTGTTCTCGAGCGGGTTTGCTCAGGATGCGCAGAGTCTACTGAGAGGTCTCACCGAAGGTGTGATCGACATGTTCTACATCCTTCGGAAGCCGGGAACGCGTGGGCGCCAATTCGCCGACTACATCGTCATCGGCAAGCGTGACTGGATGAGACGAATGGAGAAGGCGTTCCATGAGTATCCTATTCCTCCGCACGTGATGAAGAAGGTTGAGGCGGAGTACACCGCTCTTCTCTCCAGGCGTCCGAACTATAAGGGGCTCACCAGGAGTTGGTCCTCAGAGGGCATAGCAGAGCGTGCCCGTGACGGGAATTGCAAGAACCTGTATTTCTATTATGTTCTCGCCTGCCAGATGCTGCACACCGATCCACGCTCAGTGCATTCCTATCTGCGCGTTGGAGAAGGAATGGATGACGGTCCCTCCATGCCAACCACCGAAGAGAGGAAGACTCTTGAGATTGCCTATGTCTGTCTCCTCGATGCATTCAACGCTTCTAATGGGGTTTTCAAGTGGCATAGAGGAGACTTGGTAAAGGAATACAAGGGGCGCTTCAGGCGAGAGTTTGGTGACAAGGCTAGTCCTGCACGGACACAAGCCATCCATCGCACCGCTCCTGGCGCGGTGACAACCCCCTAGGCTGGCTACCAGCCGGACTCGGGCCTCGCCCGGTCGGGTGTTTTTGGATCCTGGCGGCAACGACTAATTGCTTCCTTGCGTGTACACTCCCATTGTCAGTTCGGGATCGGAACACTTAGTCTGGTGAATAGGAGGGCTATCCTTGGCCAGTCTCCACCGTCGTGTCAGCAATGAAATCCTAAGCCTCCGTCAGACCCTCAAGGCGTTCGATCGTTCTCTCCGTCGCCTGACCCCGTTGCTATCAGCAGGGGTGGCATTGAACGGAGCCCAGAAAGCCAACGGTCGCTCTCGTCCCCGACTCTCCGCCAAGGCCCGCGCCTCCATGGTCCTCCAGGGCCGCTACATGGGCTACATGCGGCAGCTGAAGCCGCGGCAGAAGGCGCAGGTGAGGGAGGTCAAAGCGGTAAAGGGCGTGAGAGCGGCGATCGCGAGGGCGAAGGAGCTCAAGTAGCGAAAGCGCTATGCGGAAGGGAGATCCAGCCCACCCATGCCGTGGATTCCAAATTTCGGCCTATCCCTCTGGCAAAAGGGCGCAGGGCCAAAAGAGTACGCAGCCTCACGTGGAGACCATGATATTCGACGGTTTGTCGTGCATTACGCTCTGGAGGACCCAGCAACTAGGCGGATCGGAGACTCTCAGGTCACCCTAGAAGCAAACACACAGCGCAACGTGGAAGGAACGGATCAAATCAAAATCCCCGTGCGGTTTGAACGCAATGAGGAGGGCCGTCTCGGAGCGATATCATTCTTGCCTCAAGTGCCATCACCTAATCTAGCAATCGCGACAACATATCCGCTTGTGATGTCTACCGTGAGCTTTTGGTCGTCGATCATGGGTATCCCCATTGGGATCTATGGGATGACTGTGCTCGATGAGAAGCACAACGCGAAATATGAGGCGCGACCACAGCATGCCGCATCTGAACGGTTTTGGCTGCCAATGGGGTTGCAACTTGGAGAGCACTGGCACGTCATCCTGGGACTCTATCGGGAGGGGAAAGCGAGCCCGAGCCCATATTTCCAATTCCTCATGTTCTTCAAGGTACTCGAGGGATTCTACGAGAGAAAGACGATCTTGATTGGTTCACTCAAGGAGAACCTGGACAGGCGTGGAGTGGAGTACAGAGAGCCACCTACACGTATCACGAAGGACATGCTCCTTTTCGCGCTGGCACCACCAGAGTGGGCCTCTGCTTGGGAAGGGAAGTCCTTCGGTGAGCTGTACAAGTACCTCGACAGAACACATCGCCGACGGATCTCTCACACATTCCCGAAGACAGAGCCTTCGCTCAATCCCGATGACTGGAACGATTATCACGCGACAGTCTTCTTGGCGAACCTGTTGGACCAAGTTGCGAGGGATTTGATTGTGAGCCACCTCGAGCAGATGGTCGTCAAGGAGAAGGAGGCATGAGCGCTATCGGGCTAGTATGTCAAGCCGCGTGCTTTCTTCCACATCTCCTGGCCGCTCGGGTTCCCGCAGACCGCAGTTGAGGGTCGTGATAGAGGGAGGTGGTCGTGGAAAGGCTGAGCCTCGAACCCGGACATCAGTACGGCTGGCGAGAGAACCACCGTCAACGGGGCTCACCCATCCACCGCATCGAGATCATCCAAAAGGTGAGGCCCGGTAAGTGGAAGGTCCGCTTTCTAGAAGACCCGCATCCTGGTCTAGTGGACTACGTTCGGTCCGGCAACATCGTAACCACTTGGGCGGAGCACGAGGCCTTCCTTGCGGACGAAGCGAGACTCATGAAGGTCATCGAAGCCACAAACGCCATTTGGGACGGCACCCAGGACGACCCCCGAATTCAGGCGGTCAATGCTGTCTTGGAATCCACGGGCGAAGTCGGTGACTGGTGTTTCAAGGACATGGGTCCGACCGCAGGGCAGGCGGAGCTCAGTCTGAATGGAACGCGCCGAGTCATCGCGAAGACGGATCTCGATCCAGACCCCTTCGCCCTTGACCCTCTTGCGTACACCGATCGGCATGGCGTCTTTCACCTGTCGCTATCAGGTGCGATCAAGCTGGCGCAGGGCTTTGCCGCTGCAGAGTCGGGCTTGGTTGCCCTGCACGTCAACGCAGCGCAGAAGAAATGGACAGAGGAAGCGAGGAAAGACGACATAACCCTTGAACTCTTCCGGAAGTGGCGGGTCGGCTGGGCGCTTGCCCTTGAGTGGGCGAAGACTGCGAGCGAAGAGCGAAGTAGGGCGACACCCCTTGACCAGATTCGAGAGCGCGTCGAGACGAACTTGAATCTCCTCTGGACCCGGCTGGCCGAAATTGACAACTATCGTGCGGAAGAGATTCGGACCCTCAGAACTCTCGTTGAGCAAGCTGCCGTGGACCTGCGCAGCCTCGGAGCGGTCGAGAAAGCCGAATTCCTATTGAAGGCGATTACTCCGAAAGAGGAAAAGGGACGTCCCAAGGCGGGGCGCCTCAGCACGTCAGGCGGCGAACCCCGGCCCACAACTCCTGATCACTAGGATGGGTGTAGATCGTCGTGGTCGGCGGCGACACGTGCCTCGCACACCTCTGCACTAGGAGAAGGGCGCAAGAAGCACGGTAGGCGCTCGTTACCGCAGTGTCACGCAGCGCGGGCTACTCCACGGTAGG
This sequence comes from Nitrospirales bacterium, assembly GCA_036005325.1. Taxonomy (GTDB): domain Bacteria; phylum Nitrospirota; class Nitrospiria; order Nitrospirales; family NS-4; genus SCTG01. The sequence continues at coordinate 19,433 of DASYQR010000053.1, read as the reverse complement.
CCAGCCGAACAGTCTTCCGAGAGTGTTGTCTGCGAGCTCCGGGATGAAGCGCATCGGCGTGCCGGTCAGAAGGGTGAATCCGGAGGCTTGCACTTTGTGGCTGGCGCTTCCCGCCAGACGCTTGTCCGGAACGCTGTAGAGTTCGATCGCGAATTCGGCACGATCTGGATTTCCGCTCCAAGCGGTGGCATTGTCCTCCCAATTCGTGAAGACCCCGCGAAGCATATAATCGAAGCCTAGCCGAGTTGCTTCCTCGTAGCCCTGCTCAATCGCTACCGACTGAATGGTCTGAACGGCGATGGTGTGACCCATGAGGCGATCACGCAGTGCGCCGACCATGGCCTGACCGCTTCCCGTCGTTGCCTCCTGGCCGCGCTCTTGGCCGTCAGCAATATCGAGAAGTACTACCTTCGGTGTAGCGACCACCGCCATTCCTGGAGCCCACTGACCGGTAGTCTGATGGACCGGTGTGGCGCAGGAGAGCGTGAGAAATGTCGCGCCGACAACCACTCCAGCACGACGGACCATTGTGTCCTCCATGGGGGTTTCGTGCGATCGAAGAATACACGAAGGCAGGACGCGGCGGATGGTAAAGTAATCTGCCATGTTCAGCGGCAACGATAGCGATGATGAGTCCGGTCATGCCCGCCCTGATGCCCTGACAGACGATGTCGTGCTCGACACCGAGGCCGAGGTCGCGTGCCCCTATTGCGGTAAGACGATCGTGATCGGCCTGGACCCTGGCGGAGGCAAAGCGCAGGAGTGCGTGGAGGATTGCCAGGTCTGCTGTCGGCCCTGCCGTGTGAGGTTGAGCTACGACGAGACTGGGGCTGCCAAGGTGTCGGTCGAAGTGGCGCAGTGAGCTGCTAGCAGGACAACCTGCGGACCTTTTCCCACATCTCCTGATCCGATGGATGCGTGTACAGCGTCGTCGTGAGCGGCGACACATGCCTCGCGAACCGCTGCGCCAGGAACAGGTCCCTCGACGCCCGATAGACGTTCGTGACCGCCGTGTGTCGTAGCGCGTGGAAGGGGTACAGCCGATCGAATCCCGCCTTCACCTGCCAGGTCCGGAAAGCGAACTGGACGCGTCGGGGTGAGATGCGGGCGCGGCTCTGATTGCAGAAGAGCGGATCCCCAGGCCGTAGCCCCTCGCGCCTAGTGACCTTGTGCCGCCAGAATCTCCGGAACTTGGCCAGCAGGGCGTCGGGCAGGAACACGTCACCTGCCGTGCCGTTCTTGGCGATCTCGGGCCGCAGGCGTACCCGGTTCCGGGGCTTGCCATCAGGCGTGTAGACATCGCCCACGTCGAGTCCTACAATCTCGGCCAGCCGTAGTCCAGTTCCGAATGCCAGGGAGTAGATCAGGTGGTCCCGGAGATTCCGGGCGGTTGCACGCAGGATTGCTCGCTGCTCGTCTTGCGTCAGAGTCTGCGGGCTGAGGTGGGGCATGAGCGCCTCCTCTCAGCAACGATTCAGCCTTGGAAGGGGCAGAGAAGTCAAGTGCATTCAGCGAGGCCTGTTCCTCGAAGGCAGTTGCTCCTACTGGGCACCCGAGCGCGAAGTGCCGCGTGCCCAAACGCTACGGTTCTTCGTGCCGGCGCCGGGCTAGAGGCAGCCCATCGCGGATTTCCAAAGAGTGGATCGCGATGACCGTGGGCAACACGTCAAACGCGTTCTTCGATCACCCAATCATCAACTCCCCCTACGAGTACCCGCGACGTCACTGGGAGCTGGATGAGAGCGGGCAGCCGACGCAGCGCATCCTCGATAGTCGCCGTCCCGCCGACTTCATCACGCCTATCCCGAAGCCCAAGAAGCGCAAGTCTTCGGCGCAACAAGAACGGTTCGTGTTCGACGAGGGGCGGGGTCTCTCAACGAAGGAGCAGCAATACGACCTCACCTCCATGATCAACGGAGTTCGACAACAGGTTGACATATGGCGGGCATTGCCTGCGAGCCAATGGCACGTGACGCCGGAGACGGCGCGACTCCTGGCGCACTGGCGCGGGCATCGCTTCGGACCAATTCGCCCCTTCTACTGCCAGATCGAGGCCGTCGAGACCGCGATCTGGCTCACGGAGGTCGCCCCTCACCTCGCGTCCGGAAAGCGGTTCGTCGACCACCTGGCAAGCGCGAACAAGGACGCCAATCCCGAACTCCAGCGGCTCGCCCTCAAACTCGCCACAGGGGCGGGCAAGACGACCGTGATGGCGATGCTGATCGCGTGGCACACGATCAACGCGGTGCGCCGCCCTGGAAGCAAGCACTTCACGCGGGGGTTTCTGGTCGTTGCGCCCGGTTTGACTATCAGAGACCGCCTGCGGGTGCTACAGCCGAACGACCCGGACAGCTATTACGCCAGCCTCGAGCTGGTCCCGACCGACCTCGTGGACGACATCAGACGCGCGAAGATCGTCATCACGAACTACCACGCATTCAGGCTCCGAGAGCGGCTGGAGCTGTCGGCCGGCGGGCGGGCCCTCCTGAAGGGCCGGCGGGGGGACGAGCTTCAGACCGCCGAGACCGAGGGCCAGATGCTGCAGCGCGTCATGCCGGATCTGATGGGCCTGAAGAACATCCTCGTCCTCAACGACGAGGCGCATCACTGCTACCGAGAGAAACCGCCCGAGTCGGACGACGCCCAACTGAAAGGGGAAGAACGGGAAGAGGCGGAGAAGAACAACGAGGCGGCACGCGTCTGGATCAACGGCCTCGAAGGTGTGCAGCGCAAGCTCGGGCTGGCCCGGGTCTTCGATCTGTCGGCGACACCGTTCTTCCTGCGCGGGTCAGGCTACGCCGAGGGCACCCTTTTCCCCTGGACGATGTGCGACTTCTCTCTGATGGACGCCCTCGAGTGCGGGATCGTCAAGCTGCCCCGTGTGCCGGTCGCCGAGAACATCCCCGGCGACGAGATGCCGGTCTTTCGCAACCTCTGGGAGCATATCCGGAAAGATATGCCGAAGAAGGGGCGCGGTAGCGGCGGCGCGCTGGACCCGCTCAAACTGCCCACAAGGTTGAAGACCGCCTTGGAAGCGCTCTACGGGCATTACGACAAGACGTTCAAGCTCTGGCAGGAGCAGGGTCTCCGTGTCCCGCCCTGCTTCATCATCGTCTGCCAGAACACCTCGATCTCGAAGCTGGTCTACGACTATGTCTCGGGCTTCCAGCGCCAGAACGAAGACGGAAGCTCGACGCTAGAGAACGGTCGACTGGCACTGTTCCGGAACTTCGACGAGGCCACGGGGAATCCGCTCGCCCGGCCCAATACCCTGCTCATCGACTCGGAGCAACTCGAGGCGGGCAACGCCCTGGACGAGAACTTCCGCGAGATGGCCGCCGACGAGATCGATCGCTTTCGCCGCGACATCATCGAGCGCACCGGCGACAGGCGGGCGGCGGACAAGCTATCGGACCAGGACCTATTGCGCGAGGTCATGAACACGGTCGGTAAACCGGGGCAGCTCGGCGCGGACATCCGCTGCGTCGTATCGGTTTCCATGCTGACCGAGGGGTGGGATGCCAGAAACGTCACGCACATCCTTGGGATCCGGGCCTTCGGCACCCAGCTCCTCTGTGAGCAGGTCATTGGGCGAGCGCTACGGCGGCAGTCCTACGATCTGAACGACGAGGGCCTCTTCGACGTGGAGTACGCGGACATCTTCGGTGTCCCCTTCGATTTCACGGCCAAGCCGGTGGTCGCCCCACCGAAGCCACCGGTGGAGACGGTCCTCGTCAAGGCCGTAAGGCCCGACCGCGACGCGCTCGAAATCCGCTTCCCGCGCGTTGAGGGCTACCGGGTCGAGCTCCCAGAGGAGCGCCTGACCGCCTCGTTTAATGACGACTCCATCCTGGAACTGACCCCCGACATCGTCGGCCCGTCGAAGACGCGCAACGCCGGCATCATCGGCGAAGGGGTCGATCTGGACCTGAAACACCTGGGCGACACGCGACACTCGACGCTGCTCTTCTGCCTGACCCAGCGGCTTCTCTACACCAAGTGGCGCGACGCCGGTGAGGACCCGAAGCTCTATCTGTTCGGCCAGCTCAAACGGATCACCAAGCAGTGGCTCGACACCTGTCTCGTGTGCAAGGGCGACACCTACCCAGCGCTGCTCATGTACCAGGAGCTGGCCGACATGGCTTGCAATCGAATCACCGCCGGCATCACGCGCGCGCTCGAGGGCAAGCGGCCGATCAAGGTACTTCTCGACCCGTACAACCCGACCGGGTCTACGGCGCACGTCCGCTTCGCGACCTCTCGCACGAATCGTTGGGACACGGCCGGCCCGCCGCCGAAGGACCACGTCAACTGGGTCGTGCTCGATAGCGATTGGGAGGCGGAGTTCTGCCGGGTCGCCGAGTCCCACCCCAAGGTGATCGCCTACACGAAGAATCACAACCTTGGGCTCGAGGTTCCGTATCGCTACGGCTCAGAAACCAGGAAATACATTCCCGACTTCATTGTCGTGGTCGATGATGGCGATAGGAGCAAGGACGTCCCGGACCCCTTGCACCTTGTCGTCGAGATCAAGGGCTACCGCCGCGAGGACGCGAAGGAAAAGAAATCTACGATGGAGACCTACTGGGTTCCTGGGGTGAACAACCTCGGAACGTATGGGCGCTGGGCCTGTGCCGAGTTCACCGACATCTACACGATCGAATCGGACTTCAAGGACAAGGTCCAGAAGAGATTCAACGAGATCATCGACGCTGCGATGACCCGGCAGCCAACATCGGGCCAGTGAACATGGCGAAGAAAGCCAAACCCAAAGGAAAATCCGTCGAGGCGCTTCGCCATGCCGACGACAAGCGTAAGAACATCCCGACCGCGGAGCACGAGTCTGTAATAGATCGGGAGCAAAGGAAGCCCCTGACGCTGCGATATCCTCGAAACGCCGACCTCGATCCGCAACTTGTCTGGCGCGGCAAGGACGAGCAGGACTGGAGCGACCTCGTCGTCCATGCCCCGCCCCTCTACATCCAGGAGAAGATCCATCCGAAGGTGCTGATCGACGATCTTCTGCGACAAACCAAAGCGGCGCAGCCGCCGGCCGCTCAGCCTGATCTTTTCGCCGACTTCAATGGCCTCCCCGAAAGCGTCGACCGCACCGAGTTCTACCAGCACGATCAGAACTGGTCCAATCGCATGATCCTTGGTGACTCCCTCCAGGTCATGGCTAGCCTGGCCGAGCGCGAGGGGCTGCAAGGGAAGGTGCAATTCATCTACATCGATCCCCCCTACGGCATCAAGTTCAACAGCAACTTCCAGTGGTCAACGACGAGTCGCGACGTGAAGGAGAAGGCCGATCACATCACGCGTGAGTCCGAACAGGTCAAGGCCTTCCGGGACACTTGGCGCGACGGCATACACAGCTACCTCACTTACCTACGCGACCGGCTCACAGTGGCCCGTGCCCTCCTTACTGACTCCGGCTCCATCTTCATCCAGATTGGCGATGAGAATGTCCATAGGGTCAGAGCAGTGATGGATGAAGTGTTTGGCGATGCGAATTTTGTCAGTCTCATCTGTTATTCAACGACCGGAGGCTTCTCTTCAGCAAGCACACTGAGTCGAACTGGGGACTACCTTCTCTGGTATTCGCGAGACATCTCACGGGTCAAGTACCGCCAGTTGCATGTGAGGAAGGACTCCTTAGAGGCGGTCCAGAATGCTTACGATCAGATCGAGTTGGCCTCGCTGGAACGAAGGGCGATGTCGGCTGAAGAGAAACGCGATCCGAGTGTTCTGCCAGATGGTTCACGGGCGTTCACTGATGGCGACCCAACTAGCCAAGGAACCGGCGCCGCGACAATCGAGTTCCTGTATCACGGCCGCATATTTCATCCTGGGGAGGCTAACCATTGGAAGGCCCCTGTTCCAGAAGGAATGAGGCGATTAGCTTCCTCAAATCGGCTGCAGATTACCCCGAAGGGCAAATTGCGCTATGTGCGGTATCTCAGCGACTTCGATCAAAACCCCATTACGAACTCCTGGTTTGATGTTGCAGGCGCGGTGCAAGACCGGGCTGACCCGAAGATCTACGTCGTTCAGACAAGTGTAAAGATTGTCCAGAGGTGTCTCTTGATGACAACGGATCCGGGCGATCTCGTGCTAGATCCGACCTGTGGGGCAGGCACAACAGCTACCGTCAGTGAAAAGTGGGGCCGCCGCTGGATTACGATTGACACGTCCCGAGTGGCGTTGGCTCTGGCCCGTGCTCGCATCATGGGGGCGCGTTACCCGTACTATCTGCTCGCGGATTCGCGGGAGGGCCAGCTCAAGGAAGCTGAAATCACCCACACCGCGCCCGGCAGCCGGCCCGTGCACGGCAACATCCGCCATGGATTTGTCTACGAGCGCGTGCCACACGTTACGCTCAAGTCCATCGCCAATAACGCGGAGATCGACGTCATCTGGGAGAAGTGGCAGACAACGCTGGAGCCGCTGCGGGAGAAGCTGAGTGTCGCGTTGAACAGAGAATGGCGGGAATGGGAGATTCCACGCGAGGCTAATGCCACGTGGCCGGACGCGGCCAAGAAGGCGCACGCCTGCTGGTGGGAGGCGCGCATCGCCCGCCAAAAGGAGATCGACGCCTCGATTGCCGCCAAGGGGGAGTTCGAAGATCTCTACGACAAGCCGTACGAGGACAAGAAGATCGTGCGCGTCGCCGGTCCGTTCACCGTCGAGAGCCTCAGTCCCCATCGGGTGCTCGGCGTGGACGAGGACGACCAATTGATCGACCCATTCAAAGCTACGGATGGCGCTCCTGGGTACGGCGCCGGGCAGACCTTTGAGCAGATAATTCTGGAGAACCTCAAGACAGCCGGCGTCCAGCAGGCGCACAAGGAGGACAAGATTCAATTCATCTCCCTTACAGGCTGGCCTGGCACATGGATCTGCGCAGAGGGGCGCTACCGCGAAGGGGGCCGGGAGAAGCGCGCCGGCATCTTTATCGGTCCCGAGTTCGGCACCGTCTCACGCCCCGACCTCGTCGAGTCGGCGCGAGAGGCTGGCGACGCAGGCTTTGACGTGGTCATCGCCTGCGCCTTCAACTATGACGCGCACGCGGGTGAGTTTCACAAGCTCGGCCGCGTGCCGGTGCTGAAGGCACGCATGAACGCCGACCTGCACATGGCCACCGATCTCAAGACCACGGGGAAAGGGAACCTTTTTGTCATCTTCGGCGAGCCCGACATCGAGGTTGAGAGCGTCAAGGACGGCAAGTTGCGCGTCACGGTGAAGGGGGTCGATGTCTTCGACCCCACGACCGGCGAGATCCGCAGTGACTCGGCGGAAGGGATCGCCTGCTGGATGATCGACACCGACTACAACGGCGAGAGCTTCTTCGTCCGGCATGCGTATTTTCTCGGCCAGAACGACCCGTACAGCGCTCTGAAGACTTCACTCAAGGCGGAAATCGATGCCGACGCGTGGGCCAGCCTCAACAGCGCTGTGTCGCGGCCGTTCGACAAGCCGAAGAGCGGGCGCATCGCCGTCAAGGTGATCAATCACCTGGGCGACGAGGTGATGAAAGTGTTCCGGATGTGAGCGGCGCCGAATTCCGCATCGCCGACACGTTCACGGCCAGCCTGGCGCAGCTCACGGGCGAGGAACAGAAGGCGGTCAAGACCACCGCCTTCGACCTGCAGATGAACCCCGCCAGCCCAGGTCTGCGCTTTCACAGGCTGGACAAGGCGAAGGACAGAAACTTCTGGTCGGTGAGGGTCAGCGGCGACATCCGCCTGATCGTCCATCGCCTGGCAAACAGCTTGACGCTCTGCTACGTCGACCACCACGACCGTGCCTATTCCTGGGCCGAACGCCGGAAGCTGGAGATCCACCCGAAGACCGGGGCGGCCCAGCTTGTCGAGTTACGCGAGACGGTCCAGGAGATCGTCGTGCCGGTCTATGTCGCGAGGGAGGCACAGGCATCTGCCAAGCCGCGCTTGTTCGCCGACAAGCCCGACGATGTGCTGTTTGGTTACGGCGTGCCCCGGGAGTGGCTGGACGACGTCCGGAAGGTGGACGAAGACAGCCTATTGCTCCTGGCGGACCACCTGCCTGCGGAGGCCGCCGAGGCGTTGCTCGAGCTGGCGACTGGGGGGCAGCCACGGGTCGCCGTGCCGATGCCGACTGCCGTCGGCCCGTTCGACCATCCCGACGCACAGCGGCGCTTCCGGGTCATGACCAACGTGCAGGAGCTTGAGCGCGCGCTCGACTTCCCGTGGGAGCGATGGACCGTCTTCCTGCACCCCGAACAGCGGGAGTGGGTCGAGCGCGACTATTCCGGACCGGCTCGGGTCACCGGGTCCGCCGGAACGGGCAAGACGATTGTGGCCTTGCATCGCGCCGTTCAACTGGCTCGCCGGCATCCCAGCGCGCGCGTCTTGCTGGCGACCTTCTCGGATGCGCTGGCGAGCGCGTTGCGGACCCGTCTGCGGCGTCTGGTCGGCAACGAGCCGCGAATCGCCGAGCGGATCGATGTCACTTCCCTGGACGCTCTTGGCCTGCGCCTGCACAAGGCGCTTCTCGGCCCCGTCAAGCTGGCCACCCCGATGGTAGTGCGCGACCTGATGCGCGCAGCGTCGGGAGCGGTCGGCGAGCACAAGTTCAGTCTCCAGTTCCTGATGACCGAATGGGAGCAGGTCGTCGATGGCTGGCAGCTACACGGCTGGGAAGCCTACCGCGATGTCGCCCGGCTCGGGCGGAAGACACGACTGCCCGAGGCGCAACGAAAGACGCTGTGGGTCATCTTCGAGCGAGTGCGCGAGGCCCTCCGGATACGGGGGCTGACAACGCAGCCCGCCGTATTCGAGGCCCTCGCCACCGAGATGCCCGAGAGCCGGAACCCACCCTACGATCATGCCGTGATCGATGAGGCGCAGGACGTCACCGTGACCCAGATGCGGTTCCTCGCCGCCATGCTGGGCGCGCGCCCCGATGGCCTCTTCTTTGCGGGCGACCTGGGGCAGCGCATCTTCCAGCAGCCGTTCTCTTGGAGGTCCCTGGGTGTGGAGATCCGTGGCCGTTCGCGGACGCTGCGCGTGAACTACCGTACCTCGCATCAGATTCGGGAGCGTGCCGACCGCCTGCTGGGTCCCGAGATCGTCGACGTGGACGGCAACGTGGAAAACAGGAGCGACACGATCTCGGTGTTCAACGGTGCGCCGCCCATGATCCGCGTCGTTGCGAATCCGGATGAGGAGCGGGCAGTCGTTGGACAGTGGCTCGGGGAAGAGACGAAGGCGGGACTGCAGCCCCACGAGATCGGCGTCTTCGTCCGCTCGGCTGCGCAACTGGATCGCGCAACAGCGGCCATCCAGGCAGCCGTTCTGCCGTGGAAGGTCCTCGACGACCATGTCGAAACGGCCAGCGGACACGTGGCCGTCAGCACCATGCACCTGGCAAAGGGCCTCGAGTTCCGGGCCGTCGCCGTCATGGCCTGCGACGACGAAGTGATCCCGTCGCAGGAGCGAATCGAAACGGTGGGGGATGACTCCGATCTGAAGGAAGTGTACGACACCGAGCGCTATCTGCTGTACGTGGCGTGCACGCGCGCGCGGGACCATCTCCTGATCACCGGGGTCGATCCGGCGTCCGAGTTTCTGGATGACTTGAGGCAGTAGGATTCGCTCTTCGGCGCCGACGTCGAGAGCCTGATCCAGCCCCGGATGACCCGCTCGAAGGGTCCCACGCCCGCATTGGATCCTGTGCCTACCGTGTTGACCATGGCGGCCGCAATCAACGGCTCAATCGAACAGCGATAACTGAGGCGGGTCAGGCGGATTACCGCCGTCCAAGCCGAGGACATCGCAGGTGAAGACCTCGGTCACGCCCACACCCTGCAGTACAGGTGGGCCGGAGTACCGAAACGCATCGTACTTACGCAGGACTTCCTGCTCGTGCACGGCGGCGGCGGCACCCTCTCCATACGGCCACTCCCTCAAGATCGTAATGCGGTTCTGATCTGATGAGTTCGGATAGCGCTCCCACACGGTGAGGTTGGTGATGCCGATCTTGTAGAACACGCCGTCCGGTGCGTCGATGCGGATATAGTAGACAATTCCGGGGGCATTCACGTCGAAGCCCCCCGGCACGCACCGCGGACACTCGTGTCCGGCGGTGTGGTTGTTCGGGAGCGTTGAGAAGTCGCCATGCTCGGGGCAGGTGACGACGACCTTCTCATAGGCGCTTCGGTAGACAGTCTTCTCGTAGCTGTACTTCCCGTTGAATCGAGCCGTACCCCTCGCGATGAACTCCTCAGTCGTGAGCCGTCGCTTATCGCCACCCTGGAAGCGCCCGCACGTAGGGCAGCCCATCGGGGATTGGAGATGATAGTTGGGCTTCATCTCCTGCGACCCATGATCCGGGCACCGGAACCGGAGCTTCTTCAGACCGATGTTCCTGTGTGTGTTCCAGCTCTCGGGGTCGTACTCGAAGCGATGGCCGAATCGCTCCCGCGCGCATCTGAGCCATTCTTCGAAGCTCACCCGCTTTGCCTGCCCAAGTTCTATGTAGCTGCATTCCCGGCAGCCGAATTTCCCCCGGAGATGGGAGGCGACCTGCGGCCAGAAGTCGCCATGTGCTGGGCAGGTGGCCCTGATCTTGGAGTTCGAGTTCCGATAATTAGAGCCATCGTAGGTGTACTTCCCGTCGTGCGCAGCGATTAAGCGTGGCTCGACCTTGTCCCATGGTCGGGCCGGAGCCCCCGTCTGCCGTGGTCTGGCACAGTGCCGGCAGCCCTGGCCCTTCCAATGCTCGGCGGGGCCTTGCTTGAATGGTCCATGCTTCCAGCAGACGATGACGACCTTCGCGCGGGTGTTGATGTAGTCGACTCGGCTGTAGTCGTACCGATCGCCATGCCTATCGTGGAATCGAGCGAGTGCGTCCTCCTGCGTGAGATGTTTTGGCATCGACTACTCAAATCTTCCGATCGTTGCGAGGTCCGCCGCGAGGCGTCATCAACGGCGGATGAAGACAATGCCCTCAGGACTGGCAACGCCCGCCGTCAGCGGCGGCGCATCGTCCGCTGCATGCTGTCCGTGCGCGCCGGCCTATCCGCTGCAGGTCACAGCCTATGAAGACCGATGGCCCTTCCGAGCCATTACCGGATGGTCTGACGCAAGCTGACAGGCGCCCTAGCGTAACACCGAACCCTGGCCCGAAGCTCCGTCGAGCGATCTCCTGGTATTCCAACCAGTTAGGGCCACTGGAGGGCTGGTCGTGGAAGCCCTAAGCGCAGGTCGAAGATCGAGGTTCGGACCGAGAGAAGTTCGAGATGACTGTCGCTTGGGGAGCCAGACGCAAGTCACCTCATAACTGCGGCTAAGCTCGTCGCCACGAATTCTCTCCGCGAGGCAGGAAGGCGTCCTCGATCGTCTCCCCGTTGACTCGCGTCCAACAAAGGGCTTGTGCGCTCTCCCGCTGGAATGTCTATTGCGTGTTGCAATGTCCCTCATCCCTCAGTGGAATCGTGCCTGACACGTACGAGGAAACACTGAGGAGAAATGGGACAACTGAAAAACAGGAAAGTGTCATCGCTCGCAAAAACATCTTGTCAGTCTTCCACGAAGAGGGTATATAGCTCCGCACAACTAGTCGCCACAACTGCATGCAACGAGTTGAGCTGGTTTTCTCTCAGATGCAGTTGCGGCACGAATCGTAACGCGGCTTAGGCCTGCCGGGCAGGCAGCAGGTAGCCCGTGTCCAGCAATCCGCGTCCATGTCCAGACCCAGAACTGGGCGGGGCTTTCTCAGTGCTCGCGGGTTTGAGCCAAGTGCTCGCCAGTCGCGGCTCCGTCTCGTCAGCGCCTCGTTCTTCCCTCGGGGCACGATGCAATGCAACCCTGATTCGCTCTCGGGCAAACGATTTCATGCGCAAGACGTCAGGGCCCCGGATTTGTCGTCAACCCGCAATTCAATTTAACAAGATTCGATTGGGCCTGGATGAACGCCGGGTCGAGGTCAACGGCAGCCTGGAAGTCCTTGCGGGCCCGTCTGGATTTGCCCAGCCGGCACAGTGCTATGCCCCGGTTATTGAGGGCCATCACATCGGTGGGGAAGAGAGTCAGAGCAGCATCGAAGGCTTTGGCGGCTTGACGGTAGAGCCTCTGGCTGAGGAGGTCGTTCCCTAGGTTATAGCTGGCATTCGGGAGCTGCGGGGCATCCCGGAGAGCGGCCTCGTAGAGGACCCGCGAATTGTTGAAATCACCATGCTTGGAATAGAAGGTCCCAAGGTTGGCATAGACGTTGCCGAGAAACTCTCGTTCGCCAAGAGATCTCAGGAAGACACCAGAAGCGATGGACGAGGCAGGGATCTTGTGCGTGCGAACGTACCAGTCGTCGGGCAATGCCTTGCCGGCCTGGAGCAACTCGACGTTGATTCTCGCGTGGCTGTCATCAAAGCGGACAAACACATGATTCGGCGCGCTGACTGCCGCAACGGGCAAGTCAAGGAAAGAAGCCAGCGCCAGGTACACTCCGGCCAGGCCAACACACGATCCGCTGCGTCGCGAAAGAACATCTGCAGGAAGGAGGCCTTCCGGAAACTCGGCGTTATCCTCCGACTGAAATCTGAGGCCCCTGAAAAAGAACTGATTAAGAATCTCCACTTTTCCCTGACCACTTCCGGCTGCCCGTACTCGATCCAGGACGAGGTTCGCCAGCCCGTGCAGCTCCTCGGCGGCAGTTGGGCCTGCAAGGTCGAGAATGCTGGCGCAATTGGGAATGCATGTTCCTTGGGGGGGCTCGGCTGAACCGAGATCAGACCCGATGAAGACCGACAGACCGGCAATGAGAATTACCGAACGACCTACCACAATGCGGGGAACCATGAAAACCCTCAAGCTATTGCCATCGATCCTCTTCGTATGCAATCTGGCCCCCTCGGTTCTTCTGGCTCAGGCGGAAAGCGCGGCGGCCGCGGCGCCCGGCGCTACGGGGGTGAACAGCGCATGGGATCAGGAAAGCATCGACATTCTCACCGGGACCGTCAATCTCTATATTCCTCTCTACACCGCCCACTCAGGTGACATGGCTGAATGGTCGGTGGGGCTTTCCTATAATAGCAACCTATGGGACGCAACGGACTCAAACTATCCGTATACGCCTAGTGCACGGCATTTCACCGGCTTCGGTCCGGTGGGACTTGGATGGAGAATCGGATTTGGAAGAGTTTACTCCCTGGCCTATACGAGTGGGGGTACAACCGAGACCCGCTACTTCTATGAAGGCCAACGAGGGGACACACACCGACTGTTTCAGGAGGCCGCCGACCAAAATGGCCAGTGCCAGCCCACACCCTACTGGTACGCGTTCGACGGATCTGGGGTTCGTGCCCAATCCAACTCTTCAGGTTGGACCGTTTGGCTTCCAGACGGAACAACTCTGTCGATGGGCCGTCACCGGCAAATGGACCCAAACGTTCGTCCCTGGGGGGGATTTCCTGAAGCCGCGTACGATGGATGGGATACAACCACCATCACGGGTCCGCAACCAAAAAACAACGGAACCTCGCGATACAGTATTGCCATCACCTACCAATCTCAAGCCTCAGGAAAGTCGATGTGTCCAGACACGGTTACGGATATGGACAATCCCTCGCGAGTGGTGCGGTTCACATGCGCTGTGGATCAATATTACAACGACGGTCCCCAGTACTATTCCATAGGTACCTACCACGACGGGGTAGTCACGTCGATCGAGGTACCCGCTCCAACTACTCCATCGAGTACGCAAGTATATCAATTCACCTATTCAAAGCCGACCATCACCGATCCTTTCAATGGATCTTCGACCTACGGATACATTCTGACGTTAACTAGCCTGACAGCTGTGGGAGTGAATCCAGTTCAGACGTATTGGTTCTTCTATGATACGGCGGGCCTTCCCAACGTGAATGCTGGGCTCCTCAAATCGGTTAGCTTCCCGTTTGGGGGAGGCCGAAGCTATCAATACGGGATTGGGAATGTGTGGCGACACGATTATCCAAACATTTTCGAAGGTGCGCGGTCTGGGCAATTCGGCTTTTTCCCTGTTCTAGGCGTTACCGGGCGCGGAATTGGTGTTGCTGGAAAGACCTATTACTGGCTTTACGATCGCAGCAACGCTGTGAATTGTAGCCAATTGCATCCGGAGAATTGTTATGTACTACCCAAGACAGTCTCGGTGAGAGGGCCCTACGAGCTGGAGGATTCCACGGTCGCAAAGAGCCTCACGGTTTACACCTATAACGGCACGCCTCAGTCGGCTGGGACTCCGGGGCCACACGATGGTACGCTGGCGAAGATTGAAGCGTATGCCGGTACGGAGGTGACTGCGCCTCGCTTGCGCACCACATCGTACGAATACGACCACACCACGCCTTGCATGGTCGGTGGGGCGTTCAGAAAGGGTCACTATGCAGATAATGTGCGGCTCATAAGAGACACCACATCGTTCGACGACGATGGTAAGAACCCGCACGACCTGAAGGTGACTGACTACACAAATTGGACGATGCTGACGACGAACTTTGGACGCTTCCAGGACACCATCGAGTCAATCCCCAACCCGAACGTCGCGGGGGCGACTATTCCCTACAGAAAGACAAAGATGAGCTACAGCGTCGTCACGGGGCCTGACAAGTGGATTCTGACTCCGGTCTTGTGGCGGCGGGTATTTGATGGGAATGACAGCGTTAAGGAGGAGACGGACTTTGCTTTTGATTCCTACGGCAGGATGACCTCGGCGCGGAGGTTGTTCGCCCCAGGAGCGTCTCCGCTTGCCACGAGTCAAGATGACCTGCTAACCACGTTTGGCTATGCTTCATCGTCGGGCAATCGGAGTGCGGTCTTGAGCCAGATTCCGCGACAGGGGGTCAATCTTGGGACGAACACCTTGCTGTGGGATGCTGGATATCCGACGAAGCAGCAAGCAAATGGTCTGTCTTGGTACTCCTTGGATGTGGATCGGGAGCCGAACTGGGGTCTTGCAACAGCGGTTCGTGGGCCATCCGGAACTGGGGTCAGCGTGGAATACGATAGCATCGGGAGGCCCACCACGGTTGGACCTCTCGCGGGATCTGGGGAACCTCCCGTTGGCATCACGTATGGTACGTTTCAAAAGCCGGGATTTTACGATTCGCTGATGGTTACAAAAGTGATCGGCGGCGATCCACTGTTAGTCACGTCAATCCAGAGCAAGACGATTCTTGATGGATTGGGGAGGGTCACGGAAGAGCAGGTTCTCAAGACAGACGATCAGGGTGCCGCTCAGTGGGTGTCGAAGAAGTACACCTATGATGCCGTCGGGAACGTCATGACCGAGTCAGAGTGGGCACCTGTGGGAACAACGGGTCCGATCACGACCACCATCCGGGCTGGCACGTACGGCGGCTCGGCTACCGTCTACGTGGATCCATTTCTTAGGGTGCGGAAAACGATTGCCGCAGATGGGGCAACCACGCTAACCAGCTATCAGGGCCTCGTGACGACAAGAACTGTCCAGGGCATTCAAAGTGGCTCCGTAGCCTCCCCCACAACAATAGACTCCGTGACGGTGTCAACAGCTGATGTCCTAGGTCGATTGATTGGCATGACCACGAAGGCAGCCGGTGCCACCAGCTTCGATTTGGAAAGGCAATACTCCTATGACGAAATGAACCATCCCACTCTCGCCAAGACTTGGGACCGTCGGGTTCCAGCTGCTCCTGTGTTCCAGCTACGATCGACTACTTATGACCACCTGGGCAGGATCGCTACCTTGGAAGAGCCGGAACGAGGCAAGATGTGGTTTGGCACCGTGACTCAAGGCGGGACGGGCGTCGACACCAGTACCGGTTATGACGCAATGGGAAACGTGGTGCGATTTGCAGACGCGAACGGGTTTGGCTCGGCGCCTCCATTTCACTATCTGAAATCGTATGATCCGGCCGGACGGCTGACCATGGTCGAGAAGGAAGAAGACCAGAGCAGCTTGAGGACCCGGGTCCTTGATTACGGATACGACGAGGCAACCCACGGAAATAGCAATTCACAGCTCGGCCAAATCACTTCCGCCCGCAGTTATGAAGACGACGGGACCCTAAGCCCGCCGGTGGCGGCTGTCGACTATTACTACCAGGAGAGCCAGTATGGCAGATTCAACAAGATGACGACGACCCTGGGCAAGTGGGCAGGAGGCGCCCACAGCATTTTCTACAATTACGATGCACTAGGACAGGTGTCATCGATCGTATATCCGACGACCGCGACGACTGACCCAACTGGGATGCCAGGCTGCACGAATGCTACTTGTCTATCGATGGATCGGGTACATGGGCAAATCACGCACATTGGATCGAGTCGGGGTTATTCTGCCGTTGACAGCGCTCTGTACGCTGAGTCGGGGCGGCTTAAGCAATGGGTGGCAGGCACAGGAATAAAGACGATCATTCAACCCAACTCAATGAATAGCCGGCGCGTCAACGAGGTGAAGGTATTAAATGGCAGCAATGGGCAGCTATGGACATCCGGAGTCTATCAGTACGACGGTGGTGGGAACATCAAGACTGTCGGGTCCGATGTCTTCACCTATGATTCGATTGGTCGCCTCAAGGAGGCGCGGCTGATGGCGCCCTCCGGGGGAACCATGTATGAACAAACATTTGCGTACGATCCATTCGGCAACATCTATAGTCGCAGCCAAACCTTGACACCAGGCCCCGGGACGACGATTACCGGATACATTGTCAACTCGGCAACAAATCGGATAGACGGGGTTCTTGGGTCCCCGGCCGTCTGGGCCTATGACAGCGATGGTGCCTTGAGGCAGGACGATCAGTTCCAGTACAACTACGATAATGCCAGGCGTTTGAAGCAGGTGCAGGTCGGCGGGTTGGACAAGGGCAATTACTCATACGATGCCTTTGGCCTTAGAGTGTACCGGAAGGAAGATCATGGCAAGGAGGTGTTCTATTTTCGGGATGCCGATGGGAATGTCCTCTCCCAGTACTCGCGCCCTGCGAATGTCACTGAAATAGTGCCGCAATGGGACCGAGACTATGTCTATTTCGGCGGAAGCCGAGTCAATATGGTCGAGACCCCCCTGCCACTCGCGGTCGCGTGGAAGACTAGTCAGGCGACATCTACACAAATATCGCTAGAGTGGTACCCTGTGCAGTACGCATATGGTTATCTTGTCCTGAAGAAGGGTCCGTCCGATACCGAGTTTCACCCCATACTGCCTGGCACGACGCCCGTAACGACCACCGGAACGACGTATCTGGATACACAAGTCAGCAACGAGCAGACATACACTTACAAGGTCGTGGCCATCGACAATGTGGGGAATCAGGGCAATGCGTCGCCCGAGAGAATCATCATCACTGGCAACACGCCGACGCCTCCACCTGCGCCCAGTAGCTTGGCGGCAACCGCCGGGAATGCCTACGTAAGCCTGACTTGGGCTCAGTCGACAAGCCCACCCGATCTTGCTGGATACTATGTGTACCGCAGTCTAACGAGCCTGGGAACAGAGGTTTACGGTACAGCCCTGAATAGCGCGCCCATAACAACTCAGGCTTATACAGACCTGAACGTTACGAATGGGACTACGTACTATTACAAGGTGCGCGCCGTGGACACGGCGGGCTGGAAGTCGACACAATCGAATCAGGTCAGCGCGAAACCCAAGTCGTTTGGCATGGGCATGAACATCACCCCGGGCTCATGGCAGGGGACGGATGAGCCTGCGTCTGACAGGTTGGCTGAAGGAAGCGAGGCGATCAGCCCGTACGCGACCGCGGGACAGATGGTTGGCGCGAACGTGCTGTTTCTCCACTCAGATCATCTTGGCAGTCTTCGCCTAGTAACCAACGCGCTCGGCGTCGTTGTGACGGAACACAAGTACCTGCCATATGGTGAAGAGATCCAGCCTATGAAGACGCTGGACCCGTATCGCTTTGCAGGTTATGAACGAGACTCCGAGACTGGCAATGATTACAGCCGGGCCCGCTATCATTCAGCCTCGAAGGGGAGGTGGCTCGGTCCGGACTCCCTTGGAGGAGGCTATCTCTACGCCTTGAATAACCCGGTAAACTTCTACGATCCAACGGGTATGTATTCTGCGGGACCGCCGGCTTGTCAACAAGGACCCACCCAACCTGGTCATTCGCTGCCCTGTACTGATGGCATCACAGTCACAGCTAAGTCACCGGACATGGAGGTAACCTTCATAGGCTTCAGAAACATTTCGTACTCAAGCGTAGGTGTGGGAGGTGGGGGCGGGGGCGGGGGAGTCATCAGTAACTTTTTCTCTAATCTTTTCTCCACACAGTTTTGGATGGACGAATTCAAGACGGGCGGGTGCTATAGAGCTTTCTTTGATGCATGGTATGATGCGCTCATTCCGATCGCCCCGAGCGCCGCGTCATTTGGCGACGTAGTGGGTTCGGCCTATGGCGCTGCTCGCTTCAGCAGCGCCATGTCCTACGCAGCGTCACGACCGAATTCTCTTGGCGGTCAAGGGCTTCTCTATCCCCTAAGGTCGAGCACAGTCAGGACGATAGCGACCGACGCGGAGGCTGCGACTGGGCTTGGGCTTCTTATTGGCGTGGTGTTGGCAGAGTATCAGGCACTCGTTGTCCAGGGATATCAAATGTGGAACGGGCAATGTCAATGAGTGCCATTGTGTGAGGAAGGAATCCGTGACAGTTCACCGCGGGCGTCAACGGCTGAAGGATGTCTTTCTCTATGTCGTGATCGGCGTGATCGCCGTTATGGGGGCAGAACTGTACGCAGTTCATCAAGCGAGATCGGGTGGATCGCCGACTCTGCCTCTAAAATGGATGGGATTTGCGGCCCTCACGGTCCTCGTTTTCGGCTACTTGATCCGAAGAAATCGTCCGAATTGGCGGAAGCGAAGTTTTTGGGGAATTCTGTCCCTGTGTGTGTGTGTACATGCCGGGCTGGGATGGGTGGTACTGAAATTGCTCGTGTCGTGGCCATTGATCATGCTGGGGCCGATCGCGGGAGTGGAATACTTCGTGCTAGCCGCGGTGTTGACTCGTGTTTCTTCGGTTGGCAAGAAGGGGTGGGCGGAACGGACATCGAATTGACGTCTCGGCTGGAAAGTGGTTTTCCCTGAATGCGGCCGCGTGGGGGTGCGAGGACATGTGTAGATGGGAGCCGTGCTCAAATAGTGTTAGTACACGTCGACATTGCTGAGTAGCGGAAATACTCTCCTGACCTTGGGCCGCCAACATGCCTCCGCGGGCAGGCAGAACCTATCCAACCATGTCGATCGGCGTGTCTGTAATAGTGTGTGCCGGGCCCCCGGCACCATCATTAGGGAACTCCGCAACCGCCGTTCGGGTCGGGACCGGGGATGGGACCGGTTCAGTGGGAAGGCTGCGTGGCCGGGGGCCTGGCGGGGCGGATGAAGGCCAAGGACGGGGTGCGCGACAGGGCGCG
>DASYQR010000052.1:0-7877 GCA_036005325.1 Nitrospirales bacterium | reverse complement strand
GGCGGCGTACAACAGCGGCGCCGCATGTCCTTTCGACAGAACGAACCGGTCGTTGTTCGGATGTTTGGGGTTCTTCGGGTCGAACCGCATGACCGAGAAGAACAATGTGGCCACGATGTCCGCGGCTGAGCAGCAACTGGTCGGATGTCCACTGCCGGCTTCCGTGGTGGACTGGACGCTCAGGATCCGGAGACGGGCGGCCAGGTGGTTCAGGGTAGCGACGGGGACTTCAGTAGTTGTGCTGGTGGGTGACAAAGGGGTTCTCCTTCGTGAAAGAAGCCTGATTGGGAGTTATAAACGGAGACTAACAAATGTGCCGTGGACAGTCAATCCGACTTCCACCGTTCAATTGACAACCCCCACCGCATTTGTTAGGGTTCGATCGGTTTTCTGCTCGGGAGACCGCACGGGTGACCCTTCAGAACCTGCTTCTTTCCCTGCATCGCTTTTGGGCCGACAGGGGCTGTGTGATCCACGAACCCTACGATCTGGAAGTCGGGGCGGGAACGTTCCATCCGGCGACATTTCTCAAGGTCCTGGGTCCTGATCCCTGGCGCGCCGCTTACGTCCAGCCCTGCCGGCGTCCCACCGACGGCCGCTACGGGGAAAACCCCAACCGTCTTCAACATTACTACCAGTATCAGGTGATCCTCAAGCCGGCGCCGGCCGACGTGCAGGACATCTATCTCGAAAGCCTTCGCGCGCTCGGCATCAATCCCAAACATCATGACATTCGGTTCATGCAGGACGACTGGGAATCGCCCACGCTCGGCGCCTGGGGGCTCGGCTGGGAAGTGCGCCTCGACGGCATGGAAATCACGCAGTTTACCTACTTTCAGGAAGTGGGCGGGATTGAATTGAATCCGATCTCGGCCGAGCTCACCTATGGGACCGAGCGGATCGCCATGTACCTGCAGGGCGTGGACAATGTCTTCGACCTGGAGTGGACCAAGGGAGTCACCTACGGCACCATCCACCTTGAAGACGAAAAGCAATTTTCCAGGTACAACTTCGAAGCTGCCGATGTGAAGGCGCTGATGGCGATCTTCACGGCTTATGAAGCCGAGGGCAGACGACTGGTTGGGCAGGGACTGGTCCTTCCGGCGTATGATTGTTGCATGAAGACCTCGCACCTGTTCAATATGCTGGATGCCCGCGGCGCGCTCAGCGTGGCCGAGCGGACAACCTACATCGCCCGTGTCCGTGGGCTCGCCCGTCTCTGTGCGGAAGGCTACGTGACGATGAACAGCAAGGCAACGGCATGAAGCGAAAAACCGCATCCGGTCACGAGTTGCTGCTTGAGATCGGGACGGAGGAATTGCCCGCGCAGTTCGTGCCGCCGGCGCTCGCCGGCTTGGAAGTGAAGGCCGCGCAACTGCTCAAAGATGCACGTCTGGCCCACGGCGCTGTGAAGACAGTGGGGACGCCACGCCGCCTGACGTTGTGGGTACAAGGAGTGGCAGAGCATCAGGAGCCAATTTCCATGGAGGTGATGGGCCCGTCGAAGGCGGTCGGTTTCGACGCGCAGGGTCAGCCGACTAAGGCGGCGATCGGATTTGCGGCCTCACAGGGCGTCACCGTGAAGGCGTTGGTAGCCCGGACGATGCCCAAGGGCGAGTATCTCTTCGCCGTGAAGAAAGCGCCCGGTCGCAAGACGACGGTACTACTGCCTGGCATTCTCGCCGATTTAGTTGGTGGTCTTTCGTTTCCGAAAGCCATGCGATGGAATGAAACGGGCGCGCGGTTTGCGCGGCCGGTCCGGTGGCTGTTGGCCCTCTATGACGGCAAGCCCGTCAAGTTCCAGTTCGGCGGTTTAGCGGCGGGAGACAGTACGTATGGCCATCGGTTTCTTTCTCCGGGCAGACCGCTGCGCGTCAAGGACTTCCGGTCCTACGAAAAAGGTTTGGAGAAGGCCGGAGTGATTGTGGACCCGGATCGTCGGCGTGACATTATCGGCAAGCAGATTGAGAGCATTGCCAAACAAAAGAAAGGTCTGCTCGTTCGGGATAATGCTTTGCGGGAGCAAGCTGTCTTTTCGGTGGAGATGCCGCAGGCGATCATCGGGTCCTTCGACACAAAATACCTTGCACTTCCTCAGGAAGTGCTCATGACCGCGATGAAAGAACACCAGGGCTATTTCTCTCTGCTCAAGAAGGACGACGGGTTGCTTCCCCATTTCGTCGCTGTGGTCAACATGCGCGGCAGCGAGGCGACCATTAGAGCCGGAAACGAGCGGGTGCTGGCGGCGCGCCTGGCGGACGCCAAGTTCTTCTTCGACGAGGATCTCAAAGTCCGATTAGAAAGCCGGGTTGAGAAGCTTAAGGGGATGACGTTCCATCAGAAGCTGGGCACATTGCACCAGAAAGTTGGCCGGATCATGGCCCTCGCCACGAAACTGGCCGACACGCTCGGCGATCTCGATACCATCGAACACTGCCGGCAAGCCGCCAAACTCTGCAAGGCCGATCTCGTGACCGGGATGGTCGGGGAGTTCCCGACGCTCCAGGGGATTATGGGACGAGAGTATGCGCGCCATGACGGGGAGCCGAAGGAAGTCGCGGACGCGATTGCCGAGCATTATCTGCCCCGCTTCGCCGAGGACACCATTCCATCGAGCTTGGTCGGGAAGGTGTTATCCCTTGCGGATCGGTTGGATACCCTCGCGGCGTTTTTTGCCGTGGGGCTTGTCCCGTCCGGATCGCAGGACCCCTTCGCCCTGCGCCGCCATGCCTATGCCGTGATCCGCATCCTGGTCGAAAGCGACGAGCTCTCCTTGGAGCTCAACGCGACGATTCAGGATGCTGTCCGACTGTTAAGGGAACAGGGGATTTCGGTAGAGGACAAGGCCGCCGGTGAACTGCAACGCTTTTTCGGCGAACGGCTGCGGTATTACGGTCAGGAAGGTTTGAAACTGCGCGGCGATCTGATTGATGCGGTACTGTCCCATTGGCAATCAGTCAGGTTCGATCCAAAGGATCTGCTGACCCGTGCGAACATACTAGAGGTTTTTGCAGAGCGGCCGGAGTTCGAGACGCTTGTGGTCGGCTTTAAGCGGGCTGAAAACATCACGAAGGCCCTCAAGGACGATCAGGTAGACCAGATGCTGTTCCGTGAACCAGTGGAAAAAGAACTATACACAGCCGTGCAGGCCGCGGAGGGGGTGGTGATCAAGCGCATCGAAGAAGGCAAGTATGAAGGCGCGCTTGATGCCTTGGTGACCCTCAAGGCTCCCATCGATGCATTCTTTGTCGGTGTGATGGTCATGGCCGAGGAGGAGGCGATCCGGCGGAATCGGCTGGCCTTGCTGGTCCGCGTACGCAATCTCTTTCGGCGGTATGCGGACTTCTCAAAGGTCAATGTTGAAACGAAATAATAGAGGCTTAGGTGAATTTATCTCACCTATTAGGTTAGATTTATAGAATCGAGGATAACGTGACCAAGAAGAAATACGTCTACTTTTTCGGAAACGGCAAGGCCGAAGGTCAATCCGGCATGAAAGACCTGCTGGGCGGCAAAGGCGCCGGCCTGGCGGAGATGACCAACCTGGGCGTCCCGGTCCCCGCCGGCTTCACCATCAGCACCGAAGCCTGCGTGGCCTATTTCAAGAACAAGAAGAAGTATCCCCCGGGACTTTGGGAAGAGGTCTTGCGGTACATGAAGCGGTTGGAGTCGGCCATGGGAGTGAAGTTCGGCGATCCGACGAACCCGTTGCTGGTGTCGGTGCGGTCGGGCGCGCGGGCCTCCATGCCGGGGATGATGGACACGGTTCTCAACCTGGGGCTCAACGACCGCACGGTGCAGGGGCTCATCAAGAAAACCAAGAACGACCGGTTCGCCTGCGACGCCTACCGGAGATTCATCACGATGTTTGCGACCGTCGTCATGGACCTCAAGCGCGAGCGGTTCGAGGAGATCTTGAAGGAAAAGAAAGCCGAGACGGGCGCGGTGCATGATACGGACCTGGATGCGGCGGCGCTCAAGGATCTGGTCGCGCGGTACAAGAAGATCGTGAAAGAGGAAACGGGGCGCGATTTCCCGGACGATCCCTACGAACAACTCAAGATGGGGATCAACGCCGTCTTCACCTCCTGGTACGGAGCCCGCGCGGTCACCTACCGGCGGCTGTACGACATCCCAGACGAGTGGGGCACGGCCGTGAATGTGGTGGCGATGGTGTTCGGCAACATGGGGGATACCAGCGGGACGGGGGTGGCCTTCACGCGCGATCCAGCCACCGGCAACCCGAAGTTCTTCGGCGAGTGCCTCCTGAACGCGCAGGGCGAAGATGTGGTCGCAGGCATCCGCACGCCGTTGCCCGTGGAAGCCCTGGCCAAACCACTGCCGAAGGCCTACCGGGAGCTCATGAAGACCTACAAGAAACTGGAGCGCCATTACCGCGATATGCTCGACCTGGAGTTCACGATCCAGGAAGGCAAGCTCTACATGCTCCAGACCCGGGTCGGCAAGCGCACGGGGATTGCGGCCGTCCGCATCGCGGTGGACCTGGTCAAAGAAGGGATGATCGACAAGCGCGAGGCGGTAATGCGCGTCGGACCGGAGCAGTTGGCCCAGTACCTCTATCCCATTTTCGATCCGAAGCAGGAGACGACCCACCGCGCGGTGGGCAAGGGCCTTCCCGCCGGACCGGGCGCCGCGGCCGGCAAGATCGCGCTCACGCCGGATCGCGCGGTGGAGATGAAGCAACGGGGCGAGCGCGCGATCCTTGTCCGTCGCGAGACCAGCCCAGACGACATTCACGGGATGAGCGCGGCGGAGGGATTCCTGACAGCCAAGGGCGGGATGACGTCTCACGCGGCGGTGGTGGCGCGTCAGATGGGCAAGGTGTGCGTGGCGGGCTGCGAAGCCCTGGACGTGCGGGACAACGGGACCATCCGCTTCGGGTCGCTCACGCTCAAGGAGGGCGACGCGCTCTCCATCAACGGCTTCACCGGCGCCGTGTATGCGGGGGAAATTCCGGTCGTCGAGTCTGAGATCATCCAGGTCATTCAGGGAAATCTCAAGCCGGAGCAGTCGGAGAAGTACCGCTACTTCTCTCTGCTGCTCAAATGGGCCGACGAATTCCGGACGCTCGGCGTGCGCGCCAACGCCGATGTTCCCGACCAGGCGATCATCGCGCGGGGGTTCGGGGCGGCGGGGATCGGTCTCTGCCGGACGGAGCATATGTTCTTTGCGGAAGCCCGAGTCCCGATCATGCAGCAGATGATCTTGGCCAAGACGCGGGAGGATCGCGAGCGCGAACTGGCCAAGCTCCTACCGCTGCAGAAGAGTGATTTCATCGGTCTCTACCGGGCCATGCAGGGCCACCCGGTCACCATCCGCCTGCTCGATCCGCCGCTCCATGAGTTTCTCCCCAAGCGCGAAGAGCTGATGGTGGAGATCGCGCGCATGGAGCTGAACCGGGTGGAGCCAGCCCGCATCGAGGAAAAGGAAAAGCTCCTGGCCCGGATCGAAGAGTTGCACGAGTTCAACCCGATGCTAGGATTGCGGGGCTGCCGGCTCGGCATCACGATGCCGGAGATCACCCGGATGCAGGTCCAGGCCATCATGGAGGCGGCCTGCGAGGTCACCCATGAAGGCATCAGAGTGGTGCCCGAGATCATGATCCCGCTCGTCGGGCTCGCCGCCGAGATGAAGGCCCAGAAAGAACTGGTGTGCGAGATTGCCACCGACACCATGCGGCGCTGTAAGACGACGTTTCCCTACCTGGTCGGCACCATGATCGAGCTCCCGCGCGCGGCCATCACCGCCGAGAAGATCGCGCGCGAGGCGGACTTCTTCTCGTTCGGCACGAACGACTTGACCCAGACGACGTTTGGGTTCTCCCGCGACGACGCCGCGAAGTTCACCGATTTTTACATGAACCGTCGCGATCGGTGCCCACGATGTCTCAGCCGGGAGGTGGACCAGAAGACGATGACGTGCCGGGCCTGCGGTCTTCAGCTCAGCTCGGCGCCGGAGAACATCCTCGATGCCGATCCCTTCGTCACGCTGGACCAGGAAGGAGTGGGAGGGTTGATGCGGTTGGCGATCGAGCGAGGCCGGGTGGGGCGGCCGGATATCAAGCTCGGCATTTGCGGCGAGCATGGAGGGGACCCCGCGTCTGTGATGTTCTGCCACGAGCTCGGTCTCGATTACGTGAGTTGCTCTCCCTACCGTGTCCCTATCGCCAGACTGGCCGCGGCGCAAGCCGCGATCAAAACTGCTGATGGCAAAGCTGCTCGATCTTCGAAACGCCGGTCGGCACGCCGGGCCAAACGTTAATTCACCATTGTCTTCGAGCCATCGAGAATCTGACGAGCATTTCATGGCGCGGGCGCTCACGCTGGCCGCGCGCGGCGTTGGCAGGACCAGCCCGAACCCGCCGGTCGGGGCGGTGGTTGTGAACCACGGCCGTGTCGTGGGCGCGGGCTACCACAAACGTGCCGGTGGGCCGCACGCCGAAGTCCTAGCCCTGCATCAGGCCGGCCCCCGCGCACATGGCGGAACACTCTATGTGACGCTGGAGCCGTGCTGTCATCTGGAAAAACGCACACCGCCCTGTGTCCCGTCCATCATCGCAAGCGGAATCACGCAGGTGGTCGTCGCCACGCGCGATCCGAACCCCAAAGTGCAAGGGCGCGGCCTCGCGGCGTTGCGACGGGCCAAACTGAAAGTAATGCTGGGGGTCGGAGGTGCCGAGGCGGAGCGGCTCATCGAGCCCTACCGCACGCTTGTCACGACCGGTCGTCCGTTTGTCACCCTGAAAGTGGCCGCCACCCTCGACGGCAAGATTGCCACGGCGCGAGGCGAGTCACGCTGGATTACCGGGCCTGCCGCCAGGAAGATGGTCCACCGGTTGCGCGCCGGCGCTGATGCGATTGTGACAGGCATCGGCACCGTCCTGATGGATGATCCAAATCTCACGGTGCGAGTCGGTGCCGCTCATCCGCATGCTCCTCTCCGCATCGTGCTCGACCCCTCATTGCGCATTCCGCTCCGCGCGAAAGTGCTTGCCGGGCGCAAGGCACCCACACTGATCGTGACTACCGCAGCGGGACCGGCATCCAAACGCGCTGCGCTGGAAAAGATTGGTGCGGAGGTGCTCGTGCTGCCGGCTCAGGGGGGGCGCATTCAGTGGAAGACGCTGCTGTCGAAGTTGGGACAACGGGGCATCGCGTCGCTCTTGATTGAGGGTGGCGCGGAAGTTAACGCGTCGGTCTTGCGGACGGGCGTGGTAAATCGCGTGCTGTTCTTTCTGGCGCCTCGGTTGTTGGGGGGACGGGCCGCCATCGGGGCGATCGGGGGACTGTCACCGGCGCGCTTGAGCGAGGCGCTCCTTCTAAAACGAACAGTGGTGTCGCGGGTGGGGCTCGATATCTTGGTCGAGGGATATCTGCGTTGAGAACGCGTCAGTTCGCGCTGCTGTGCGGAGTCGGGCTCTTCGCCTTCATCAGCTACAACCTCGTCCGGATGCCCGTGCTGTCCTTGTATGCGAATTCGCTGGGAGCCGGTCCAGAAGCCATCGGCTTCATCGTTTCGGCCTCCACCCTGACGGGGGTATTTCTCAAGTGGCCGGCCGGCGCGCTGTCGGACTTCTACGACCGCCGCTGGCTCTTGCTGATCGGGTTGCTGGCTTTTGCCATCCCGCCGTTCTTCTACCAGTTCGTCGCTGACGTCGGATGGTTGATCGCGCTCCGCTTCACGCACGGCATGGCGACGGCGGTGTTCGCACCGATTGCGCTGGCGGTCGTGGCCGATCTGTGCCGCGAGGCGCGGGGTGCGGCGTACGGATCGTACACGGCGGCGACTCAAGCCGGAGCGATGTTGGGTCCCGTGCTGGGGGGATGGCTCGTGGTTTCCGCGGGTTTTCCCGCCGC
>DASYQR010000051.1:0-5916 GCA_036005325.1 Nitrospirales bacterium | reverse complement strand
CAGGAAGGCATAGTCGTCCAGGTAGCCGTTCAATTTGCCCTGGCCCCCCGTGACGGTCCGGAACAGGCGGCCGTTCTTGTACGCGTGCTCCAGCAAGAAAGCGAGGGCCTTCTCGGCCAGGTCGAGATACGCCGTGTTGCCGAGCGTCTGATAGGCGTCCAGCACGCCCGAGAGCATCAGGCCGTTCCACCCCGTCAGAATCTTGTCGTCGCGCAGCGGCTTCACCCGCCGCTCCCGCACCTCCAGCAGCTTGCGGCGGGCGTCAGCGAGGGCTTGCGCCGCGTTCGGCAGGTCTTTGACGTCGATTTTTCCGTTGGCGTGGATCAGATTGGGAATATTCTTGCCTTCGAAATTGCCCTGGTCGGTGATGTCATAGACTCGGCAGAACATCTCGCCGAGGTCGAGGCCCAGAATCGCTTTGACCTCCGTCGGATCCCAGATGAAATATTTGCCTTCATGCCCCTCGCTGTCGGCGTCCTGCGCGGTATAGAACCCGCCGTCCGGATGGACCATCTCGCGGCGCAGGTACTCGAGGGTTTCTTCCACCACCTGCTTGAACCGCGGCTCGCGGCTGAGGCGCCAGCCGTCCAGATAGAGACGCACCAGCTGCGCGTTGTCATACAGCATCTTTTCGAAGTGCGGCACCAGCCACTGGCTGTCCGTCGAGTAGCGGTGAAAGCCGCCGCCGAGGTGGTCATAGATGCCGCCGGCCGCCATCTTCCAGAGCGAGTGGAGGGTCATGTCGAGCGTTTTTTGATCCCTCGTGCGGATGAACTGACGCAGGAGCACGTGGAAGGGTGGGGGCGTGGGGAACTTCGGTGCGTCGCCGAATCCGCCGTTGACGGGTTCGTAGAACAAGCTGAGATCCTTCACCGCACCGTCCAGGAGTTCGTCCGTGAGCGGGTCGTTGGACGGCTGCGGGGCGCTGAGCTGTCGCAGGCCGGCTTTGACTTTCTGGGTGTTCTGCAATACCTGATGGCGTTCTTTGTTGTAGGCCTCGGCGACGCCCAACAGCACCTCGGGGAAACCCGGCATGCCGTGGCGCGGCGTCGGTGGAAAATAGGTGCCGCCCCAGAACGGCTCTTGATCGGGCGTC
Organism: Nitrospirales bacterium; assembly: GCA_036005325.1. GTDB lineage: Bacteria > Nitrospirota > Nitrospiria > Nitrospirales > NS-4 > SCTG01. Next base: position 4,820 of record DASYQR010000051.1, on the reverse strand, counting down.
AGAAAGACCGTGAGGGGCCAGCCGCCGCCACGGCGCATGAAGGCCTGCGCGGACTTCTGATAGATGTCATCGAGGTCCGGGCGCTCCTCACGGTCCACCTTGATGTTGACAAAGTGCTCGTTCATCAGTTTGGCGATGTCCGGATTCTCGAACGACTCCCGCTCCATCACATGGCACCAGTGGCAGGCCGAGTAGCCGATCGAGAGCAAAATCGGCTTGTTCTCGGTCTTGGCCTTCGCCAGGGCGTCCTCACCCCAGGGATACCAGTCCACGGGGTTGTGCGCGTGCTGCTTGAGGTAGGGGCTGGTCTCGTGGATGAGTCGGTTCGTATGTGTCGGCGCGTCGCTCATGATGTCATCGTACATGCTTCGCCGCTGATTTCGCAATGTGAGGAGCGGGGTCCTGTCGCGGGCTGCCTCCCGCTCCCATGGACCCGTTGCATCCGAAGAGCAACAAGTGCCCCCGCGCCCTCGGATGATGGTATTGACCCGTTGCAGTCAGGGAGCAACGGGTACCCCGAAAGGGCGCCGGGAACCCATTGCTCTTTCCCCTGCAATGGGTGAAGCGGCCGCGATAGAGGCAGACCCGCTCAGGACTCCGCTGATTCGACTAAGATGATGATGGGGTGGCGCCGAACGGGCGCCCGGGCGGAGCGGAAGAGCGTACAGCGCGAGTCTGCGGGGCTGCGACGCCGAAACGCTCTGAGCACGTCAGGGCTGTTCGGCGACAGGACCCCCGCCAAGAGCAACGGGTTCCCCGTCGCACGTCCGGGTGACTCGGCGACAGGACCCGCACTAGGAGATATGGTATAGTCCCGCGCTGTGAAAGATTATTACAAAGTGTTGGATGTCGAGCAGGACGCGACGGCGGCCGACATCAAGGCTGCGTTTCGAAAACTTGCCAAGGAGAACCACCCCGATCACCATCCCGGCGACAAGAAGGCAGAAGCCCGTTTCAAGGAAGTCAGCGAGGCCTACGGGGTCATCGGGGACGCTCCGGCGAGAGAGGAGTACAACCGCCTTCGATTCGGGAGCCATCCGACCTACGGCATCAAGGAAAAGCCGGTCAGCCCCGAGATCTACGTCAGCCAGAATTTGGAGAAACTCTACGAGGCCGGACACCAGGACATTCAGGGCTTCTTGCTGAAGAACATTCCCAAGATTCGGGAAGAGCTCGAGGTGATCCGCAAGATCACGAAGGAGAAGATTGGCTACGATGCATTTAAAACCAAGATCGTGGAGGAGCACGCGCCCAAGGCCTTCGATGGGTGGATCAGCGAAGAGATGGAAGTCCGCCGGAGCAGGATCGTGCACGTGGCCTTGTTCAATCTGCTCAATCAGGGCGCCGCGGATAAGAATAAGGAGAAGGATGTGGATCGTCTCAAGCGCCGCCTGGAGAACGCGTATGAAGAGGGGCGGGTGGCCGGCTATCGGGACGCGCTGGAGATGTACTATCAGCGCAACAAATAAAAGAGGGTAGAGTCGAGTTCCTATTTGTCGGGCGCTGTCCGACGATCTTGGCGCCGTTCCTTCTTATCCCCGCGGAGATTTTTCCGATCCTGCTGCAGTTCCTTCCGGTCCTGCCGAATGTCTCGATTGTCTATTCTGAGATTCTCGCGGTCCTGGGTGAGTTCAGACGGGCTCGCCCCTTCTCGACGATCTTCTCGGAGTTCCCGGCGGTCCTGCCGTCTGTCGCGGCGATCTTCGCGAAGGTCCTGTTTGTCCTGCCGGCTATCTCTGCGATCCTGGCGGACGTCTCCCTGGGTGGAAGGCGCGCTCGGCGTGGTCGGTGTTTCCTGCGCCTGGCTGGTCCCGCTTCCGAGCAAGGCCAGCCCCAGCAGCGCCACTCCACCCACTGTCCAAAGATTTTGCTTCATCGTTTCCTCCTAGTTTTTAGGCTTACCGCGGATGGTCGCCGGATTCAGTGCGCGCGTTGAACGCGCCGCTCTTGATGGTTAGACACTTTCCGCTGGGAAAAGTTAAAAAGTCGTATTCTCCTCATTTCACGTATGTTATGTCAGTCAGCAAGTTGAGTGCCAGCGGAAACTGTGGCCAAGTCCTGACAAATGAACGTGCGATTGGGTAGCATGACGTGAAGGTCTGCCTGAAAATAGGGCAGGGTCTTGATGAATCGAGGCGGAGGCTTAGTGCGTAGCGAATTCTTCCGGCGGCAGAAGTCGGTTGTCACGGATATGGCGGCGGATGGCCGGCAGCGCGCGCCAAAAGATCGCGGCGTTGAGGAGCGTGATGATTCCTCCGACCGCAACCGTGAACGGCGCGCCGAGATAGGTTGCGCCTGATCCCGCCAGCAGGCTGCCGAACGTGGCGAAGCCGAGTGCCACTGTTGCGTACAGACTCATGACCCGTCCGCGCAGGTTGTCGGGGGCCAGCGATTGGAGAAGGGTGTTCGTGCCGGTCAGGCTCGTGATCATGCCGAAGCCGATGGCAATGAGGGCCGGGATAGAAATCCAGAGCGTGGTGCTGAAAGCCAGGGCGAGCAGGCCCACGCCATACAGGATCACGGCTTTTGCGATGTAGGACCCCAGCCCGCGAACCGTACTACGGCGCGCAATCTGAAAGGCGCCGGCGAGCGCGCCGGCTCCGGTTGCGGCCATCAGTAATCCCAGGCCGTTGGCGCCCGCCTTCAGAATCTCTCCCGCAAAAACCGGAAGCAATGTCGAGTGCGGCACCGCGGCCAGACTCAAGACGGTGATGAGCGCCAGCAGGGCGCGAACGTGCGGCGTGTGCCGCGCATACCTGAGGCCCTCGGCGAGAAAGCCGATCGCGCTTTTCGGAGTGGTCTGAGCGGTCTTCTGAAGGCGCATCGCCAGCAGGCATCCGATCACGATCAAATAGCTGAGCGCATTGATGAGAAAGCACGGGCCTTCGCCGAGTGTGACCACCAGAATACCAGCGAGCGAGGGGCCGATGATGCGGGCCGCGTTGAAGGCGGACGAACTGAGGCCGATTGCCGATGGGAGATCGGCCCGCGGAACCAGATTGCCCACGAACGACTGGCGAACGGGGATGTCCACCGCATTGACGATGCCCAGGAAGAGCGACAGCCCCAGAATCCATTCAATCGTGATATGTCCGCTCAACGTCAGGATGGCCAGGGTGCCGGCTTGAAGGAGCGACAGCACTTGCGTCGCGAGGATGACGCGGTGGCGGGACCAGCGGTCAGCCAGCAGGCCGCCCGCCAGGCTGAGCAGGATCGGCGCGCGGCCGGCGAACTCGACCAGCCCCAGCAGGAAGGGCGACCCGGTGAGACGGTACACCAGCCAGGCCTGGGCCAGGCTTTGCATCCAGGTGCCGCAGAGAGACAGTCCTTGGCCGATGAAGAAGAGCGTGAAGTTGCGATGGGACAGCGCGCGAAGCGGTGAGCCGTTCATCTCAATAGAAGCCCTGGGTCACAAACGGGGAGGACCGGATCAGGATTGCCCGATGGCGGATTGGGAGGTGCCGTCGGCGGATTCCATCAGGGCCTTCATCGCGGCGATGCTGGAACTGGCGCACATGGTGACGGTGGTGACGATCGTGGTGTTGCCACGCGAGCCCATCGCGGTGGCCACCGCTTCACCAAACTTCTTGAAGTAGGCGTCTCGCTCCGCGCCTTCCTCCGAGATCATGAATTTATGGGGCTGGTAGAATTTCTGGCCGGCGTCGAAGGCGGCCGCAATGGAGAGCTTCACCGGCATCTCGTCGTAGCCGGGCCCCGCTTGCTGCCTGAAGGCATTGTTCATCTGATCGATCACCGCGTCTTCCAGGGCGTCCAGAAATTGTAAATATTCACTGACGGGGACGTAAAACGCGCCGACCCGATCGGCGAGATTGAACAAGACTTTGAGAAACTCGATGAAGGCCTCCCACTCTTGCTTCTGCGACACCTTGGTCGCAACCGCCGGGTTGTTCCGTTTGAGCAACGTCATAGATTCGCGCGCGATCATCAGCATCAGTTCTGCCATGACCCAGGCTTTCCGCTGAAATTCCGGAGAGAGGCCCTTGTTCCGTTCGCCGGGCGTGCGGAGAGGCCGATAGGTAAAGCTCATCCCGCAGGTCGGACACGTAACCTGTAACACCTCGCCGGCGGGAATGCGGAGCTGCTGTCCGCAGCGGGTGTTCCGGCACGAGACGATCTCGGTTGAGTCGGCGGTATCCATTACGCCGTCCCCCTCCCCGGCGTATTCCCTTCGTCCTGCGACAACTGCTCGGCGAACTTGGCGCCCACGATGGCGGTCACCCGGTTCATGTGCTCGCTGAGCTCCTGCCATTCTGCGGGAGCCAGGTCCTGCTTCAGTTGGGGATGGATCCCCCACTTCGAGCTGACCAATTCGCCGTCCCGGATGATCAGCACGTTGATCAATTGAATGGTGTTCGGAGCCGCTTCTGGTGACCCCGATCCAGTGGACTGTGCGGGTGTTCGTTCGGCCATGGTTCTCGTCTCCGAGGTATTCCAAGAATACGAATGTATTCCGTATCATACACGATACGCCAGGTGGTTGGCATCCCGTCCGTTTCGCTCCAAAAATCTTGACGGTTTCCTGCCGCTCGGTTATCATTTTTCCATGTCATCCCTGTACCAGACCGCCTGCCTTGGCGTGACGACGATCATTGCCGTCGCGTTACTGTCCGTGCCTGCCGGCGCCGTCGAGATCGTCTCGCCCAAGGACGGTGAGGTCGTCTCCCTCGGTTCCGAATTGGTGATCCAGGTCCAGCCGAGCCCGGACGATGACATCGATCGCGTGTATCTCGCCCATTCCGAAGAGCCGATGAAACATAACGACAAGACAGGCTTCTTCGAGCAACGAATCAAGCTGCGGG
>DASYQR010000050.1:0-4951 GCA_036005325.1 Nitrospirales bacterium | reverse complement strand
GTTGGGCGGTCTTGTCATATTTCTTTTACGGAGAAACGTCACGTATTTGACGGCCACTACGTGCAAATTTGAACAAGTACGAGGTTAAGAACAGGAAAGATTGACAGATCTGTCTTAGGCCGTCCTGGATCGCATGATACGGCGGTCTAGCGGGGAGCCCGCGAGGTATAATGGTGCAGTGAATGAGGCCAGACGCCATTCGTGAAAACAACCCACAACAACGGAGGAGAGGGTATGGCGAAAGCAATACTATTCGGGATCATTGCGGGGTGCGCGTGGATCATCTGGACCGGACCGGTCCTTGCCGCCGACGATGACGGCTCCAAGATCACCATCATGGAGCCCAAGGACGGCGCGAATGTCGGTGAGACCTTCCCGCTCAAGTATGATCTCGCCAAAGGGTCAAAAGCGGCGCACGCCCATGTTTACCTCGACGGCAAGTATCAAAAGGGGTTCGACGGCACGTTCACGGGAGTGAGCAAGGGCAAGCACGAGATTACGGTCACCGCTGCCACGCAGGATCACAAGTTGCTGGCGGCTACCCAGACCATCACGGTCGAAGTGCAGTGAAGCCCGAAGAAGGGTATTAGAGCCGGACGTAGAGATTGTACCGCAGCTCGTCGCCGATGCGGGTCTCCGGCCCGTGGCCGGTGATCACGCGGGTGCTTTCATCCAGCCGGTAGAGCCGCTCCTTGATGGATTGCTCGATGGCCTGAGCGTCGCCGCCCCAGAGGTCTGTCCGCCCGATGCTTCCCCGAAACAAGGTGTCGCCGGCGATCACCAGGTGAGTGGCCGGAAAGTGAAAACACATGGAGCCGGGTGTGTGCCCGGGGGTATGCAGGGCGAGCCCTTTGACCTCGCCAAGCGTCAGTTCCTCATCATCCTTGAGCCATCGGTCGGGCGGGGGCGCCGGAGCGTACGGCACGCCGAAGACCTGGCATTGCATCTCGAGGTTCTCCCACAGAATCTTATCGGCCTTGTGCAGCCAGAGGGGCGCGCCCGTGGCCCGTTTCATCTCCCCCGACGCCAGGAAGTGGTCGAAGTGAGCATGCGTGTGAACGATGTAGGCGACGGTCAGGTCGAATTCTTGTAATTCTTTCAGGATGCGGGCCGAGTCGCCGCCCGGGTCCACCACAATCGCCTGCTTGGTGACCGGATCGCCGATGATCGAGCAGTTGCAGTCCAGCGGGGGCACCGCGAAAGAGCGGAAGATCATGAAGTTTCCCGTTTCGGCTCATTGTCACCGAACGGCTGCCCGGCGGACTCCCAGGTCGGTTTGGCCACGACGATCGGCGCCTTGAACAACACCGCCAGGGCGATGGCGTCGGAAGAGCGGCTGTCGAAGACGAAGGTGCGATCGCCCAGCGTCACGGTGAGATCGGCGTAATAGGTCTTCTCTTTCAGCGTGATCACGGCGCGGGTCACCTTGGCGCCGAACTCCAAAAGCATGAGCCGCATGAGGTCATGGGAGAGGGGGCGGGCTGCCATGCCCCCCGAAAGGGCGCTGGCGATGGACACGGCCACAGTCGGGTCCACAAAGATGGGCACGAAGCGGTCCTTGACGATCAGCAAAACCACGGGACCGTGGTCCATCAGCCGGACCTGCACTTCCTGGATCTCGACCCCCTCCTCGGCGGCCGAGGCCACGGTTCCGCCTGCCGGGCTCAACAGCAGACAGGCCGCTGCCAGTGTTACCAGATGCCATCGTTTCATAGGTCACCTCCAACCGAGCTTGCTGGCCGGCACTTCCATCAAACGTGCCGGATAAGCAATACCGATTCACTCCGAGAATAGCCCCACCGCTTGGCGGCGTCAACGGGGCTGCAATCGGCGCCCATGTGCGTTATAGTTAAAACCATGGAACGGGACAAGCAGCAAAAGGTCAGCCGGGGGACTTTTCTGGTTGCCGCCCCCCAACTGAAAGACCCCAATTTCCGGCAGACCGTCGTGTTGATCTGCGAGCATGGGAGCGGAGGCTCGCTCGGCCTCGTCATCAACCGCCGGACCGATCAGCACATCGCGGAGATTCTTCCGCAGGCGACGGGGCTACATGAGAAGGCCGGCTTTGTGTACGTCGGCGGTCCGGTCCAAAAGGACAATCTGTTGATCCTCCACCGCATGGGCCGGGAAGTGCCTGAATCGCGGCCGATCTTCGACGGGGTCTGTCTGGGTGGCGATCTGGTTACCTTGGAAGAAGCCTTCACGTGGGACGAGGAGGACGGCCTGATCCGGGTCTATATGGGTTACGCGGGGTGGGCGGCGGGGCAGCTGCAGTTCGAATTGGCGACCGGATCGTGGCTTGTCCTTCCGGCCGATATGAAAATGGTGTTCGCGCGCGACCCTCTCTCGATCTGGCCGACGATCCTTCGCGCGCAGGGCGGCGCGTTCACTCTGTATGCGACGATGCCGTCCGATCCCGCCCTCAATTGATCCTCACCTCCTGCGGATGTCCTACTTGGTCCCGTTCTTTGGTGATTCCGTCTTGGGCGGACGCATGCTCGGCAAGGTGCAGCTCACGAGGCGTTCGAGCCCCAGGAGCCCCTTGGCGAATGAAACCGTCACTGGTGAACCAGGGACTCCGCAGAAGGCATTCAGAAGGTGGACTGTCCGTCCATCTTTCAGCTCGACCACCGCGTGGCTGGCGATGGGGCCTGGCTCCGGACTGGTGCCCATACTGGTGCCGGAGAGTTCTGTGACGTCCCGTAGGGTGAAGGCATTCACGATGAGCATCGCGGTGGCGAGGAGGAGACCCGTGGCGCCGCCCAGCAGCAGGCGGGCCCAGACGGGCGTTTGCCGTCGCGCCTGCGATGACGACCGGCGTTCGATGAGCCATACCAGAACGAGGCCGGCTGGGAGGGTGATCAGAAGAAGGCCATGGCTGGCCGCTGTCTGGTACGGCGCCGCATACGAGGTTTCGGTGAAGATGAAGTAGAGGGCCGGCGCGAGCAGGGCCAGCAGAGATGCGATGATTTCGCGGGTGTACGCGCGTATGGGTGCAACCATGTGACTCCTTGGCTCCGTGCGAACCGCAGTGAACCGCACTACTCTACGGAGATGAGGGGTCTGAGTCAATGACGCCATGCTATACTCGCGTTGTTGCGCATAACGAAGAATTGCGGGAATGCCGGCGATGCGTTTGACGGGGCACGTGATCGGTCTGCTGAAGGAGTACATGCGTGATCTCGTCGAACAGGCCAGGCAGGAGACGCAAAACCAGGAGTCGTTCGGGTTTGCCGCGGCGCCGTACCGGCCCGATCATGCGATCTCGGATCTGCTGGCTATCCTCGACGACCGGATCGAGTCGGAGGGTCTCCAGGTCGGATTGCCCGACGGCTTTCTACACCAGATGTGGAAGCTGTGCGAGGAAGCACGGGTGGACATCGAGCAGACCGTCTGGCTGGAGTCCAACCTGAGCGAGACGGCCTCCTCGAAAGCCAGAACCCGCGAGTTGACTTACCGAGCGCTGATCGCCTACATCGAGAAGCAGATCGAAGAATGAAAGAGGGTAAGGCGTGACGACACTCATTGACGGGCGTCTGCCGGCGGCGGTGGTTCCGGAGCGCTACGATCTGACGCTGGCAGTGGAGCCGGATCTCGGCACGTTTTCAGGCTCCGTCGCGATTCACGTGAAGGTACGCGAAACGGTCCGGAGCATGACCCTGCATGCGCTGGAATTGGAGGTCCGCGAAGCGACGGTGCAGGCCCGCGGAATGCAATGCTCTGCCCAGGTCTCCACGGATGCCGGCTCTGAAACGCTCATCCTCACGTTGGATCGAGCGATTCCGGCGGGTCCCGCCACGGTGAGCCTGTCGTTCGCCGGCCGACTCAACCAGCAGATGAAGGGCCTGTACGAAGCCAAAGTCGGAACGGAGCGCTACGCGTTCACCCAGTTCGAAGCCACCGACGCCCGCCGCGCGTTTCCTTGCTTCGACGAGCCCGCGATGAAAGCCTCGTTCCGGATCACGGCGGTGATCCCCGACCATCTCATTGCCCTGTCCAACATGGAGGTGGAGACTGAGTCGGCGGATGCGGCGGCGCGGCGCCGGACGGTCACCTTTGCTGAAACGCCGCCGATGTCCACGTATCTGGCGGCTCTTGCCGTGGCCAAGCTCGTCCCGCACAAGGCGCTGATTGACGGCACGCGGGTGGCCATCTACACCACGCCTGAGCTAGTCGCGCTGACGGGTTTTGCACGTGAGGTCATGCAGGCATGCCTCCCGCGGCTGAACGCCTATTTCGATTTGCGCTATCCGCTGGCCAAGCTCGATCTGGTGGGAGTGCCGGATTTCGCGATGGGCGCAATGGAGAACTGGGGCGCGATCTTCTTCCGCGAGAACCGTCTGCTGCTCGATCCCGCCCAGGCGTCTGCGAATACGCTGCGCGCCGTGGCCAATGTGATCACCCATGAGGTCGTCCACCAGTGGTTCGGCAACCTCGTCACGATGAAATGGTGGGAAGACCTCTGGCTTAACGAATCGTTCGCCACGTGGCTCGCTTGCAAGATTGTGGACGACTGGCGGCCGGAGTGGCAGTCCTGGGTGGAATTCTCCCGGGACAAGCAGGTGCCGCTCGGAGTGGACGCGCTGGCATCAACTCGGCCGATCAGCTCGAAGGTGCGAACGGCGGCCGAAGCCGAGGAGATGTTCGATGCCCTGACGTACGAGAAGGGCGCAGCGGCGTTGCGCATGCTGGAGCAGTTTCTGGGCGAGGAGGTCTTTCGCCAGGGCATCCGGGACTACATCAGAACGCATCAGCATGGGAACGCGCCGGCCGCAGATTTGTGGGCGGCGCTGGAGAAGGCCTCCGGCCAGCCCGTGTCCGCGATCGCGCGAGACTGGTTCACGAGTCCTGGGTTCCCGTTGGTGACCGTTCGCGCTGCAGGCTCAGACTTTCGCGTGGTGCAGGTTGAGCAGGAGCGTTTCTTTGCAGGTCGCGATGCGAGGGAGAAAGA
>DASYQR010000049.1:0-14788 GCA_036005325.1 Nitrospirales bacterium | reverse complement strand
ACGATGTAGAACCCGGGGCCGATCCCTTCCAGAATCAGCCTGCCTTCTTCGCTCATGCGGGCTACTTCCACGTAGATTTGGTTCCAGGTCAGACCTGGACAATCAAGGGTCAGTTCTTCAAGTAAGCAGCCAGGAGAACGGGAAACCGCCTTGATGATACAGTCCGCTACGGTCTGTTCATGTGGCATGGCTACTCGGGCCTCCTGTCAGAACGGCGGCCTCCAATGTTTCTAGGAGGTGGTCAGCCTTGTACGGCTTGGAGAGCCAAGCATACGCCCCTTGCTGCAAGGCGAGTTGCGACGTCGACCCCGGTGGTATGCTCGAGAGAATTACCACACGGGTGCCAGGCCAGCGCTTGCTGATGAGAGCCAGGAGTTCCAGGCCATTCATCCCTGGCATGTGGAAGTCGGTCAGGACCACCTCGAATCGCGTTTCCTCCAGGCGCCTCACCGCATCTAGACCATCCGATGCCGTTTGGACCTTGTAGCCGACAGGCGTTAAGACCTCCCAAAGCCTGTCCAGTATCCGGTCGTCGTCATCCACCACTAACACCTTGGAGCGTCGTTGATCTTCCATAGAAACCTCCCTACGGTGTCTACCTTGGCGCTTCCGTCAGAATGGTGTCTTACGAGGCAATTGGGCGTAGTGCGAATCGGCTTGGCGGTCATTCGGCCGCGGCGCCTTGGGCCAGCGGAGACCGCCGAAGCCGAAAACGAGCAAGATCGCGAGTGCCGCGAAAATGAAGACAACAGCGAGAACGTAGACGGACTGAAGGAGATCAAGCACGATTAGCCTCCCAGAAAGGCCGCCTTAGTTTACGATCTCTAACTTAACTCTAACCTAAACAAATACATCGTTCGAATCTGTTCAAAATTGCTCAGTTTGGAAAAATTGACGAGGGAGGCAGCGTGGCTCTGCTCCTTGGTTAAGGCACTAGTAATAAAGGGAAATTAGTCGTGCAGGACGATATTCAAACCTTACCCAACGTCAATTTCCAGGGATCCTCTTGTCTCCGGGTTTTGTAAGCAGCCGAGGGCTCACGAGTTCGATTCGCACGACCGGCCCCATGAGTTGCAAGGGCCCTTCGAACTGCACGAAACCCGGCACCTCATCGGTCAGGATCCAGCAGTCATAGTGAAAATCGGTCGGCAACTTGCCAGACAACTTGCCGAAAAACTTTCGAATCTTTCCCATCTGCGGCTTAAAGACGTACTGCTTCGCCTTGCTCGACAGGTCGCCTATGTGGACGGTTTGCTCACCGATGAAACGCAGCTGTAGTTTAATGGCCTCAGGCGCAGGCGTGAACGCGAGAAAGTTCACCGTTGCGTTGGCCTCTTTGAAGAGGTTCTTCAGCACCACGACAAACATGCCGTTGTACACATCATTGGGTAGATCAAAGTGTCCGGTCAGCACCTCCTCTTTTCCCTCCTGCCCCGCTTGCGATCGAACCTTGTACTCAGCGGTGCCTCGGTCTATCGAAACGTCAAGCTGGTCCGGAAACGAAGGGCCTCGCTGAATCAGGCGATAGCGGATCATCGTAAAAACACGCTGTTGCGAGAAGGCCACTTTCTCATCGTACAGGGAGCCATCCTTGAAACGGATGACCAACCGGCTTTCGACAAGATCTCCTTCTTTGGCGAGTTGAGTCAGCTCACCCTGGCCGATCGTTTCCCCGCCCTGCGAATGTACGAGAAGATAGCCATGGGCAACGCCCTCCGGAAACCGCACCGGGACAGGAGCGGCGTCTGCACAGGAGTAAACGAGGACTGCTATCACTACGAGGATGGCCGCCATGAATGTACAGGCTGCACGATAGCCCATGGAGGTTTGAGGCCCCAAGTCTTTGCCTAGGTCCGGCATCGTACCTACCTTCTTAGCACTAGCCTAAGAGCTACATCGGTTATTGTCTGTTCAATATTGGTCACACTGTGAATTTTTTAGGGGTGGGGGCGGGTGAAGCCCGCCACGCTCAGCCCAGCACGATGCGGATCTGATGTACCGCGCCGTCGTCGACGAGCGGAATATTGGCGCTGGCGGCCAGCGGCTTGCCATCCAGTTCAGCCAGCGCCACCCCGCGGGTGACCCCGCGTGGATTGTCCACCGCGATGTCATAGAGCGCGGAGTGATACCGAAAGCGGATGGAGTAACCGGGCCAGGTTCGCGGGATGCAGGGATCGATGCAGAGCGCCGTGCCTCGCACGCGGAAACCGAGCATCCATTCCATACCGGCGCGATAGAGCCAGCCCGCCGCACCCGTATACCAGGTCCATCCGCCGCGCCCGACGTGTGGAGGCTCGGCATACACGTCACCCGCAACCACATAAGGCTCGACTTTGTAACGCTGCACGTTCGCCCGCGAGGTGGTGTGGTTGATGGGATTTAGCATCCGGAACAGCTCGCCGGCCTTATCGCCGTCGCCGAGCGCCGCGAAGGCCAGAACCGTCCACACGGCAGCATGCGTGTATTGGCCGCCGTTTTCACGGATGCCGGGCACGTACCCTTTGATGTAGCCGGGGTCCAGCGGCGTGCGGTCAAATGGCGGAGTGAAGAGCGCAATCAGCCCCTCCGGCCGGCGCACCAGGTGTTGGTCGACGGCGGCCATGGCACGCGCTCCGCGGCCCGGTTCTGCCGCGCCGCTGATGACCCCCCAGGACTGCACGATGGAGTCAATACGGCACTCCGTGTTTGTGGCGGAGCCGAGCGGGGTCCCGTCATCAAAGTACGCTCGCCGGTACCAGTCGCCGTCCCACGCTTCCCGCTCGAGCGCGGCTTTGAGCGCACTGACGTGAAGCCGCCAGGTCTCCGCGCGATGGTGTTCGCCCCGCGTGGCCGCCACTTTGGCAAACTCCCAGAGAATCGTGTGCAGGAACCAGCCCAGCCAGACGCTTTCTCCCTTGCCCTGCTGGCCGACCCGGTTCATGCCGTCATTCCAGTCGCCCGTGCCCATCAGCGGGAGGCGGTGGCTGCCGACGCCAAGGCTGCGGTCCAGCGCTCGCGCGCAATGTTCAAAGAGTGTCGCGCGAGTCTTCGACACACGCGGCTGAAAGTACGATTCATGTTGTCCCTCGGCCAGCACATCGCCTTCCAAAAATGGGACGATTTCGTCCAGCACCGTCCGGTCGCCGGTGGCTTCAATGAAGTGGATGACGGCGTATGGCAGCCAGAGAAGGTCGTCGGAGATGCGCGTGCGCACGCCGCGTCCCGAGGGTGGATGCCACCAGTGTTGAACGTCGCCCTCGGTGAACTGGCGCGCGGCGGCGCGCAGCAGATGCTCGCGCGTGACGTCGGGTGTCGCGACGCTGAGGGCCATCACATCCTGGAGCTGGTCGCGGAAGCCATACGCGCCACTCACCTGATAGAACGCCGCGCGCGCCCAGACACGGCAGGCCAGCGCCTGATAGAGCAGCCAGCGATTCACCAGCACATCCATGGCCCGCTCGGGTGTGGAGATCTGTACGGCGCCAAGCACGTCGTCCCACCGGTCGGTGACGCCACGCAAGATTCCGTTCAGGTCTGCAGCGCGATAGCGGCCGAGCAACTCGCGCACGTGTTCCCTGTTTTCCGTCTGACCCAGAAACCACACAATTTCCAAGCGTGCGCCCGGAGGCAACTCAAGCGAAGTTTGCAGCGCGGCGCATGGATCGAGACCTGCGCCCACCTTTCCAGATAGGGGAACGTCTCGGTCAAGCGCCGCGGGACGTTCGGGCGTGCCATTGCGACCTAAAAACTCTGAGCGGTCGCCCGTCCAGGACGTCTGCCGCCCGGCAAGATCCGAAAAGGCAATGCGCCCGCAGAACTCACCGCCCCACGCGCTCCGCGCGAGGAGCGCTCCCGTCTGCGAATCGACCTCCGTGATGATGTACGGCGCCGAGGCGCTGCGGGAACTGCCCAGCACCCACTCGGCGTACGCGGTCACCGAGAGGCGACGGGAGCGGCCCGAATCATTCTGCAGGATGAGCCGGGAGACCTTGATCGGGTCTTCAGACGGGACGAATTGCAACAGTTCACACAGGATGCCGTGCGAGCCATGCTGAAAGCGGCTGTAGCCCTGGCCGTGGCACGCCATATACGGCGCCGTGTCATCGCGAATCGGCAGCGCCGTGGGACTCCATACCTCGCCCGTGCTGTCATCGCGGATGTAGATGGCTTCCCCGGACGGGTCGGACACGGGATCGTTTGACCATGGCGTCAGCTGGTTGTCGTGGCTGTTGAGCGACCACGTGAAGCCTGAGCCCGATTCCGACACGAGGAAGCCAAACGATGGGTTCGCGATAACGTTGATCCACGGCCGGGGCGTGCGCAGGCCTTCGCCAAGGACGGTGACATATTCCCGGCCATTCTTTGCGAAGCCGCCAAGGCCGTTAAAGAATTCGAGGTCCGGCACAGGCAGCGGCACATCCAGACGTTTGCCCGGGTGCAGCGGTCGAGGCGCCGGAGGTGCCGCAGCGTCCGTGCGCTGCGACCGAGTGACCTGCTCGAACAATGTGCCCCGCCGGCTGAGCAGCACCACCCGCGCGACGGTTTGCAGCAGCGTCTGCTCCTGCGCAGAGACCAGCTCTGCCCGCAGAAGGACAATCTTGCCGCTTACGCCGCTGGTGGCCGGGGAGAGCCGCAGCTGGCTGCCGTGCACGAGCGCTTCCAGGGAGCTCTGCAGCTCCTGCGCATACGACGGCGGCTGTTCATTCATGATGACCAGGTCCGCGGACAGCTGCTTCGTGCGCCAGTATTCGTGCGCGCGCAGTAATTGTCGGACGATCTCGACATCCTGCGCGTCGTCGATGCGCGCCAGCACGATGGGCAGATCGCCGGAGATGCCGTGGGCCCACAGCGCGGAACGCTCCAGCGTGCTCCGGCTGAGCACATCCGAGGACGGCCGTAGCGACGCGTCTGAGTATAGGACGGCATTGGCCAGCCTCTGGAACACCTGCGCTTCGTCATGACCGATACCCAGATGGTGAAGTTGGACTTGCGCCTGCGTCCAGGCCAGCGACAGGGTGCGCTCAAACACTCTCGTGTCACGGTACTTGTCTGCCAGGTCCAGGACCTGCTCGCGGGTGGGGGCGACGATCGTGGCAAACACAATGCGCGCTGTGGTGCCTGGCGGGATGCGCACCGTGCGCCGCAGGCTCATCACCGGGTCGAGGACGGAACCGACGGTATTCGAGAGTGGCCGGCCGTCGATCATCGAGACGGGATTGCGGCCGTGGTGCCCGCGTCCGAGAAACCGCGCGCGGTCCGTCTCGAATTGCAGGTCGCCCACGGTGTCGCCTTCCACAACGACCACCTGGGCGGCCCACACGGTCGTATCCTTATCGGATTGCCTGCGGCGTGTCGCAAGCAACGCGCCGACATCGGGGACGAATTCCGTCTGCACAAACAAGTTCGAAAACGCGGGGTGTGCCATATCGACGGCCTGGGAAGCCAGGGACAGCTCGGCATACGACGTGACCTGAATGTCGCGCGTGTCTGCCCCTAGATTGGTGAGGGAGACGCGCCGCACTTCAGCATCGTCCTCGGACGACACAACGACTTCGAGCGTGGTGGTTAGTGTGCCATCGCGCCGGATAATCTCGCCATGGTCTTCGCAGAAGGAGGCCTCATACGCGTCGGGTTCGACGCCGCTGGGCTGATAGCCCGCCGACCAGACCTCGCTGGTCTGCGCATCGCAAAGAAAGATGTACGTGCCCCAGCAGTCCCGCGTGGCATCCTCGCGCCAGCGCGTGACAGCAATATCCCGCCAGCGGCTGTACCCTGAGCCCGCCACCGTCAGCATCACCGTGTACCGTCCGTTGGACAGGAGATGCGTCCGCGGGGTCCCATCGTGCGGCGTGGTAAACCGGCGCAGCACCGGCGGAATGAGTTCGCGGACCTGCGCCGCCGTGGAGACGTCTTTCGCGCGAGGCCGTGTGACCAGCACGTCACGCGGCGTGCGCTCCTGCAGTAACAGCTCGGTGGCTTGCACGATGGGCTCGGCGTGGAAGCGGGTCCGCATCGCGCCATCGTTTAGCACGTTGGCGATGGCCACCACGGACATGCCCTGATGGTGCGCCATGTAGGCGCGCACGACGGCGACGCGTTTGCCCTCGGGCAACCGGGTGCTGGTGTAATCGAGCGCTTCGTAGAAACCATACGCTCCCTTGCCGCCGGCTTCGGCGAGGCGCGCCAAGTTGTGCGTGGCCGCGGCAGGATCGATCATGGCCGCGAGCGCGGTGGCATACGGGGCGACGACAACATCTTCACTGAGGCCGCGCTTGAGCCCTAGCCCCGGCACACCAAAGCTGGAATATTGGTACGTGAATTCGAGGTCGCGCGCATTGTATGCCGACTCCGAGACTCCCCAGGGCACGCGGCGCTCCGCTCCGTATGCAATGTGCCGGCGCACGACCAGCTCGTACGTCTGGCTCAGCAGGCTGCCCGCCGGAGAACGCATCACCAGCGCCGGCATGAGGTATTCAAACATCGAGCCCGACCACGAGATGAGCGCGGAGCCGCGGCCCACTGGCGTGAGGGCGCGGTTCAGGCGAAACCAGTGCGAGGACGGAACGTCGCCCTTGGCGATGGCGATGAAGCTCGTGAGGCGCGCCTCCGACGCGAGCAGGTCGTAACAGCTGGGATCCAGGCTGCCGTCTGTGACCCGGTACCCGATGGAAAACAGCTTGCTCGTATAGTCAAACAGAAAGTTGAAATCCATCTCGCGAAACATGTTCTCCGCCGTCTGTGTGACCGCCGAAAGGCGGCGAATGAGCGCGGCGGCATCCTTGGCCGAATGCCTCATGGCTTGGGCCAGCGCATCGATCCGGCCCAGCGCGTCCCTGTTCTCCGGAGAATTGTTGAGCAGGCGTGCGCGCAGCGCCGCAAGTTCACGGAGAGCGGCCTCACACCGTTCCGGAGCGTCCCCCAGCGTGGGAACGGAGTGGAAGAACGGCGCAATCACCATCCACTCGGGCGCTTGCTCTGGAGAACGTTCAGCCATGGCCGCCAGCTCTTCCGAACCCAGATGCATCCACGGGATGAAGATTTCCGCGTCTCGGGCATGGCTTTCGACGCACGCTCTGGTGGCATCGGCCCAGGCGCGCAACTCGGAATCGGGAGCGTCCCCGCGCTCCTGCGCCCAGGCTTGAGCAATGTCAGCCACGGTGTGGGCACGTGCCCTCAGGTCGACGAAACGCGCCGCCCAGTCGGCGGCATCGACGGGCAGCGGGACAAGCGCGGAGGCCAGCGCGTCGACGGCGTTGCTGAGCTGCTTCCGCGTGACCGTGTGGGTATGTCGCGTGTCCGGGATGTCGGCGAGCGCATCTCGCAACAACCGGATGGCATCGTCCACTCCGGCGAGCAGATTCGGTCCGACGGACGACTGCTGCATGAACTCGCGGCACGCGTTGCCCAGGGCCAGCAGAGACCCGGCGAGATTGCCGCTGTCCACTGAAGACACATACTTGGGATCGAGCGGATGGAGTTCGCGCGTGTCGTACCAGTTGTAGAAGTGGCCACGAAACAGCTCCAGGCGGCTCATCGTCGCCAGCGTAGTTTCCAGCCGCTCAACTGCCTCCACGGTGCCCAGCCACCCTAAGTCACGCGCGGCGACCGTGGAGAGAAGATAAAGCCCCATATTGGTCGGCGACGTGCGGTGGGCCGCGATGGGTTTGGGCTCTTCCTGAAAATTATCGGGAGGAAGCGCGTGATCCGCGGGACCAACAAACGCCTCGAAGAAGCGCCACGTCCGGCGTGCAATCAATCGAAGAGCACGCCCATCGGCCGCCGACAGGGGCTCTACCCCGGAAAGCCGCGGAGGCAGGCTGACCCACCGCGCGATGGCGGGAGCGGCGGCCCAGAGAAGAAGGAACGGAGCCGCTGCTGGCCAGGCACGAGGCTGTCCATAAGCCAGAACCCCACCAGCCGCAGCGGCGAGGACAAGGCCGCCTGCCATGCGCTTATACATACCGAAGATTTTATGAGCGAACGCATCCTTGGCCTGTGCTGCGGTCACCCACTCCAGCAGATGTTTCCGCGTGATCAAGAGACGGCCGAGGGTGCGCAGAATCGCGTCAGACATCAGCCATGCCTGGTAAGCCAGAAACGTCACCGTCAAGCCGATCTGGGATACGCCCAGCGCAAGGTCGGTGAGCACACCGCGAAGATGGCTGCGCATGGATATGCCGCGCCGGCGCGGGCGTAACCCGATCATGAAGGACAGCAGCGCCGGAATCGTAATCGTTGCCAGGATAAAGCCCGTCCACACCCAGGGAGACGCCGCCGGCTGCAGCCACCCTACGATCAACGTCAGGAACGCGGCGGGCGCCGACAGGGTGCGACGGAGGTTGTCGAGCATCTTCCAACGGCCAATCGCGGGAATGACGACAGGGCGGCGTTCTTCTGACGCCGCCCGGCCGCGCCCGAGAATCCAGGGCAGAAGCTGCCAGTCGCCGCGTGCCCAGCGGTTCTGCCGGGCGGCCGCGGCTTCATAGTGCGAGGGAAATGCTTCAAACAGCTCAATGTCCGTGGCCAGTGCCGCCCGAGCGAAGATGCCTTCAAAAAGATCGTGGCTCAGCAGCGCGTTGTCCGGGACCTTGCCCGCCAGGGCTGCCTCAAACGCATCGATATCGTAAATGCCCTTGCCGGTGTAGGACCCTTCTCGGAACAAGTCCTGGTAGACATCCGAAACGGCCGAAGCATAGGGATCGATGCCGCTCGGGCCGGAGAAGGATCTTTGGAAGAGCGAGCTCTCCCGATCTGCTGGGAGCGACGGTGCGATGCGGGGTTGCACCACCGCGTAGCCTTGGACAACTCGCCCGGCGCGAGGGTCGAATCTCGGCCGGTTGAGAGGATGCGCCATGGTGCCGACCAAGCGGCACGCAGCGCCACGCGGCAGGCGCGTGTCGGCATCGAGCGTGATGACGTAGCGAACACCCGACGGTGCTTCCGGGGGCCGCCCCCCGACGGCTATGAACGTGGTGTTGGGCGAGCCTCGCAGAAGCTGGTTCAGCTCATGCAGCTTCCCTCGCTTGCGTTCCCATCCCATCCATGTACACTCGCACTCATTCCAGACACGCCTGCGATGGAAGAGCAAAAAGCGAGCGCCACCGCCGGACGCCGGGCCATAGCGCTGGTTCAGACGCACGACGCCGTCCACCGCGGCGGCCAGAAGCTCGTCATCACCGGCGAGACTTTCACTCGGTGCGTCCACCCAGTCAGAGAGCAGCGCGAAACGCAGGTCCCCATCGGCATTGGCCAGATAGTGGACCTCCAGTCGCTCGACCTGCTCTTCGATTGCATGCTGGGTGGTGAGCAGCGTCGGGATGACCACGATCGTTCGCAAGCCTTCCGGTACGCCATTGCGTAACTCCATCCGGGGCAGCGCTCGCGGTCCGAGCAGAGCCATCACTGCGCGATTGACGAATGCAATGGCGAGATCCGACGCCGGCACGGCCGCGAGCAGACCGAGCAGCACAAGGATCTTTGCGGTGCCGCCCGCCTCACTGGCATACAGCAGCGGCAGCGCCAGCATCATGGCGGTCACGGCAGCAATGGTTCCCAGGTAGCCGGGTACCGCGGCTCGGACATACACACGCAGCAGGAAGCGCTTCCAGGTGACGCGATACCCGAGTTCGCGCTCAAAGGCCGGACGTCCTTCCGAGATGAGGTAATAACCGGGCTCGGTGTGCCGGTCCTGGTGTGGCTGTGCGCTGTCGTGCGGCCCA
This sequence comes from Nitrospirales bacterium, assembly GCA_036005325.1. GTDB lineage: Bacteria > Nitrospirota > Nitrospiria > Nitrospirales > NS-4 > SCTG01. The sequence goes on along the minus strand of DASYQR010000049.1, from coordinate 5,090 downwards.
ACACGCGCCCGCTTGGCGCGCTGAACGACACGGTTTGCCACTTCAATTTCCGAGTGGCCCGAGCCCCGCGAGAGATCCTCGATGGCATGGCGATAGGTATCTCGGGTGGAAAAATCCATCTCGGCGAAGTGGGTGCTGCGACGGAGAATCTCGTCCACCAGGCTGACGCTCTCAAAAAAGTGCGGCCAGTCAAAGGCAGACGTCAAGCGCATGCTGGTGATGATGTTGCGCACGGTGACGCTCATGGCCGCCTGCTGCTGGTGCTCGGCGTGGACAATGTTGTCGGCGGTGGTGCCCTGCGCGGCCAGGCGCTTGTCGAGCCACAGCAGGACGGGACGCACCTTCGGATCCAGATCGCGCAGGCGCTGGACGAGCTGCACGGCAAACGCCGTCGCCAGAGGCCGGTTCTCAAAGCGGCGGAGGGCTGTCGCCGGGGACACCGGAGACTGGCCGCCTGTACCGAGCAGGCTGTCGGCCAGCCTGTCGGCTTCCTGGCGCGCGGCGCGGCTATGGACGATCCGCTCCGCCAGCCTGCGCAGGTTTTCCACCAACACCGCGCGCAGCGTGATGGCCACGGCCCATAGCTCACCGATGGTGAGCGGTTGCACGCGCTGGTAGGCCGTCACAAAGCGGCGCAGCAGTTCCGGGTCGAATCGGCTGTCCGTGTGCGCCACGAAGGCCCACGCCACACCGAACACGCGTGGATAGTCCTGCAAGTGACCGGAGGCCAGTTTGGGCAATTGTCGGTAGAAGCCCGGCGGCAAATCATCGCGGATCTCGCGAAGCTGTTCATCGACGATGTGGAAGTTATCGACCAGCCACTCGGCTGCGGGGGTAATCTCATGCTCTTCCTGAATCGCCCGGGCAATGGCCCGGTAGGACTCCAGCAGCACGCGCCCGTTCTCCAGGACACGCGGAGTGAGCAACCGGCCCTCCCTCGATTCGGCGAAAACGATTTGCGCAGCGGCAAGACTTTCAGCGTGCTGCTCGAGGCGCTCGACGCTGAAGAGCTCGGCGCGGATGGGCTCTTCCAGGTCAGGGCCAATGCTGGTGGGTGGTGGGAACGTACTCATCGTGTCTTCAGAACGGCTGTCAATCTGAATCCAGAAATGATGGATGATGCGCGAGCGCTCGCTCCGTTACAGCGCTATCATCAGGCGAGTCTTGCTGTAGGAGCGCGCCTGGCAGACCGGGAAACAGTCATTTTAGGCCAATATCCTGGGGGAGTCCATACCGACTTGAAAGAGGAGCCCAGATGGTCGAAGGCACCCTTGATCGCTCAACGGTCCGGTTTCGCTCATGCTACGGAAGCGCTTCCCCGGGCACGGAGCCCGGGGAAGAAGAATAGGAGACCCGTTATTTCTTGATGGTCTCGGGTAGATCGCTTTTCGCGGGAGGAGCAGTTGGCTTCTTGTCGGGAGTTCCCTCTTGAGTCGAAACACTGGCCATGTTGATCGAGGAGGCATAGCCCTGAGGCTCCACTTGGACCCTGATTTGATCGCCGACTTTGGGCTGGGTACTCATACGCGTCCGCTCATCGATCTGAAAGTGGACATCTTTGCCCGATTGATCCTTCACGACGTAGTACTGCCCGTTGATCTTGAGTAGCTCGCCTGTTACCACACTACGGGGAGTTCCACCATCAGGGGCAACAGTTGACCCTTCAGGCACTTTCATGGGATCGGAAGGCTTCAACGGTCCGGTTGTTTCAGCCGCATATGACGCCCCCGCCGTTACCACCGTAAATAGAATTGACACGACGATCGCTCCAGCTTGCTTATTCATAAGTTCTCCTTATTAGGACGGGTTGCTAACGTTTGCCGAGTGCACGCATTTACACATATCATTGTGTATACCAGAGTCGAGATGTCCAGTCTGGTCAACATTGCTCACAATCTTTGAATTTATTTAGGGGGCGGCTGAGACCGCTGATGCCACTGGTCAGCCCACTTCATGAGCTCATCCTTTTTATCGCCATACCGTTCCTGGACTTTGCCGACAAACTTGTCGTAGTTCCCCTCGATCTGCTGCAAGTCATCATCGGTAAACTTGCCCCACTGCTGTTTGAGTTCACCTTTGAACTGCGTCCATTTTCCTTTGAGTTGATCAGCGTTCATTGGGTCTCCCTTCTTTATGTATGGCAGATATCATTGCCGCATCTTGGCTTTGTTTTCAGGTCACCACGCGCAGGAACCCTGCGAGTTTTCACGGTCCGTCATTGTCCTGTTCCTTTCGGGTTGTCTGAAAGGAAGATTCCGTGCGTTAATGGAGGAATCCAAAGAAATACAGAATGACGATCACCGATACTGGCACGCCGAACAACCACAGGATGATACCCTTTCCCATGACTTACCTCCCTTTCTTACGACGACCCGCAAGGTCTTTTAGATGCCAGGTACTCTGTGTGTTTCGATCTTTCAAAAGACTTGCTAAGTCTTCCGCGTGCTCTTCTTCGTTTGCAAGAATCCCTTCCAACATGCGGCGCGTGGTGTGGTCGTCATTGCCGACGTAGTTGATCATTTCTATGTAGCTATCGATGGCAATCCGCTCAGCAACGAGGTCTTCCTTGATCATAGCGATCAGTGAGTCGCCTTCGATGTATTCGGAATGGCTGCGACTCAACATCCCTTCCGGTGAAAGATTCGGTTCTCCTCCCAGCTGAACAATGCGTTGCGCGATCTGGTCCGCGTGAGTTTGCTCCTCAATGGCATGCTGGAGAAACTCTGCCTTGACGCTCTCAGAACTGATTCCTGCGGCCATGAAGTAATGTCGCTTGTAGCGAAGGATGCAGACGATTTCCGTGGCGAGCGCTGCATTCAGCAACTGAATCACGACGCGGGACTTCGCTTGGTAACCGGGTGTCATCGCACCTTCATCAATGTGCTGTCGGGCACGAGCCCGGAGAGTGTGAATATCTGTCATGAACGGGCCCTTCTTCATCGTTGACTTCTTCATTGTTGAGTCCTTTCTCTGATGGGCGTGGCGTTAGACCATTTGCGGCCGTTTGTGACGAATGGTCAGTCTCGTCCCGCCGTCGTCGGTCGGCTGGCGTGTCAGTCGTGGAGGACGATGCTCAGCAGCGAGCTGTGCACTTCCAGTCCATTCGGTCCACCGTTGTAGTCGATCAGGCCCAGTTTGCGGAACCTGTTCATGAAAAAGCTGATTCGTGACCGAGTGGTGCCAACGATCTCCGCCAGCGTTTCCTGGCTGATCTGCGGAATCACCGGCAGCGGTTTGCCTTCCTTCCCGAAGTTGGCCATCAGGAGCAGCGCCCGCGCCAGTCGCTTCTCACTGGAGTTGAAGAGCTGATTCACCAGGTCCTCCTCAAGCCGAGTGTTGTGGGAGAGCAGATAGTCGAGGAACAGCTCGGAAAAGGCCGGCTCGTCGTGGAGCACCCGGATCATGCCCTGCTTCTCCAGCCGCACGATCTCGCACACGGACATCGCGGCGGCGGTGGCCATGCGCAGCGGCTGGCTCGTCAGGCATCCCTCGCCAAAGAAGTCGCCGGTCCCCATAATGCCAACGACCGCTTCTTTGCCATGTTTGGAAACGACCGTGAGCTTGACCTTGCCGCCCTGGATATAAAAGATGGCATCTGCCGGGTCGCCTTGCGAGAACACTTTCTGGTTCTTCTGGTAGTCGGTAATCGTCCTGCCTTCCCCGACCTTGGCCAGAAACATCTGAGGATCGAAAGACGGTTTTCCATGCGGTTTCATTCGCGGTCCCTTTCTGAAGCAGGAGTCGGCCGGTGGTCTATACCGGCTACGCTACGCTCTCCTGGCTCCGCCGACAAGCAGCACAACCCCTCCGATAAGCGCCACTCCCCCTACAATGGGTGTAAGCGGAATGGTCTCCTTCTTCTCGGACGTGACTTGGAGGGGACCAAGGTCAACAACCTTTTCTTGGGTCGTAAAGGTGATGCCTTGGTAGGCAAATGCCACGACGCCGAGAATGACGAGCGCGATGCCGAGAATCGTTGCTGATTTCATGGGTACGTCCTTTCGTCAGATCCGTCCAGTCAGGGCCAGTACGATCAGGACCAGGAGGACGAGGCCCAGTCCACCGGAGGGAAAGTATCCCCAGTTCGCGCTGTGAGGCCAGGTGGGCAGTGCGCCAACGAGAATTAGAACCAACACGATGATCAAAATGGTACCCATATCGTTTCTCCTTTCATGGTGTCTCCCATGATCTGTTTCCCGTCGTCCTTATTTCTTCTCTTTCAACGTGAGATCGTTCTTCACGGACTTCACACCGGACACTTTCCAGGCGGTCCAGGACGCGTGTGCACTGGTGCTGATGTCCGGAACCTCGCCGGTCAGCGAGACGACCCCCGCATTGGCCTGAACACCAATACCGGCGTTCTTGAGATTCGGCTCCTTTGCGATCTGCTTTTTGACGCGTGCTGTAATGGCATCATCCTTGTCCTCCACAGCCTCACGTTTTGAAGGGGCGACCACCTGCAGTTCGTTCTTCACGCTTTTGACGCCGTCGACCAATTTGGCGATTTCCTCCGCCGCCTTCTTGGCCTCGTCGGAGTCTACTTTGCCGCGGATCATCACCAGGCCATCTTTTGTCTCGACATTGATCTGTCTCCCTTTGACCCGGGCATCGGCAAAGAGCGCGATCTTGGTTTTCGACGTCAACCACGTGTCGTTGATCGGTGTCTTCTCATCGGCCTTCTCGCCGGCTATCGCTGGTGCCGCGATGAGCGTTGCGCCGACCACCATGGCGGTGCAGAACGTTATCAGAAAGCGAGTCTTCATGATCTCCTCCTCGGGCGTTTATACCCACAAGCACGTTGATTTATAGCGATCCTAACAGCGCTATCGTTTGTAATCTGTTCCCAATTGCTCAACTTGTGAATTTATTGAAGGCGGGGGCGGATTTCTCGACTAGATTTCCTTTAATTACCGTTGACTTCGAGCAGGGCAAGCGTAGAGCTGTTCGGCTGATGAATTTTTCAAAAGTGTGCAATTCGGAACATATTTTTATCTGTCTCGAATGGTAGATTAGCCGAAATTTGCCCACTATAATGGGCGTGTGTATGATGCGCGCGGCCCGAAAGGAGGAGGCATATGAGACATTCCGCT
>DASYQR010000048.1:0-5105 GCA_036005325.1 Nitrospirales bacterium | reverse complement strand
GTTAAATAACTCTGCATTCCTTTCTTTTCAATTTCTGGGTGTTCCTCTTCCTTTCCCAACTTCCCTGCCCAATATGTGGGCTTCCCACTATCTCCTCCTCTTTTCTTGTAAACTACATAACCACGGTTGTAACAAAATGGTCCTTCGGCCACTTCCGCATATTTTTGCATGTGCCCATTCGTTACTTTCACAATGTATATTTCCCTGGGAAGACCATACTTCCCCTTGCCTTGAGCAATTTCGGGGATATCTTTCGATCTGAATCCGAGAAAAATAAGTAGTTCATTATCAATCCAGTAAATAGGAGGATCATCAACGACCAATCCAGGAATGTCCTTCAAGAATTTAATTGGCGGGCTGCTTCCGCACGAAACCAAAACGAATGCTATGATCGGACAAATAATCAAAGAAAAGAGACTCAAACGTCGAATTGTTCTGCCCAGATTCAAAGTAATATGTCTCTCCAATGGAAGAAATGAGGTCAGTTTCGATTCGTACTTTTCTTTTTCCATAAATAGGGTCGAGTCGCTTTATTCATTGGGTCGCCGGCGTGTCGGCTGGTTCGTAGTTCAGGTTCGGCGAAAGCCAGCGCTCCACGGTGCGGAGATCCATCTGTTTGCGGAGATGGTAGTCGAGCACCTGGTCGCGGCCGAGCTTGCCGACAGCGAAATACTTCGCGTCGGGATGGGCGAAATACAATCCGCTGACCGAACTGGCCGGCAGCATGGCGAAGGTCTCCGTGAGCCGGATGCCGGCATTTTTTTCCGCTTCCAAGAGATCGAACAGCGTCCGCTTCTCCGTGTGATCCGGACAGGCCGGATAGCCGGGCGCCGGGCGGATGCCGCGGTAGCGCTCCCGGATCAGTTCTTCCTGGCTGAGCGCCTCCCCCTTGCCGTAGCCCCACTCCTCCCGCGCCTTCTTGTGCAGCAGCTCAGCAAAGGCCTCCGCTAAACGATCTGCCAGGGCCTTGGCCATGATCGAGTTGTAGTCGTCGTGGTCCTTCTCAAAACGTTCGCAGACGGCCTCGAGGCCGACGCCGCTGGTGACGGCAAACGCGCCGAGGTAATCCGCCAGCCCCGTGGATTTCGGCGCGATGAAATCCGCCAACGCCTGATTCCATTGCCCGTCTGGTTTGGGCTGCTGCTGGCGGAGCGTATAGAAGGTCGCCAGGACATGCGCCCGCGACTCGTCCCCGTACAGCTCAATATCGTCTCCGATGCTGTTGGCCGGGAAGAAGCCGTACACGGCGCGCGCGGTCAGCAGTTTGCGGCTGATGATATCCTTCAACAGAGCTTGCGCGTCGTCGAACAATTCCTTGGCCTTCGCGCCGACCGTGGGGTCATCGAAGATCTTGGGATAGCGCCCGCGCAACTCCCACGTGTGGAAGAACGGCGACCAGTCGATGAACGGGACGATCTGCTCCAGCGGGAACTGATCCAGCACGCGGACGCCGGTGAAGGCCGGCTTGGGAAGGTCCGCCTCGCGCCACTCGATCGGCGTGCGCCGCGCGCGGGCCTCGGCCAGCGTAAGCAGGGTCTTCTCGCCGCGATCCTTGTGCGCCTGCCGCGCCAGCTCCTGGGCAAGCCGGTTCTGCTCGGCAAAGTCGCCCTGCCGCTCCCGGCTCATGAGCGCGCTCACCACGCCCACCGCACGCGAGGCGTCCAGCACGTGCACGACCGGCCGCTCGTACGCGGGCGCGATCTTCACCGCCGTGTGCGCCTTGCTGGTCGTCGCACCACCGATCAGGAGCGGCACCGCAAAGCCTTCGCGGGCCATCTCCCGCGCCACGTGCACCATCTCGTCGAGCGACGGCGTGATCAGGCCGCTGAGCCCGATGATGTTGACATGGCGCTCGCGGGCGGTCTTGAGGATCTGCTCGCAGGGCACCATCACGCCGAGGTCGATCACCTCGTAGTTGTTGCAGCCAAGGACAACGCCCACGATGTTCTTGCCGATGTCGTGCACGTCTCCCTTCACGGTCGCCATGAGGATCTTCCCCTGGGCCTCTCTACGCCCAGTGCGCTCCTTTTCCTCTTCCATGAACGGCAAGAGGTACGCGACCGCCTTCTTCATGACACGCGCGCTCTTGACGACCTGGGGCAGAAACATCTTGCCCGAGCCGAAGAGGTCTCCGACGATGTTCATCCCCGCCATCAGCGGCCCTTCAATCACCTCCAACGGCCTGGCGTATTGCTTCCGCGCCTCCTCGACATCGGCCTCGATATACTCCACGATCCCCTTCACCAGCGCGTGCGCAAGCCGCTCCTCGACCGTCCCCTGCCGCCAGGCATCCTCCTGCACGACCGCTTTGCCCTTCTGCTTGACGGTCTCCGCGAAGTTGACGAGCAGCTCGGTCGCATCCGGGCGGCGGTTCAGCAGGACATCTTCCACCAGCTCGAGCAGGTCCTTGGGAATCTCCTCGTACACCGCCAACTGCCCGGCGTTGACAATCCCCATGTCCAGCCCGGCCTTGATCGCGTGGTACAGAAAAGCGGCGTGCATGGCCTCGCGCACGACGTTGTTGCCGCGGAACGAGAAGGAAATATTACTCACACCGCCGCTGACCCGGCAGAGCGGCAGGTTGGCCTTGATCCAGCGGGTCGCCTCGAGGAAGTTGACCGCGTAATTGTTGTGCTCCTCGATGCCCGTGGCGACCGTGAGGATGTTGGGGTCGAAGATGATGTCCTGCGGCGGAAAGCCGACCTCCTCGGTCAGGATCCGGTACGCCCGTTTACAGATCTCGATCTTCCGCTCCAGCGTATCGGCCTGCCCGGTCTCGTCGAAGGCCATGACGACGACCGCGGCTCCGTACCGCCGGACCAGCCGCGCATGGCGCCTGAAGGCCTCCTCCCCTTCCTTCAGGCTGATCGAGTTCACGACGGACTTGCCCTGCACGCACTTGAGCCCCGCTTCGATCACCTCCCATTTGGAGCTGTCGATCAGGAGAGGGACACGGGAGATGTCCGGCTCGGAGGCGATCAGCTTGAGGAACGTACCCATCACCTCTTTCGAATCCAGCATCCCTTCGTCCATGTTCACGTCAACGAGCTGCGCGCCGCCTTCGACTTGCTGCCGCGCGACGGACAGAGCGTTCTCGTACTCGCCGCCGAGGATCAGCTTGGCGAACTGGGGCGAGCCGGTGACGTTAGTGCGCTCCCCGATGTTCACGAAGTTGGTCTCCGGCCTGATGGTCAAGGGCTCGAGCCCGCTCAGACGGGTGTACGGCTCCGGCTTGGCGGGCACGCGCGGCGGACAGTCACGGACCGCCTCCGCGATGGCCCTGATATGGGCCGGCGTCGTCCCGCAGCAGCCACCCACGATGTTGAGCCAGCCGTTCGAGGCGAACTCCCGGAGGTCGGCAGACATGATCTCCGGCGTCTCGTCAAACCCGCCGAAGGCGTTGGGCAGGCCGGCGTTGGGGTAGCAGCTCATGTACACCGGCGCGACCTGGGACAGCTCCTCGACGTACGGGCGCATCTGCTTCGCGCCGAGGGCGCAGTTGATCCCCACGCTCAACAACGTCATGTGGGAGATCGAATTCCAGAAGGCTTCCACGGTCTGGCCGGAGAGCGTGCGTCCGCTGCGATCCGTGATGGTGACGGAGACCATTACCGGCACGCGCCGGCCGATCTTCTCGAAATACCGGTCGATGGCGAACAGCGCGGCCTTGGCGTTCAGCGTGTCGAACACCGTTTCGACCAGTAGCAGGTCCACGCCGCCGTCCAGCAACCCGCGGAGCTGCTCGGTGTAGGTCTCGACCAGCTGGTCATAGGAGACGGCACGGAACGCCGGGTTGTTGACGTCGGGCGACATGGACGCGGTCCGGTTCGTCGGGCCGATCGCGCCGGCGACAAACCGGGGACGATCGGGGTCCTCCTGCATCGCCGACTCGGCCGCGCGGCGCGCCACCCTGGCCCCCGCCACATTCAGGTCATAGACATGGGGTTCCAGCTTGTAGTCCGCCATGGAGATGGCGGTCGAGTTGAACGTGTTCGTCTCGATGATGTCGGCGCCGGCCTCCAGATACTGACGGTGAATGGCCTCGATCAGGTCCGGTCGGGTGAGGGACAAGAGATCGTTGCAGCCCTTGAGGTCGCAGGGGTGGCGCGCGAACTGTTTCCCCCGGAACCCTGATTCATCGAGCTTGTGCGCCTGAATCATGGTCCCCATCGCGCCATCAAGGATGGCGAGGCGGCGCTGTAAAAGCTGTGTTATCTCCATGGCTAGGGAAACTATACTAGAGAGGTCCCGCCTTAGCAAGAAGGCTGTCTTGACAATCCCCGGACCCGCCCGTAGGATTGAGTTTAATGCGGAAGGCTACCCCGCTCCTGCTCATCGGCATCATCATCTGTGCGAGTGTGCCTTCCTCTGCACGCGCCGGAGCCTTCTTTTCGGACGGCTACCTGGGCCTCACCCAAGAGGAACTGCGCGCCAAGCTCGGACCGCCCCAAAAGATCCGGGACATCGGAGCCGCCCTGCGCGTGTACAAATACTATGCGTTCGACGAATGGGAAAACGTCCTGAAGGACCAGATTCCTAGCGCGAGCGGCGAAGATGTGTACTACTACGTCCGGGACAAGGTCAACATCCGGTACTCGTTCCAGTACGCCAAAGAAGAAAAGCCGAATTCCGATGCCCCTACCCTGACCGTCAGACTGGTCGAGATCGAATTTCTAAGCCCCGATCCTCTCACCGGTGCCGTCGGCGGCCCGGTGACCGTACCGCTGGCCGTGCCGCTGGCGGATATCCCCAAGCTGGTGCCAGAATTTAAACCCTCCCCGGCGGACGACGCCCCGACCTTCCGGTCGAACCTGTTCATCATTCTCATCCAGAATCAAACTTCCAAGGAGGCTCTTCGCCTGGTCAGAGGACGAGATAAGGACAGCTATGACTGGTCGCTGTCCTACCGCCTCTACACCTCAGAGGTCCTTCCTCCGCGCCTGACCTTGAGCAATACCGTCAACCGCGTAGAGATCGCCGTGGACAGCATTCAGCTGATCACCAACCATAACAAGCTCACCCACGAGGCCATGGTCAACCCCTTCTCCGCCAAAGCCGCCTCGCTCCCGCCGCCGTCCGATCAGCCCAAGAAGAAGGTTCCGACC
>DASYQR010000047.1:0-4819 GCA_036005325.1 Nitrospirales bacterium | reverse complement strand
AGAATGGCCGCTGCGCCCACCGCCAGCTCCCAATCTCCTACTAATGGACCTACAAGCCATCGCGCGCACAGAATGGCCAGCGCGCCTTTCCCCATGTCGCCGAACAGTGTGACAATCCCGGCGGTCTTTCCGGCTACTCGCAACACGTTCGTAAACCCGATGTTCCGGCTGCCGGCCTTCCGTGGGTCGACGCCGGCCAGCGCTCGTCCCGCAAAGATGCCGATCGGGATTGCGCCCAGGAAATAGCCGATGACGATGGAGAGCACCAGGACGATAGCCATCAGGAACTGCCCGAATTGCCCAGGCCCCGCGGTAACACATGATTGACGAATTGGCGGATGTATTGGGCGCCTGAGATGAGCGAGAGCGCCAGAGAAATAAAGAGTATGAAGGTGCCCCAATGATGGAAGTTCAGCGAGGCCGGCACGGCTTTGTCCAGGATGAGGAATAGAATGGCCACGACCTGAGCGACCATCTTTACTTTGCCCGTGGTTTCCGGGGTCAAATCGATTCCTTCTCGGGCAGCCACCGTCCTCAGGCCGGTGACGACCAATTCGCGGCCGGCGAGCACGATTGCGACCCACGCCTCCACCAGGTCGAAGTCCACGAGGAGGAAGAGCGCGGTCAGGATTAAGAGCTTGTCTGCGATCGGATCGAGAAGCTTACCCAGCCTGGTGACGGTTCCCCATCGTCGTGCCAGGTACCCGTCCATGGCGTCGGTCAAGGCCGCCAGCCCGAACACCGCCGCCGCTGCCAGCGATCGATTGGGCGTCGGCTCCAGAAACACGAGGACGAAGATGGGGATCAGGAAGATGCGGCTGAGAGTCAGGGCATTCGGCAGATGCACCAGGATGCCCGCCTGCCTCCGGGGCACGGCCTGCTCGTGACTGTGAGTGGACAGGGTCGTCACACCGGAAGGTGTCCAACCGCGGCTGCCAAACGCACAAGCTGCTCCAGCAGACCGCGAACCTCGGCCAGCGGCACCATGTTGGGTCCATCCGAGAGCGCCTTGTCAGGATTCGGGTGGACCTCCATGAACAAACCTTCGCAGCCGACGGCGACGGCCCCGCGGGCGAGCGGGGCGATGAATTCACGCTGCCCGGATGAGCGTGTGCCCGCTCCGCCCGGCAACTGAACGCTGTGGGTTGCATCGAAGATGACTGGATAGCCGAGCCGCCGCATGATGGGCAGCGCGCGAAAGTCCGTCACGAGGTTGTTGTAGCCGAACGAGGCTCCCCGTTCCGTTAAGAGGATTTTCTTATTCCCCTCCGCCTCGATCTTCTGCACGACGTTGGCCATGTCCCAGGGCGCCAGAAACTGTCCTTTCTTCACATTGACCACCCGCCCGGTCCGCGCCGCGGCCTCCAGGAGATCGGTCTGCCGGCACAGGAAGGCAGGAATTTGGAGGACATCCAGGACCTTGCCCGCCAGCGTCGCTTCTTCAGCCGTATGGACATCCGACAGGATGGGGATGCCGAGTTCCCCACGCACGCGCTCCAGCACGTCGAGGCCGGCCTTGATGCCCGGACCTCGAAACGACTGGCCGGAACTCCTGTTCGCTTTGTCGTAGGAGGATTTAAAGATAAAGGGAAGCTTGAGGTCTCCGGTGATACGTTTTAATTCCTTGGCCGTCTCCATGACCAGGCCGGCGTCCTCGATGACACAGGGGCCGGCGATGATAAGATGGGGCAGCCCCTCCCCGACTTTGAGCCCGCCGATCTCAATGGTCTGCATGCCGGCTCATCCCCCCACTTTATGCCGCAATGCCGCTCGAATGAATCCCTGGAACAGCGGATGCGGGCGGCGCGGGCGGGAGTTGAACTCCGGATGGAATTGCGTGGCGAGAAACCAGGGATGATGCTGCAGTTCCACGATTTCCACGAGCCGTCCATCGGGGGACACCCCGCTGAGGACCAGCCCGTGTTTGGTCAGTTGCTCCCGGTAGGCGTTGCTGAATTCATACCGGTGGCGATGGCGCTCCTGAATCTCCGTGCAGCCGTATGCCTCATGGGCGCGTGAACCTTTTTCCAGGACGCAGGGATAGGAACCCAGCCGCATGGTCCCCCCTTTATCTTCGACCGACCGTTGATCGTGCATGAGATCAATCACGGAAGTCGTCCCGTCCGGCACGAATTCGGAGCTGTTGGCGTCGCGCAGGCCGGCCACGTTGCGGGCGAATTCGATCACGGCGCATTGCATGCCGAGGCACAGGCCCAAGAACGGGACCTTCTTCTCCCGCGCGTGGCGGATCGCCGCGACCTTGCCTTCGATCCCGCGCCCCCCAAAGCCGCCCGGCACGATGATTCCATCCACATCCGCCAGCACGCGCTCGGGGCCCCGTCGTTCGATATCCTCGGACTCCACCCACTGAATGATCGGGCGCGTCTCGGACTCGATGCCGCCGTGCACGAGCGCTTCCGTCAGGCTTTTGTAGGATTCCTTCAAGCCGACGTACTTGCCGACCAAGGCCAGCGTCACCTCATGCTGGGGCCGCTTGATCCGCTGGACCAGGCCGTCCCACTCCCGCAGGTCGGGTTCCGGAAGCTGCAAGCGCAGGTGGTCGACGATGAGGCGATCCAGCCCTTCCTTGTGAAAGACCAGCGGGACTTCATAGGGCGTGTCCACGTCTTTCGCGGTGATTACCTCATCCTTTTGCAGATTGCAGAACAGCGCGATTTTCTCCTTCAGCTCGGGCGGCAGAAACTGATCCGTCCGGCACAGGAGAATGTGAGGCTGGATCCCGATCTCGCGCAGCTTGTTGACGCTGTGCTGGGTCGGCTTGGTCTTGAGCTCGCCCGCGGCGCTGAGGTAGGGCACCAGCGTGACATGGACATACAGGACGTTGTCACGTCCCACGTCGTAGGGCAGCTGGCGGATGGCTTCCAAAAACGGCAGGCTCTCGATGTCGCCGACCGTCCCGCCGATTTCGCAGATGACGAGATCCACCCCGTCCGCCAGCGCGCGGATCGAGCGCTTGATCTCGTCCGTAATGTGCGGCACTACCTGGACCGTCCCGCCCAGGTAATCCCCCCGTCGCTCCTTTGTGATCACGTCGTAATAGATGCGGCCGGTCGTAAAATTGTTTCGGCGCCCCACGGTCACGGACGTAAACCGCTCGTAGTGCCCGAGGTCGAGGTCGGTCTCGGCTCCGTCCTCCGTGACGTAGACTTCACCGTGCTGGTACGGATTCATCGTGCCCGGATCAACATTGATATAGGGGTCGATCTTGAGGAAGGTGAGGCGGGCTCCCCGGCTCTCCAGGAGATTCCCGATCGAGGCCGAGGCCAGCCCCTTCCCTAAGGACGACACCACGCCCCCGGTCACAAAGATGAATTTCGCCATGCCGGCTTTCCTCCTGTAAGAGTTTGTTCGGCCTTTTCACGATCTTCGGGCGTGTCCACCCGCAGAGAGGCCTGTTTGGTCTCCCAGACGCGTATCCGTATCCCAGCTTCGAGCAGCCGCAGCTGCTCCAATTGCTCGGTCACCTCCAACGTCCCGGACGGCAATTCGGCAAAACGAGCGAGGGTTGCGGCGGTGTAGATGTAGAGGCCCAAGTGCTTCCAATGCAGGTCCGGCACGAGCCCGCCCTCCCCTGCCCGCCGGTCTCGCACGCAGGGAATGGGACTGCGCGAAAAGTACAGCGCGTCGCCATGGCGGTCCGTGACGACCTTGACGACGTTGGGGTCCAGCAAATCGCGCTCCTCCGTGATCGCCTTCTTGAGAGTCCCGACCTCTGCGTCTGAATTGGTAAAGGGCAGGATGAGGTCTTCGAGAAGGGCGGACGCCAGCGGAATCTCGTCGCCCTGAAGGTTGACATAGACGTCCGCCATAACCTCACGGGCGACCGCCGCGACGCGGTCCGAGCCGGTCCGGAGATCGCTTCCGGTGATCAGCGCCTCGCCGCCGAATCCGATCACGGCTTGGCAAATCCGCTCGTCGTCCGTTGCGACGACGACCCGGCTGACGCCACGTGCCGACCGCGCCCGTTCGTAGACTTGCTGGATCATCGGCTTGTCTCCGAGTCGGGCCAGCGGCTTTCCCGGAAACCGGCTGGATGCGTAGCGCGCCGGGATGATGACGGCGACGGTCTTGCGCGATGCATGACGTGTGGCTTTAGCCATGGAGCAGAGCCTCATCCAGTTGGGCGGCCGTGACCGTACTGGTGCCCACCATGCCGACGACGACTCCTGCGGCGTGGTTGGCCAGGATCGCGGCCTGACGCATCGTCGCGCCGGCGGCCAGGGCGAGTGCCAGGGTGGCGACCACGGTGTCGCCCGCGCCGGTCACGTCGAAGACCTGCTGTGCGACGGTCGGGATATGGATGACCCGCCCGGCTCCTTCAATGAGGCTCATGCCACGCTCGCCGCGGGTAATGAGCACTGCCTGGCAGCCCAGCCGCTGGTGCAGATGGCGTCCCGCCTCCAGGATGGCGGCCTCATCATCCCCCTGAAGGCCGGCCGCCTGGACGGCCTCGTGATGGTTCGGTGTGATGACTGTGACGCCCTTGTACCGGCCGATATGGGCGACCTTGGGGTCGACGATCACCGGCACGCCGTGCCGATTGGCCAGATCCGTCAGATCGGTCATGACGCGAGGCGTCACCACGCCCTTGGCGTAATCCGACACGACTAGCGCCGAAGCCGAGCGGATGCAGGCCGCGATATACCGGGTGAGCCGCGCTTCCAGCACGCCGCTGATCGCCTCGCTGCGCTCGTTGTCGAAGCGGAGCAGTTGCTGGTTGTGCGCAACGACCCGCGTCTTCTTCGTCGTGGGGCGGTCCTGATCGGTCAGGATACCGTCCCGTCCGAGGCCCTGGCTC
>DASYQR010000046.1:0-5393 GCA_036005325.1 Nitrospirales bacterium | reverse complement strand
GGTCTTTCCCACAGGTCTTACCTAACCACCTACGCACCCTTTACGCCCAGTAAATCCGAACAACGCTTGCCACCTCTGTCTTACCGCGGCTGCTGGCACAGAGTTAGCCGTGGCTGCTTCTGGAGGTACCGTCCGAACGGTCACCCGTCCCATCTTCCCTCCTGAAAGGGGTTTACAACCCGAAGGCCTTCATCCCCCACGCGGCGTCGCTGCGTCAGACTGTCGTCCATTGCGCAAGATTCCTCACTGCTGCCTCCCGTAGGAGTCTGGCCCGTGTCGCAGTGCCAGTGTGGCTGGTCGTCCTCTCAGACCAGCTACCCGTCGCAGCCTTGGTGGGCCGTTACCCCGCCAACAAGCTGATAGGACATGAGCCCATCCTTAGGCGCCGAACCCTCGGTTCGGCTTTCCAGCGGCCTCTTATGAGACCGATGGGTATCGTCGGCATTAGCTCCCCTTTCGGGGAGTTATTCCCCACCTGAGGGTAGGTTACCCATGCGTTACTCACCCGTTTGCCACTTTACAACCGTATTGCTACGGCTTCTCGTTCGACTTGCATGTGTTAGGCGCGCCGCCAGCGTTCGTTCTGAGCCAGGATCAAACTCTCGAAAATAGAGACTTTTTGAAACTCATCTCAAGGGCCGCCACTTCAATACACCCTATTCAGTTGTCAAAGAACAAACGTTTTTGTACGCGTTTTGTACGAAACACGTTATTTTACAGAAACAAAAACTTCCTGTCAAGTGCCCACTTCCCCTGACGGGCACCCGCAGGAAGATTTTTGGAGGTCGCAAAACGTCGTTCTTGTGTAGCATATCGCGGACAAAATCGTCAAGCACTCCAGCCCACTGAAAGCACTCAATCCTTGACCCTCACCCATCAATGTGGCTATCTTGAGTCCCGATGGACGCCGCTGCCGAAACAGGATCACGCGCTCCGCAAAGCCCTCCCCTCTTGGGCTTCTGGTATCCTGCCGTTGAAGCTTCCCGCATCCGGCCGGGAACGATGCAGGCCCAGCTGCTCCTCGGCCTCCCGTTGGTGCTCGGCCGGAATCGGCAAGGACAAGTCTTTGCGCTTCGCGATATCTGCCCGCACCGGGGCATGCCCCTCTCGTTCGGCCGGTTCGACGGCGACCGCCTGGAATGCTCCTATCATGGCTGGCAGTTCGATACGACGGGGCGATGCCGCCACATCCCGGCGCTCATTGAGGGAGCCACGCTGCAGCCCGAGAAGATCGGCGTGACCACCTATCCTTGCCAAGAGCAGGACGGCTACCTCTGGGTCTACGTGCCGGACGCCGACGACAAGAACCAGTCGCCGCCGGAGGTGCCGCGTCTCCCGCTCTATTCCGAGCACTATCGCCAGCTGCATATTTCCACCATGCTGAGGTGCACGATCGACGATGGCATCGTCGGTCTAATGGACCCGGCCCACGGTCCCTTCGTTCACCAAAGCTGGTTCTGGCGGAGCCGCGACAGCATCCACGAGAAGGCCAAGGACTTTGAGCCGATCCCTTACGGCTTTCGGATGAAGGCCCATGAGCCGTCCCGCAACAGCGCGATCTACAAAATCTTGGGCTTGTACGGCGAGCGCATCTCCACCACCATTGATTTCGTTCTGCCCAATCTCCGATACGAGATCGTTCGCTGCGGGTCCTATTGGTTTTCCTCTCGCGCCACCGTCACCCCGATGACCGACAAGGAATGCCGGATCGATTTTTGCGCCGCCTGGAATGTGTTCCGCTGGGTCCCGTTCTCAACGACGCTGTTCCGCCTCATCGCCCGGCATTTCCTGGAACAGGACAAGCGGATCATGGAACGGCAAGCCGTGGGTCTGCAATACAAGCCGGCTTTGATGCTTATCGACGATGCCGACACGCCCGCCAAGTGGTACTATAAATTGAAGGCCGCGCACCTGGCCGCCCGCCGGAACGGGGGGCTTTTCGACCATCCCCTGAAAGGGCCGGTCACGCTCCGCTGGCGCAGCTGACCTCGCCTTGCGACTGTCTTCGTGAAAGAGGATAATGTTTCTATGTCCGTTCACTGGAAGCGCCGTGATGTGATGAAGCTGGCTTCGGCCGGACTGGCCGTCGGCTTGCTGGGCCAGAAAGCCGAAGCGGCAGCGCTCTTCGGCCGGATGTTCGCGGTGCCGCCCCGCGAAACGTCCTATTTCACCCCCAACGACAAGTTTTACGTGGTCAACTATTCCGATTCTCCCTTCAGTCTTTCCCGCGATGTCAAAGCCGATCAATGGCAGCTCTCGATCACCGGCGCCGTCAAGAAGCCGCGCGTGCTGCGCTATGCCGACATTCTCAACCGGCCAGCAATCGATCGGGCGGTCACGCTAGAGTGCATTGACAACCTCCCGGGGGGCGACAGCATGGGCAACGCCATGTGGCGCGGGATTTCCCTCAAGGCCCTATTGGAAGAAGTCGGCGCCGACCAAGAAATGGCGCGCGATGTCGTGTTTCGGGCCGCGGATGGTTACGACGATAGCATCACGTTTGAACGCGCCATGCGCGGAGACGTGCTGCTGGCCTACCTCATGAACGGGGTCCAGCTCCCCAAGATGCACGGCTATCCGCTCCGCGCCGTCGTGCCCGGGATCTATGGTATCAAGAACGTCAAGTGGATCACCGAGATCGAAGTCTACGACGGCGACTACAAAGGGTACTGGCAGCGGAAAGGCTGGACCGATGACGGCACGATCAAGCTCACCTCACGCATCGACAGTCCCGGCCATTATCAGAGCCTGCAGGGGAAGGAGCATCTCTTCAAAGGCATCGCCTATGGAGGGCCCGAGACCATCAAAAAAGTCGAGGTCAGCTTCGATGGCGGGAAAACTTGGAATGATGCCCTCGTCGAACTCCCGCTCTCACCCTATACCTGGGTCATCTGGTACGCGAACTGGGCGCCCCCCAAGGCCGGCACGTACCAGGTGTCTGTCCGTGCCATCGACGCCAAGGGTCGTATTCAGACGTCGGAGATCGTGCGCCCCAGCCCCGCGGGGTCCAGCGGACTGCACACGATCGTGACCATCGTCGATCGTATCTGAGACGGCGATCCAATGGATGATCCCAGCGACTCGCCAGCCCCTCAGGTCCCACCACCCCACATCGATCTCACCACCGGACAAGGCGCCTATGCGACGGGGTTCGTCGTGATACACACGCGGGATGAGTTCCTGCTCGATTTCATCGCCGGTTTTGCCACCCCGCCGCAGATCGTCGGACGCGTCATCGCGACACCGGTGTTCCTCAAGCGCATGCTGAAGGCCCTGCTGGATAATATCGGGCGGTACGAGCAATCCTTCGGCGTCATTCCCGCCCAACCGGCGAACACCCGCGCGAAGGCCGGCCAAGTGCATGAGCTCTACACCAAACTTCAAGTTTCGGACGAATTCCTCGGCGGGGCCTACGCCAACTCCATGTCCGTCATGCATACGCACGGCGAATTCATCATGGATTTTCTGGCCAACTTCCCTCCCGCGCCGAAGATTACCTCTCGCATTGTCGTCAGCCCCACCCACCTGCGTCGTATCATTTCCGTCGTGGGCGACAACATCTCCCAGTACGAAGACCGCTACGGCAAGATCGACGACGGCACTCCGCCCGCCGAACCCCGCGCCCTGTTCAACCTGAACTGATCGGTGACGACCGAGAGGCAGCAACCTACTCGATCTTGTCGAGCTTGATGGAGAGTTCCTTTAACTGCTCGGTCGAGACGGGGGAGGGGGCATCGGTCATGGGGCACTGCGCTTTCTGGGTCTTCGGGAAGGCGATCACGTCGCGGATGGACTCGGCCCCGCCCAGCAGCATGATCAGGCGGTCCAGGCCGAGTGCGATGCCGCCATGGGGCGGGGCGCCATAGTCCAGCGCCTCCAGCAGGAAGCCGAACTTTTCCCGCGCCTGGTCCTTCTTGATGCCAAGCAGGTCCAGGATCTTGAGCTGGATCTCGCTGCGGTGGTTCCGGATGCTGCCGCCGCCGATTTCGTTCCCGTTCAGGACAAGGTCATAGGCCTTCGCCCGGGCCCGCAATGGCTCGGAATCCAGCAGAGCCAGATCCTCGTCGAACGGCGCAGCGAAGGGGTTGTGCATGAACACATACCGCTTCGCCTCGTCATCATACTCGAGCAGCGGAAACTCGAGCACCCACAGCGGGCGCCACAGCTTGGGATCGATCAGCTTCAGCTCTTCTCCCAGCAGCAGCCGCAGACGGCCCAGCACGTCGTGCACCACTTTCGGTTGATCCGCGACAAACAGCAGCAGATCGCCCGGCTTGGCGTCCGGCACGGCCGCGCGTAGTTGCTTCATGTCGAGGAATTTCGCGATGACCGATTCCAGCTGGCCATCGGCCGTGATCTTCACCCAAGCCAGCCCTTTCGCACCGAAGCCCTTGGCAGTCTCCCCAAGCGCATCGATGCGGGTGCGGGCGATCGTCGCCCCGCCCTGCATGATGAGCGCCTTGACGATCCCCCTTTTCGCGACCGTATCCCGGAAGACCTTGAACTCGGTCTTCGCCGCAAACCCGCTGAGGTCATGGAGCGGCATCGCGAAGCGGAGATCGGGCTTATCCGACCCATAGCGCCCGACCGCTTCGTGATAGGTCATCCGCGGGAAGGGGACCGTGAGCTCGATATCGGCCGTCTCACGAAACACCCGCGTGATCATCCGCTCGACCACCGATATGACCTGCTCTCGGTCGACGAAGGACATCTCGAGATCGATCTGCGTGAACTCCGGCTGCCGATCGTTGCGGAGATCCTCGTCCCGGAAGCAGCGCGCGATCTGATAATACCGGTCCGCGCCGGCGACCATGAGGATCTGCTTGAACAACTGCGGCGACTGCGGCAGCGCGTAGAAACTGCCTGGATTCACGCGGCTGGGAACGAGGTAATCCCGCGCCCCTTCCGGCGTGCTTTTCGTGAGCATCGGCGTTTCGACTTCCAGAAATCCTTCAGTATTGAGGAAGGACCGCACCTGCTGCGTCACGGCATGGCGTAACGTCAGCAACCGCTGCATCTTGGGCCGGCGTAGGTCGAGGTAGCGGTACTTGAGCCGGATGGCCTCCGTCACGTCCGCCTCGTCTTCGATCAGAAACGGCGGCGTCTTGGCCTCATTGAGGATGTCAAGCTGCTGCACCAGCACTTCGATTTCGCCGGTCGCGAGATTGGAATTGGTCATGCCGGCCGGCCTGGCCGAGACGGTGCCGGTCACGGCGATCACGAACTCATGGCGGAGCCGTTGCGCCTGCTCGTGAGCCGCGGCGTTCACGTCCGGATTGAATACGACCTGGGTCAGCCCGGCGTGATCGCGCACGTCGATAAACACCAGGCTCCCGTGATCGCGTCGGCGCTGTACCCATCCCATCAGATGCACCGACTGGCCGACCTCGCTG
>DASYQR010000045.1:0-7714 GCA_036005325.1 Nitrospirales bacterium | reverse complement strand
GCTCAAGACCATCCAGGCCCTGGACGGCGCCTACCGGTCTCCCTATCGCAGGACCATCGACTTCCCGATCAGGCCGGAGACGCCCGAGCCGGACCGGGCCGAGTTGCAGACGCTCCTTCAGGGACTTCCGCCGACGGGGGTGCCGGACACAATCGCGTACCTCAGCGAGGAGGAAGTGCTGGGGGCCATCACGGATTTGGAGGCCCTGGGCTTCGAGCGGGTGAGGGTCCAGGAGGTCCTGGCGGCCGGCCTTCCGCGGGACATCGACTATTACCGGTTTTCGTTCTCCAATCCCTAGAAGAGGGGCGGAAATGCCCCCAAAAGAGAGGGGGGACCCCCTAGGAAATTATTTTCTTGATATTGCCCAAGTCTTTTGCTAGCATTCTCGCGATTTTAGAAGGCATGGGAATCCACGCAACCTAAGGGAGGAGTCTCGCGGTGTTTGGTTTTGGCTGGATGGAACTCTTGCTGGTCCTGGTGATCGTCCTCATTATCTTTGGGGCCGGCAAGCTCCCGCAAATTGGGGAAGGCCTCGGTAAGGCGATCAAAGGCTTCAAGAAGTCCGTGCATGAGCCAGAGCCTCAACTAGAGGCGCAGGCTATCGCGGCGGCCCCGGCCGTCGCTGCTGCCGCAACCGGCGGCGCGCCTGGGCAACAGGACACAGGCAAGGCGCACAGCTAAACGCTGTACGGAAAGCTGCACGGCCATGTTTGGCCTTGGCGTTACTGAGATCTTGGTAATTCTGATTGTGGCCTTCCTGCTCTTCGGGCCGCAGCAGTTGCCCGAAGTCGGACGGCAGGTCGGGAAGGCGGTCAAGGGCCTGAAGGAGGCCACGGACGACGTCAGAAAGTCGGTCGAGCCGGAGCTGAACCTGATGCAGGCGGAGATGAAGAGCGTCGAACAGGACCTCGAGTCGTCGATGAAAGAGGCGGAAGAATCGATCAAGAACCAGGCCGAGCAGGCCGAAGAAGTGAAGAAGAGTTGAGAATTCAGTGAAGCAAGCAACATCGTTTATAGAGGCAACAGGGCACAGGGTACAACCAACAGGAGGGTCATTTATGGACATCAGAACAAGGCTTTCAGGGTGGATGGCCCTGGCCGTCTTCGCCACGGTCGGGGGGGCGATGGTCGCCGCCGACCCCGCGTTCGCGAAAGTGGACGTGGACAAGCTGACCGTCAGTGGGGAAATCCGGGTCCGCTATGAATACCGCACCCAGGCCAATTTTGGCACCAGCGCGAATTCCAATGAGAGCGCGGGCAGCCATCGGGTCCGGATCGGCGTGGGATATGACCTGACGCCGGACGTCAGCTTCTTTGCGCAGGTCCAGGATGCCAGAGTCTGGGGGAGTGAGTGCGTCGGAGCGGCTGGTTGTGCTACGGCGAACACCAGCGGAATCGGTACCGTCTCCTCAAACAACCAAAACGGCAGCGGCGTGGATCTCCATCAGGGCTACATCCAAGTGAAGAATGTCTTGGTGCCGGGCCTCGGCCTGAAGCTGGGCCGCCAGGAGATCATCTACGGCGATCACCGGCTCTTCGGCAACTTCGGCTGGAGCCAGGTCGGCAACGCGTTTGACGCTGCCAAGGTCATGTGGACCTCGGAGATGGTCGATGTGGACCTGTTCTGGGCACGGATCATCGAATCCGAAGTCGCCGCTGGTTGCGCCGCCGGTAACGCGAACTGCTCGGGCGTCATCTTCCCTGTTGGTCAGACCAAAAGCACGACTGACCAGGACATCTACGGCGCCTATGTAACGTTTAAGCCAGCGGCGAGCTGGACGATCGAACCCTATTATTTCCTGCTGAAAGATAGCAGGCCACCTGGGTCGACAGCCTTGATAACGCCTCAGGCGTCTTCGCAAGCACGGAATATACTGGGCGGCCGGATCAACGGGAAGGCCGGCGGCTTGGATGCGTCGTTAGAAGCGGACATGCAGTTCGGCTCTATCTCAAGCAATACAGTTGGAGCTCCGAGCGATAACTTACACATCAATGCTCATCAGGAGGCTGCGAAGTTAGGTTACACCTTCGCCGCGGTCCCGATGAAGCCACGGATCGGGATCGAGTTCAACTATGCCTCGGGCGACGACTGTGTAAACAAGACCGGAGTTAACTCTTGCGTAAGCCGGGGGAGCTTCAACACCGCTGACAACTTGTACCCGACGAACCACTTCCACATGGGTTACATGGACCTGATGGCCTGGAAGAACATGGTCAATTACGCGGTCATGTTCGACCTGAAGCCCTCGGACGTCAGCAAATTCCAAGTCAATTTCATCATCCACCGGTTGGCGAGGACCACCGATAACTGGTATCGCGCAAGCCAAGGGGTCTATGCGACGTCGTTGGCGACCAACCAGGAGGCTTCGCTGGGTCAGGAGTTGGACATCCACTACTGGCACACGTTCAAGGAGAAGTTCAAATTCGAGGTCGGCTACGGCCACTTCTTTACCGGCGCCTATATCGAGAAGTCGGCTGCACAGGTTGCCAGTGGGGCATCTACTGGACCAGCCAGCACAGCGACCTTCACGAATACGTCGGATCAGAACTGGGGCTACGTGATGGCGTCGGTTCTGTTCTAGGATTTCCTTTGTAGGGCGTACGGCTGTACGCCCCTACGGGGGGTCAACGAGGGGCCCGGTTCCGCCGCAGGGCGGGCCGGGCCCCTTGCTTTTGTGGGGCTTGATAATGCCACTATGGCAGTGGCAAATGCGCGGCAGGTTGCTGTATCATAAACACGTTGGCAAGGTCCGATTATCCATGTGTTCTTTCTTATTGAGGGTTGTCCAATGAAAGCTCGATTGAATCTTGTGATCGGCAGTGGGCTGGCAGGAGCGTTCGTCGCGGCGGCGCTGCTCTTTGCGCAACCGGCGATGACCGACGGTATGGCCGCCAGCGTGCCTCCGCAGCTCGCTCAGGGATTTTCTTCCATCGTCAAAGCCGCCACACCCGCAGTCGTCAACATCCAGGTCTCGCAGGGCGAGCGGGTGCGCGGTCCACGCGACCCTCGCCGGCGCGACCACGAAGGCCCGCCCGGCCGTCCTGGCCCCGGCCCGTTCGGCGGACCTCCTGGAGGACCTCCTCCCGGACCGTTCGGCGGCCCTGGTCCGTTCGGCGGGCCTCCCGGCGAGCAGGACGAGCCTGAGCAGCCGGGTCCGCCGTTCGGCGGCCCGCCCGGACGCCCCGACATATCGGGAGGGTCGGGCGTGATCATCGATCCAAACGGCTACATCGTGACCAACAATCACGTGGTCGACCGGGCCACCGACATCAAGGTCTATCTGCACAACAAGAAGGAATACCACGGCAAGATCGTGGGGACCGACCCCAAGACGGACCTGGCCGTCATCAAGATCGAAGCCACTGGCCTGCCGCATCTCAAGTGGGGCAACTACGACGAGCTCCAGGTGGGTGATATCGTTCTGGCGGTGGGCAGCCCCTTCGGTCTCACGCAGAGCGTCACGATGGGCATTATCAGCGCCCTGGGGCGCGGCAATGTCGGCATCGCGGATTACGAGGACTTCATCCAGACGGACGCCTCCATCAATCCCGGCAACTCCGGCGGCGCGCTGATCAACATCAAGGGCGAGCTGATCGGCATCAATACCGCGATTTTCTCCCGCACGGGGGGCAATGAGGGCATCGGCTTCGCGGTGCCGGTTTCGCTGGCCAAGACCATCACCGACAGCCTCATCAAGACCGGCAAGGTCGTTCGGGGCTGGCTCGGCGTGGCCATTCAGGAAATCACACCGGACCTGGCCAAGGCGTTCAAGGCGAAGGAGCAGAGAGGCGCGCTCGTCAGCGACGTGAACGAGCAGGGCCCGGCCCTCAAAGCCGGCCTGCAGCGCGGCGACGTCATCGTGGAGTTCGACGGGAAGGAGATCCAAACCGTCAGCGAATTGCGGAACCGCGTTGCCCAGACGCAGGTCGGCTCGAAAGTTCCCTTGAAGGTTCTACGGGAAGGACAGGAGAAGGTCCTCACGATCAACATCGGCGAGCGTCCGACGGACGCCATGCTGGCCCGCGGCACGGAGCCTGGCGCTCCCGCGCCGGAAGGTTCCGAGGCGCGAAAGGCTCCGCTGAATGTCCTCGCCGATCTCCGGGTGAAGGCGATCGATGAGGAAACCCGTGCTCAGCTCAACCTCGGATCGAAGATAGCCGGCGTGGTGGTCGCGCATGTCCAGGCCGGGAGCCCGGCGGAGCAGGCCGGCTTGCAGCGCGGCGATGTGATCCAAGAGGTCAACCGCCAGCCGATCAAGGGGATGAAGGACTACGACGCGGCGACCGCCAAGGTCAAGAAGGAGGAGAACGCTGTCCTTCTGGTCAGTCGCCAGGGCAACACCATCTTCATCGTCATCAATCCGTAAGGACGTTAAGCGTTAAACGTGAAACGTTAAACGAAAATGACGATTAACGGATAACGAATAACGGTTAACGACAATGGCCGGTCGATTCGAGAAGTTCGTTAAGAACGTTCAGGACAAAGTCTTCGCGCCGCTCGAAGACCCGAAGATGCCGCTCACCCAGCACCTGGAGGAGCTCCGGGTTCGGCTCACGCGTGCGGTGGTCATCCTGGCCATCATCTTCTCCGTGTCGTTCTATTTCTCGGTCCAGGTCATGGACGTGGTACGCATCCCGTTGCAGAACGGCTTCGTTTTCGTCAAGTTCAGCGACCAGTACACCCTCGACGGCATTCTCAAGAGCGGGAACTTCAGCCAGTTGATGACGTGGCTGGGTACCGGCCAACTGGTCATGAAATGGGAGCCGACGGATCTGCAAAAGATCCCTTTCGTGTTCTTGTCGCCGGCCGAAGCCATCTGGAACAGCGTCAAAGTCTCGATGGTGTTCGCGGCCTTTGTGGCGATGCCGTACATCCTGTGGGAGGTTTGGATGTTCTCCTCCCCCGGCCTGCTGGCCCATGAGCGGCGCTTCGTCCTGCCGTTCGTGCTCATCAGCAGCGTCGCGTTCTACCTGGGCCTGCTGTTCTGCTATTTCGTGGTGCTGCCGTTCGCCCTGAATTTCCTGGTGGGGTACGGCATTAAGGACCTGGGTCTGACCCCGCAGTTATCGATCGCTGCATTCGTGGGCTTTATCCTGTGGTTCCTGCTGATTTTCGGGTTGATGTTCGAGCTGCCGCTGGCCATCACGCTCATGGCTCGTTTGGGCTGGGTGGACGCCGTCATGCTGCGCCGGTACTGGAAGTGGGCGCTCATCGGGTCGTTCGCGGTGGCGGCCATCCTGACGCCGACGCCGGACCCATTCAATCAGTCCATCATGGCGGTCCCGATGTACGCCTTTTATGAAATGGGCATTGTGGGGGCGAGGCTGTTCGGCAAGAAGAGACCGGTCCCGGGGGTCGCGCCGGCCTCCTCCGCCGCCCCCGCTCCGGCTGGTAATCGGTGATCCAAGTCGCGATTCTGGTAGTGAGCAGCAAGATCGCGGGGGGTCAGGAAGAGGATAAAGGCAAGACCGAGCTGGCACAGCTCGTTGAGTCTATTCCCGCGCGCCTCATCGCCTATGAGGTGGTGCCGGACGAGCGGCAAGCGATTCGCGAACGGCTGGAGTCGCTGTGCGACAATGATGCGGTTGATGTGGTGCTGACTGTCGGCGGCACGGGGGTCCGTCCCACGGACGTGGTGCCGGAAGTCACGCGCGAGGTTGTGGAGAAGGAGATTCCCGGAATCGGGGAGGCGATGCGTCAGGAGAGTTTGAAGAAAGTGCAGACGGCCATGCTGTCGCGGGGGACGGCGGGAGTCTTCGAGGAGGTCCTGATTATCAACCTGCCGGGCAGTCCCCGCGGTGCCCGGGAGAACCTGAACGTCGTGTTGCCAGTGCTGGAGCATACGATCGACAAGATCCAAGGGAGATAAGCCACACATGCCCGGAGAAATTCCCATCATCCAACACTCGGCGTCGCAGCCTTGCACGTATCTGTGGGCCTGCGCCCTGTGCGACGAGAACGAAACCTGCCAGAAGGACAAGGAAGGCCACAGCCGCTGGCTGGTGAACAAGCGGATGGCGGTCATCCGCAACAAGATCCTGATCATGAGCAACAAGGGCGGGGTCGGCAAGAGCACCGTCACGACGAACCTGGCCGTGAGTCTGGCGCTGCTGGGCAAGGAAGTGGGCGTCGTGGATATGGACATCCACGGACCCAACATCCCCAAGATGGTCGGCGGCGAGGGACAGAAGCTGAAGATCAGCGCGGGCGGCGGCATCATTCCGTTCCAGGCTTACAACATCAAAGTGGCCTCGATGGCCTTCCTGCTCCAGAATTCGGACGATCCGATCGTCTGGCGGGACGCCTACAAGTACGAGTTCATCAACCAGCTCATCGGCGGTGTGGAGTGGCAAGAGCTCGATTATCTGTTGGTAGACCTCCCGCCGGGCACGGGCAACGAGTCGGTGACCACCATGGACCTGATCGGCGACGTGACGGGCTGCATCATCGTTACGACGCCGCAGGAAGTCGCGCTGCTGGATTCCCGCAAATCCGTCAATTTCGTGAAGGACAGCGAGCTGCCGGTCATCGGCATCGTGGAGAACATGAGCGGCATGACCTGCCCGCACTGCCACAAGGAGATCGAGGTCTTCAAGAAGGGCGGCGGCGAAGCGGCGGCCATCGACATGGGCGTGCCGTTCCTCGGGCGCATCCCGCTCGATCCCGAGGTGGCGGCGCACTGCGATGCCGGCGAGCCGTTTGCCATGTTCTGCTCGGACACCGACACGGCCCAGGCGTTCCACGATATCGCCAACAAAGTGGAAGACTTCGTCCGCAAGCGGGCGCTTGGGCAGGCGATGGCGGCGCCCAAGAACAAGCCCGGCTTCTCACCGATCAAGCAATGAAAGACGACCTCACCCGTTTAGAAGCGGCTCTGAAGACCGTCCTCGACGCGGTTCCCGTGCTGGGCGTGGAGAAAGTCGGCCTGCTCGAAGCGCTGGGCCGCGTCCTGGCCGAGGACATCGTGGCCGAGCGGGACAATCCGCCGTGGGACAATTCGGCGATGGACGGCTTTGCCGTGCGCCACGAGGACATCAAGCAGGCCCACGCCATCACGACGCCGACGATGCTCAAAGTCATCGAGGACGTGCCGGCGGGGAAGGTGCCAACCAAGACGGTGGGCAAGGGCGAGGCCATCCGGATCATGACCGGCGCGCCCATGCCCAAGGGCGCCGACACGGTTCTGAAGGTGGAAGACACCGAGAACACGCCGACGACCGTCAAGGTATTCAAAGAGGAGCAGAAGGGCGCCAACATCCGGCCGCAGGGAGAGGACGTCCGGAAGGGCGACTGCATCATTCCCAAGGGCAAGGCTATCAGGCCGGCCGAAGCCGGCATGCTGGCGATTCTCGCCAAGTCGTTCGTCTTCGTTTACCAGCGGCCGCGAGTGGCAATCCTCTCGACGGGCGATGAGCTGGCCGACCTCGACGAGCGCTTCAGCGAGGACAAGATCGTCAATTCGAACAGCTACGGGATCGCCGCGCAGGTCAAGGAGGCGGGCGGGCTCCCGATCCTGCTGGGCATCGCCAAGGACAATCCCGAGGACCTGAAAAGGAAGATCGGGGAAGGCCTGAACGCCGATTTCCTGGTCCTCTCCGGCGGGGTCTCGATGGGGGATTATGACTTCACGAAGCCGGTCTTCCAAGAGCTGGGCGGGGAGATGAACTTCTGGAAGCTGGCCATCCGGCCGGGCCAGCCCGTGGCCTTCGGCAA
>DASYQR010000044.1:0-4967 GCA_036005325.1 Nitrospirales bacterium | reverse complement strand
TCCAGAAGGCCTCGCAGGCGAAGGCCGCCGCGCGTAAGCTGGCGACCCTGCCCACCGCCGTGAAGAACAAGGCGCTGCTGGCCATGGCCGACGCCCTCGAGTCGCGCGAAACCGAACTGCTGGAGGCCAACAAGAAAGACGTGGCGGCAGCAACCGGGCTGTCGAAGGCGGCGATCGACCGCCTCACGCTCAACCCAAAGCGCATCCAGGAGATGGCAACCGGCCTGCGCGAAGTGGCGGCGCTCCCCGACCCTGTCGGCGAGGTGACGAAGGTGTGGCAGCGGCCGAACGGCATGACAGTCAGCCGAGTGCGCGTGCCGATCGGCGTGATCGGCATCATCTACGAGGCGCGCCCCAACGTAACGGCGGACGCCGCCTCGCTCTGCCTCAAGTCCGGTAACGCGGTCGTGTTGCGCGGCGGGTCCGAAGCGATCCAGTCCAACGCCGCCATCGTTCGAATATTAATGGAAGCGGGCGAGAAGGCGGGCATCCCGGCGGGCGCGATCACCTTCATCGACAACCCCGACCGCCAGGTCTCGACGCTGTTGCTCAAGCAGGACAAGCTGATCGACCTGATCATCCCACGCGGCGGCGAGGGCCTCATGCAGTTCATCATGAAGGAGTCCACCATCCCCGTGATCAAGCACGACAAAGGCGTGTGCCATACCTACGTGGACGACAAGGCCGATCCCAAGATGGCCGAGGCCATCTGCATCAATGCCAAGGTGCAGCGGCCCGGAACCTGCAACGCCATGGAAACCTTGCTGGTGCACCAGGCCATTGCCCCCACCTTCCTGCCGCCGCTCGTCGAACGCTATCGCAACGCGGGCGTGGAGATCCGCGGCTGCCCGCGGACCGTCAAGCTTGTGCCAGGGATCAAGCCCGCCGCCGAATCCGACTGGGGTACGGAATTTTTGGACCTCATCCTGGCCGTCCGTATCGTGGACGATATAGACCAGGCGATGGAACACATCGCCCGTTACGGCTCGCAGCACTCCGATGCGATCGTGACGCAGGACCAGCAGCGGGCCACGCGGTTCGTGAACGAAGTGGACGCCGCCGCTGTGTTCCATAACGCTTCGACGCGCCTCCATGACGGCTACCAGTTCGGCCTGGGGGCGGAGATTGGCATCAGCACGACCCGCCTCCACGCGCGGGGTGCCATGGGCCTGGAGGAGCTCACGAGCACCAAGTTTGTCGTGCTGGGTACCGGACAGCTCCGGGAATGAAGCTGGGCCTGTACGGCGGCGCGTTCAACCCCATCCACCGGTGCCACCTGGAGGTGGCCGAGGCCGCATGCAGCCGGCTCGGCCTCGACCGGGTGCTCTTCATCCCGACCGGCGACCCTCCCCACAAGTCCCCGACCGATTTCATCCCGGCTTCACACCGCGTGGCGATGGTGCGTCTGGCCATCGCGCCTTACCCCCACTTCGAACTGTCAGAGATCGAGACGAGACGGCCGGCGAAATCCTACGCGATCGACACCATCCACGAGCTCCACACGATCTATGCTCCCGACACCCGGTTCATCTTCATCATCGGGCTCGATGCCTTCCTGAAATTCCCCAGCTGGAGGGAGCCGGATCACTTGCTGGAGATCTGCGAGTTCGCCGTCGTGTCGAGGCCGGGAGTCCTGTTCAAGTCGCTGGAAAAACTTCCGCTCCCCGTCATCAATGACAGCGAGTCATTGGAACGGCTGGACAGAGGCCAGGTCGAAATCCAGGAGTTCCGCCTCACGATCGGACAATCTCTCTGGGCGCTGGCGATCCCTCCCTGCCTGGTGTCCGCCAGGGACATTAGAAACCGCCTAACTCACAAGCAAAGCGTCGAAAACCTCTTGCCACCTGCCGTCGAGTCTTATATACTGAACCATCATCTTATGACAGGAGGATCACCGCAATAGTCCTAGCGTCGCGGGCCAAAGCTCGTTTGGCTGCCCTGGCAGCCGAAGAGAAAAAAGCCTCTGAGATCGTGATCTTAGATGTCGCCCTCGCTTCAGGGGTGACTGACTACTTCGTCATCTGTTCGGCCGAATCCGAGCGACAAGCCCTCGCCGTCAAAGAACATATCGAAAAGGCACTCTCCGAAAAGGGGTGCCGCCTCCTGGGCCTCGAAGGGATTGAGGCCGGTGTGTGGGTCCTCATGGACTATGACGATGTGATCGTGCACATCTTCAAGCGAGGCGTGCGCGAGCACTACGGGCTGGACCGGCTCTGGTCGGACGTGAAGCGCGTGGCGCTGCCGAAAGCCCGCACGGAGGCGCCAGCGGGCGTTTCCCGGCCGCGACGCGCCAAGGAGCGAGCAGTCAGACACCGAGGATAAACGATGCGGTTCTTTTTGTGGGTCCTCACGTTGATCGCCGCCATCGTAGCGGCCGTGAATTTCAGCGACCTGAACCCCGACCCGATCACCATCCGCCTGCCGTTCGTCAAGCAATCCTCGGTCGCAGTCACCCCGATCTATCTCGTCCTCTCCTGCATCGCCGCCGGTGCGCTGGCGGTCGTGATGCTCGTGGGCGTGCGCGAGATGCGTGCCCTGATTCTGAACTGGCGGTCCACCCAGCGGCGCAAGCGCGACGATAAGATCCAGAGCTATTACACCGATGGCCTGCTGGCCTCGCTTTCCCGCCGGACCAGCGAAGCCATCTCCCTGCTGCAGAAGGCTCTGATGCTGGACCCGAACCATACCCGTGCGCTGCTGTCCCTCGGTAAAATTTTCCGCCGGGAGAAAAACTACAACGAGGCGATCCGGCTGCACCGGAAGGCCCGCTTCCTGGAAGAAGGCAATCTGGAAATTTTGTTTTCCCTGGCCCGCGATCTCGAGGACGCCAAGCGTTTCGACGAGGCCATTCAGGCGCTGAACGACGTGCTCAAGCTCGACGGCACGAACCCGACCGCCCTCTATCGCATCAGGGACATCCACATCCGGAACGGGAAATGGCCAGACGCTCATGCCGTCCAGGAACGCCTCCTGAAGGCAGGCCTGCCCGAGCCCGAAGTCCGCGCCGAGACCCAGGTCATGGCGGGGTTGAAATACGAAGTCGGGCGCCATTACATGGAGCGTGGCAACCGCGATCAGGCCCGGCGTTACTTCAAGGACGCCATCAAGCTGGATAAAGGCTTCCTGCCCGCGCGCATCGGCTTCGGCGAGCTGTTGATCCGAGAAGGCAAGCTGAAGGAAGCCGCGGATTCCTGGGAAAAGACGTACCTCAAGAACGGCAATGCGCTTTTCCTGCAGCGCCTGGAGGACCTCTACCTGGAGATGGGCGAGCCCGGCGAGATGCTGCGCATCTATCAGGACTCGCTCGCCAGGAGAAACAACGACCCGGCCCTGAAGCTGGCCCTGGGAAAGCTCTACTACCGGCTTGAGATGATCGACGACGCCCTCGATCTCCTTTCAACCCTCGAGGGCATCCAGGATCCGACCGGGGATTTCCAGAAGATCATGACCAGCCTCCACATCCGGAAGGGAGACACCGAGACCGCGCTGATGGAACTGCAGGAAACGCTCGGCAAACCCAGGGCCGGCGCGGCCCTGTTCTTCTGTACCACGTGCCAATACGAAACTCGTGAATGGAGCGGACGCTGTCCGGCCTGCGGTCGGTGGAACACGCTGGCTCTCACGGCGCCCACGATCGGCAGCGGGAGCCCGTCCAAACCTTCTCCGGGTGTCACCGCTCCGTTCGAGATCTTCTAACCACCTGACGTACAGCGGTTGGTAACCCTTCACAAGCTCGGAGCGATTCGGGTATAGTTGCATAACGTCATGCCGACCACGACTGTCAAACCGGTAGCCTTGATCATCCTGGACGGCTGGGGAGTCAGCCAGCGTCGGGACGCCAACGCCGTCGCCCTCGCGCACCTGCCGTTCTACACATCGCTGCTGCGCGATCATTCGCACACTCTGCTCTCGGCTTCCGGTGAAGACACGGGGCTGCCCGATAACCAGATGGGCAACTCCGAAGTCGGCCATATGAACATGGGCGCTGGCCGGATCGTGTACCAGGACTTTACGCGGATCAACCGGGCGATCCGCGACGGCTCCTTCGCAAAGAATCCCGTGCTCAAAGAGGTGCTTCACAAGACCCGTTCCACCGGCGGCCGTCTGCACCTCCTGGGACTCCTCTCCGACGGCGGCGTGCACAGCCATCTCTCACACCTGGAGGCAATCTTAAAGATGGTCAAGGCGGAGGGCCGCCCGCCGGTGTTCGTGCACGCGTTTCTGGACGGACGGGACACGCCCCCGCAGAGCGGCCTCGGCTACGTCAAGACCGCCGAGGCATTCATGCGCCGGCTCGGCGTCGGCACCATCGCCACCGTGATGGGCCGCTACTACGCCATGGACCGAGATCAGCGGTGGGACCGCATCGCCAAGGCCTACGCAGCCCTCGTGGAGGGTGTCGGCGCGCGCCGCAAGTCGGCGGAGGAGGCCGTGACGGCCAGCTACGACGCGAAGGTCACGGATGAGTTTGTGGTGCCTGCCGTCATTGTGGACCAGCACGACAACCCCGTGGGCATCATTGACGACGATGATGGCGTGATCTTCTACAACTTCCGCGCAGACCGTGCCCGCGAGCTGACCCGCGCCCTGACTGAGCCGGGCTTCGAGGCGTTTCCCCGCAAGACCGTCCGCAAGCTGGCGGCCTTCGCCACGATGACCTCGTACGACGAGACCTTCACGCACCCGACGGCGTTTCCGCCGTTCCGGCTCACGAAAATCCTGCCGGAGATCATCAGCGAGCGCGGGCTCAAGCAGCTGCGCATCGCCGAAACAGAGAAATATGCCCACGTCACGTATTTCTTCAACGGCGGCGACGAGAAGACCTATCCGGGCGAGGACCGCGTCCTGATCCCCTCCCCTCGCGACGTCGCCACGTACGATCAGAAGCCGCAGATGTCCGCGCGAGAAGTCACCGACGAGGCCGTACGACGTATCGAGTCCGGCCGGTATCAATTGATCGTGCTGAA
>DASYQR010000043.1:0-5309 GCA_036005325.1 Nitrospirales bacterium | reverse complement strand
CGGGATCGGGTTGTTGCTGTTCGGCACCTGCCTCTACATCCTGCGTAACAGTTATCTCCACTGGCGCGAGGGCATCGTGCCGGAGGTGACGCCGCTCAGCTTCGGCATCATGCTCGGGACGATGGCGGTCAACTGGGGGGTCATGACCTGGGAGCGCCGACGCGGCCAAGCGCTCCAGAGCGAGATACTGGTGGCCGATTCGCTCCACACGGCCAGTGACATCCTCTCCTCCCTCTCAGTGCTGATCGGCCTCGCGGCCGTCGCGGCGGGCTATCCGCTGCTCGACCCGATCGCCGGTGTCGTCATCGCGGGCTTCATCGGCCACACGGGCGTGCTGGTCCTCAAGGAGACGTCGCAATCGCTCTCCGACCGGGCCCGGCTCGACGCCGAGGCCATCCGGAAGGTGGCGCTGACGGTGGCGGGCGTGCGTTGCTGTGACGAGATCCGGACCAGAGGGATGGCCCGGCACGTCTTTATGGACCTCTGCATCCACGTGGACCCGGCCATGACCATTGCTCAGGCGCATGAAGTCGCGCACGATGTCGAGGATCAGCTCAAGCAGGCGTTTTCCGGCGTGGCCGAGGTCGTGGTCCACGTCGAACCGGAAGATCATGGATGACCGGCATCTCCGCGCACTGATTTCCGAACGACATCCGCGCTCTTCGCCTGCTGCCCTCCGCCGCGCTGAAGACTATCTCGCCGCGCAATTCCGTTTCTTGGGCTTGGAAGTGTCCGCCCATCCGTTTGAGGCGATGGGAGAGACATACCGCAACGTCATCGCCACGCTTCCTGCCTCGCAAGGAGATGCCGCGCCGCTGCTCATCGCGGCGCACTACGACACGGTGCCCGGATCGCCCGGCGCCGATGACAATGCCAGCGCGCTGGCGGTGATGCTGGAAGCGGCGCGCTGTCTTCGGGAAGTCGTTCCGAATCGTGACGTACGCTTCATCGCGTTCTGTCTGGAAGAGGAAAACTTGTTGGGAAGCCTGGCGTACGCGTCATGGCTGCGTGAATCCAAGCAGGAGATCAGCGGCGTTATCGTGTTGGAATGCGTCGGGTACGCGCGGGCAGAAGAAGGCTCCCAGAGGAAACCACCCGGCGTGCCGATCGCCGTTCCGTCCGTGGGGGACTTCCTCGCGATTATTGGCAATCAGACATCAACGGGACTTGTCGCGGCGGTCGAAGGCGCTGCCAAGCAGGTGTCTGATCTCAAGACTGTCTCGCTGGTGGTACCCGGCAACGGCGAGGCGCTGCCCGATACCAGGCGGAGCGACCATGCGGCCTTCTGGCATTACGGGTATCCAGCCGTCATGCTGACCGACACCGCCGACTTCCGCAATCCCCATTACCACCAGCCCACGGATACTCTCGAGACGCTGGACCTGGAGTTCATGGACAAGGTCGCCCGCGCCGTCACCGCAGCCGCGATCGAACTGACGGGTGCTGAAATGAAAAAGTCGGTACAATGAGGGGCATGTCCTCAACTAAACCACTGCTCGGCATCACGATGGGCGATCCGGCGGGGATCGGGCCTGAGGTGATCGTCAAGGCGCTGGCGCGACCGGTGGTCAGACAACTCTGCCGTCCGGTGGTCATCGGTTCACCTGAAGTGCTGGCGAAGGTCGCCAAGGCGCTGAAGATACCGGTCAAAGTCCGACGAGTCGCCGATCTGAATGTCAGGATACCGGTTGGCATCATTCCTGTACTCGATCCGCTGCCGAAGCCGCTGGCATCGTTCACGCCCGGCCGGGTCTCGAAAGAGACCGGCGCGGCCCAGGCGCTTTACATCAAGGAAGCGGTCCGACTGGCGCTGGAGAAACGTCTCGCCGGGATCGTGACCGCGCCGATCAACAAGGAGGCGATCAACCTCGCCGGCTATCCCTATCCCGGCCATACCGAGATGCTGGCCGATCTGACTGGAGCCAAGGAGGTCGGCATGATGATCGTCGGCGGGCCGCTGCGCTTCCTGTTCGCCACGACGCATGTCGCCCTCCAGGAGATGCCGAAGCTCCTGACACCGGAGCGAGTGGAACGCGCGATCCGGCTCTGCCACCTGGGGCTCACCGCGCTGTTCGGCATCAAGCAGCCGCGGATCGCCGTGGCGGCCCTGAACCCGCACGCCGGCGAGGGCGGACTGTTTGGGACAGAGGAGCAAACCGCCATCGGGCCCGGCGTGGCGAGGGCCGGCGCGCAGGGCTTTTCTGCGGTCGGGCCGCTGCCCGCGGACACGTTGATCGGACAGGCGGCCCGCGGCAAGTACGACGCGGTAGTGGCCATGTACCACGACCAGGGGCTGATCCCGTTGAAGCTCATTGCCTTCGGTAAATCAGTCAACCTCACGGTAGGGTTGCCGATCATCCGCACATCCGTGGACCACGGCACCGCCTACGACATCGTCGGCCAGGGCCGGGCGGATGACGGAAGCCTGGTCGAAGCGATCCGGCTCGCCGCGCTGTTCGTCCGGCGCCAAGCGCAGTAATGGCACGAGCGGCCCTCGGACAGCACTTCCTGATCGACAAAAACATCGTCCGCAAGATCGTCCGGCTGGCGCAATTGCAGCCGGGAGAAACCGTCCTGGAGATTGGACCGGGGCGAGGCATCCTCACGGAAGCCCTCTTGGAGGCATCCGGTTTGGTGGTCGCGATTGAGTTGGACGCCGCCTTGTGCGCCCATCTTCGCGAGACCATCGGAGCTCGCCCCAACTTTCAATTGATCGAAGGCGACGCGCTCGTGTTTGACTACGCGCAGGTGCCCAGCCCGTTTCTGGTCGTGGCTAATCTGCCGTATTATGTCTCCACACCGCTCCTGTTCCGTCTCTTGGAGCAGCGGCGACGCATCGACCGTCTGGTGCTGATGCTCCAGGGGGAAGTGGCCGCGCGCCTCGCGGCGGCTCCCGGCGGCAAGCAGTACGGCGCGCTGTCGATCGCAGCGCAACTGTGGTG
This sequence comes from Nitrospirales bacterium, assembly GCA_036005325.1. GTDB lineage: Bacteria > Nitrospirota > Nitrospiria > Nitrospirales > NS-4 > SCTG01. The sequence goes on along the minus strand of DASYQR010000043.1, from coordinate 2,367 downwards.
CGACGTGCGCGTGTCGTTCAAGGTCCCGGCGTCTTGCTTTCGTCCCAAGCCGAAGGTCGGATCGGCTGTCGTGGCGATCACGCCGTTGGCGCAGCCGAGAGTTGCCGTCCGTGACGAGAAGATGTTCTTCAAGGTGGTGCGCGGCGGATTCGCCCACCGGCGCAAGGCTCTACTGAATTCACTGCGCGATGAAGGCTTCGCAGCGCCCCCCACGGCCGCCGCGTTGGAGAAGGCCGGCATCGATCCTCGCCGGCGAGCGGAGACCTTGAGCCTCGCGGAATTCGCTTCGCTAGCCGACATGCTGTACGATACCGCCCCATGAGCCTTCTTGTAACGGGTGCCTGTGGTTTTATCGGAAACCGGACTGCCCGAGCCCTCTTTCAACAGGGAAAAAAAGAACTGATCCTGGTCGATGCACGGGCCTATCTGAAGACGCGGGACTGCGCCAAAGGACTGGAGAGCCTGCCGTTCATTGACCGGGCGGAGCTCTTCGACAAACTGCCGGGTCTCAAAGACGTGGAGGCGGTCTTGCACATGGGCGCCTGCACGGATACGGGCCAGACCGATGAATCGTACATGGAAAAATGGAATACCGGCTACACCAAAAAGTTGTGGCAATGGTGCACGGAAAAGAAAATCCCGCTGGTCTATGCCTCCAGCGGCGCCACTTACGGCCGCGGGGAGCAGGGCTACTCCGACGACCACACGCTGATTTCCCGGCTCCAACCGCTGAACCTGTACGGCCGCAGCAAACACGACTTTGATCTGTGGGCTCTGAAAGAGCCCGAAGCTCCTCCTGTCTGGCACGGGCTCAAGTTTTTTAATGTGTACGGCCCCGGGGAAAACCATAAAAACCGGATGGCCTCCACGGTGTATCACGGGTTCCACGAAATCAGAAAAACAGGTGCAATGACGCTGTTCAAGTCCCACCGTGCCGACGTACCCGACGGCCAGCAGAAGCGCGACTTTGTGTTCGTCGATGATGCCGTGCGGTTCTGCTTGTTCTGCCTGGAGCAGAAGCCGGCCTCCGGGATTTACAATTGCGGCACGGGCGAAGCGCGGAGTTTTCTCGACCTGGCCCACGCCTTGTTTACCGCATTGGGTTTAAAACCCACCATTACATGGGTGCCGACGCCGGAGAGATTCCGAAGTGGCTATCAATACTTCACCCAGGCCGACATGGGGAAGGCGAGAAAGGCCGGCTACAACGTGGCGTTCACGCCGCTGGAGAAAGGCGTTGCGCAGTACGTGAAGTGGCTTCAAGGAAGCACTGGCGCTTGATCACCGGCCCTCAAGCTCAGATGCCGGCCTGGTTATTTTTCAGCTAGCGTCCGCCACACCGTCATACCCCTATATATTGTGGTTGAGTGACAAGCGACCTACCACCGAGTTCGGCTTATTGACCTTATCCCACAAAAGAAAAGACAAAAATCTTGCCGGGAGCTCTGGAAAAGTCGGCGTGAGGCCTTATGATAAAGGATTGCCTTTGCGATAGGAGGATTTGGATGCGTAAGTGCAAGAAGTGTCAGGGTTCGATGTTTCCGGAACGCGTGCTCGACATGCTGGATGGATTGGTGGCCCATTTCTACGCCTGCGCCAACTGCGGCCGGCGAGAAGAAGCGGAGCATTGTATACAGCCCATGCATGTGCCTGAGGTCAGCGGCGCCGTTCATTCCTGATAGACGACCTCCCGCTCTTTGTCCGCGCACCACGCCGAGTTCTCATAAACAAGATTGACACCACAATCTTGGCGGGTATAGGATTGAAATTGCGCCTGACACCCGTGATGTGAACAGGCGTGAGAGGAGGTATGCGTGATGGAAGATCGTACTCCCCCGGACCACGTAGGCCCGCCGGCGGCGATGCACGTCTCGCCAAGGTGGGCCTTCTGCTCGGTGTCGAGCAACCGTTCCTGAGCCTCGGCCTGGTGCCTTTTGGCACGGGATTATTGAGGTAAGAAAAGAGCCGAAGCTTCGGAAACGGACCCTGTTCAGGGTCCGGCCAATCGGTCCCTCGTCACCACGGAAGTGCCGCACATTCCGCGCCAGGCGGGTTTTACAAAAAGGCGAGCCATAGCAAGTGTCGGCGTCCTAAGCGCCATGACGGGTTGTCTTCCTTGAGGAGGGCAACCCGTTTCATTGTCAAAGCCTACTACCAATCAGTGGAATTATTGATCTCCTCCTACCGGGTATGGTAGCCTTCCCACGTATGGCCGCTGCGGGTATCACTAAAAGCGGAGCGGCGGAGAACCGACACGAGATGGTGGGGGTCGTTTTCTTCACCATCGCTCTGCTGCTTGGTCTCTCGCTTCTTTCCTACTCTCCACGCGACCCGATTCTGTTCGAAGAATCCCTGCATGTCGAACCG
>DASYQR010000042.1:0-7728 GCA_036005325.1 Nitrospirales bacterium | reverse complement strand
TCTCCCTCGGTTCCGAATTGGTGATCCAGGTCCAGCCGAGCCCGGACGATGACATCGATCGCGTGTATCTCGCCCATTCCGAAGAGCCGATGAAACATAACGACAAGACAGGCTTCTTCGAGCAACGAATCAAGCTGCGGGGCGATACCTTGGGGCCGGTGCCGATCGAAGTGCGGAGCAAGAACAGCAAGGGCGTGATCAGCACCGCCGCCGTCACGGTCCACGTCAATCTGCCGCCCGTGCTGCCGCTCATTTCCTTGCGCATCCACGCCGAGCAGCGCAAGCTGGTGCTGGATGTGATCGGGGAGAAGCGGGAGTTACAAGTTATTGGGGAGTTTCCTGACGGCACCGTGCGGATCATTTCGCGGGCGGCCTTCGGGACGACCTACCAGAGCCGGAACGAACAGGTGGCCAGTGTCGATGCCAACGGCGTGGTGACCGCCGTGGGAGTGGGGGAGACGAGCATCGTCGTCCGCAACGGCGAGATGGAGACTCAGACCAAGATCGTGGTCAGGCTGAAACCGCCCGGCGAAGGGGAGAAGAAAGAAACCTAGCGATGTGACAGGCTCTGCTGCGTCGCGGGCTGATAGAGCTGTTCTGTATAGTCGTGAATCATCCGGCGCGTGCAGAACCGGGGGACAATGCTGCGGATGGTTTCCCGCACCATGTTCAACCAGCCCCTCGGCACCCCGTCGCCGTCCCGGTTGTAGTAGAGCGGAATGACCTCCTGCTCCAGCGTCCGGTACAGCGCCTCGGCATCGGCGGCGTCCTGGATGTTGTGATCGGAATTGAATTCCTGCCCGCCGATCGCCCACCCGTTGGCGCCGTTGTAACCTTCCATCCACCAGCCGTCCAGGATGCTCATGTTCGGCACTCCATTGAGTGCCGCTTTTTGGCCGCTGGTCCCGCAAGCTTCCTGCGGAGGCCGAGGGGTATTCAGCCACACATCCACCCCGTGCACCAGGAACTTGGCGGTGTGCATGTCGTACTCTTCCACGAAGGCGATGTGGCCGCCGAGGCCGTGATCCTTGGCGAGCGAGTAGACCTGATGGATGAAGTACTTGCCGTGCTCATCGGCGGGATGAGCCTTGCCGGCGAAGATGATCTGCACCGGATGCCAGGGATCATGCAGCAGCCGCTTGAGCCGCTCCAGGTCTTTGAACAGCAAGGTGGCGCGCTTATACGTCGCGAAGCGACGCGCGAACCCGATCGTCAGGGCTTCGGCGTCGAGCAGCGTGCCTGACGCCAAAATTTGGGCGGGGTCCATCTGCCCATGAATCCAATTCAGTCGCGCTTTTTCATGAATATACGCGATCAGCTTGCGCTTGAGGACCAGGCGGGTGTTCCACAGGTCCTGATCCGGGATGTCCATGACGCGCTCCCAGAGGGTAGTATCGTCAGAACGGGCGGCCCAATCGGGGCCGAGGTGCTTCGCGTAGAGCTGCCGCATCTCGGGGGCGATCCAGGTGGGGACGTGGATACCGTTGGTGATGGCTGTGATCGGGATCTTCTCCTCCGGAACGCCGGGCCAGAGAGAGCTCCACATGCGGCGGGACACCTCTCCATGGCGGCGGCTGACGCCGTTGCGATGGCCGCTGAGCTGAAGCCCCAGGACCGTCATGTTGAATGCCGTGTTCACAGTCCCCGGCGCGCAGCCCAGTTGGAGAAGTTCCTCTCGGCTGATTTGCAGGAGGTTGCAGAACGATGTGAAATATTTCTCCATCAAATGGAAGGGAAAGGCATCGTGGCCGGCCGGGACCGGGGTGTGTGTCGTGAACACAGTCGAGGCCTTCACCGCCTCGATCGCATCCGCGAACGAAAGCCCCGCCTGTCGGTGTTCGAGGAGACGTTCCACGGTCAGGAACGCCGCATGGCCTTCATTGGCATGCCAGACAGTCGGATTGAGGCCCAGCGCGCGAAGCACGCGCACCCCCCCGATGCCCAGGATGATCTCCTGCAGGATGCGCATCTCCTGGTTGCCGCCATACAGGTGGGCTGACAGCTCGCGGTCCCAGGGTGCATTGGGCTCTACATCAGTGTCCATGAGATAGAGCGCCACGCGCCCGACGAGTACCTGCCAGACTGCGGCATGGACGATCCGCCCCTCCAGATGGACCTGGATGATCAGGCGTTCCCCGTTCGGCAGCAGGGCCGGGCGGATCGGCGCATCCGCCGCCACAAACGGAGCCGACCAGGCCTGTTGCCATCCGTCGGGGGAGATGCGTTGGTGGAAGTAGCCCTGCGGGTAGAGGAACCCGACGCCGACCAAAGGGACGCCCAGGTCGCTGGTTTCCTTGCAGTGATCGCCGGCCAGGATCCCCAAGCCGCCGCTGTAAATGGGGAGGGACTGGTGCACGCCGAATTCAGCGGAGAAGTAGGCGACCAGCGTGTCCGCCATCTCAGGGTGGGATTGCGCGAACCAGGTGTCGGTTGCGTTCATGTAGGCATCGAAGACCAGGAGCACGGACTCATAGCGCCGTAGGAACGCCGGGTCTGTCGAAGCGGAGAGGGCGCGTTCCGGATTCAACTCACGGAGCAACTTGACCGGATTGTGCAAGGACAGCTTCCAGAGCGTGCGGTCGAGGGCATCGAAAAGGGCACGGGCCTCCGGGCTCCAGCTCCACCAGAGATTGTGTGCCACTTCCCAGAGCCGGTTGAGCGAGGCAGGGAGGTGCGCCGGCGCCTGGGGAAGAGGGATGGAGTCGTTCAATGAAGCTCCTTCTTAAGGATAAGGAAGTATTTTACCGTAAACATCCCGCAAAATGCAACGGCCATGCGGTCTTCGTGCGGTAGGGGCAACCCCCTGTGGTTGTCCCTCATCGGGCAGGCACATGGGGCCTGCCCCTACATTACCGGTCATGGAACCATCTGCACACGGGTGCGGAGGGTGGACGAAATCGAAATCCCGCCTCCGGCATCCACGATCACCGCGCCGAAGCCGAGCCGTTCGACCAGGGCAAGCCCTTGCACCGGTCCCATGACGAAGACACCCGTCGCCAGCGCGTCGGCCACCGTCGCGTCCGGAGCGACGATCGTGACGCTCTGGCACAGGCGGGCCGGCTGGAGCGTGCGGGGATCCAGGATATGATGGTAGCGGATACCGTTCTTGATGAAGAACCGCTCGTAATCGCCAGACGTAGAGATTGCTTCATCGGTGGAATCCAACATAGCCAGGACGCTGCCGTCCTGCCGAGGATGCTGGATGCCGACCGGCCAGGCCGTGCCATCCGCACGTTTGCCGAAAACCCGAAAATCGCCGGCCGCCGCCACGAGGCCACCGCTTGCGCCGACCTCCCGCATGACGGCGGCCGCTTTCTCCGCCGCGAAACCCTTGCCGATTCCGCCGACATCAATCCGCATGCCCGGCCTTTCCAGGAACACGCTCCGGCTGGACGCGTCCAGATGAATCCGGTGGTAGTCCACGTATTGTGCGGCGATCTCCAGCTCCATGCCCGAAGGAATGCGTGGGGCCTCCGGAATGTTCCAGAGGCGGACGGCCGGACCTATGGCGATATTGAACCCGCCCTCCGTGTACTCCGCGACTTCCAAGGCTTTGGCGAGAAGGTAAAAAGTCTCGTCACTCACGCCGACAGGCTCCCGTCCGGCAGCGTGATTGACGCGCGAGAGCTCGCTGGTCTCGATCCAGGTACTGATCAGCGCTTCGATCCGGCGGATCTCGTGGAACCCAGAGGTCAGCGCCGCTTGCGCGAGAGTCTCGTTGGGCGCGACGGCGGTGATCTCGACCAGGGTCCCCATCAAGACCTGCGCGCGCTTCGCCGTCACCGCGGTTGCGGCCTTGGCCTGGTCCGGCGCTGGTTTTGGGGAAGGCTTGGAGATGGGGATGATCACGCAGCTTGTGAAAAAGGGGAACAGGGCCAGCAGGAGGAAAATCACGGCTCGTCGCATCGAGCGCTCAGTCTAACAAAGCCGGAAATTATTTCAAGCGCCACGACCGGAGGCACATTTTAATATGGCTGCGATAACAGACACTTTGGCAGACCACTATGTACGACAAAGGACACTATGAAAAATATTTTATAAAAAGTCTTGCCGTGAGAGAAAGAGGAGAGCTTTACTAATGCGCTTCCTTTTACAGTTTTTTCTATTTCGTGGGGTAAGTTTATGGCGCCGCAACAAGATCGCCGCTGTCCGAAATGCAAGATGAACATGATGGTGTTCAAGGGACAACGGAAAACATCAGGTGATGGCAGAGCGTTCGAACTATTGCTTGTGTGTGTAAGTTGCAGCCACGAGGAATGGCAGAAATTCCCCGATCCACTGAAGATATGGATGGATTGAACGACAGCCGCGTCTCCTTTCCATCCGACCGATAGTATCGTAAACCTCTGATTACATCGTCCGGGCAGGAGCGGGTGACGCAGGCCTGTATTCTGTTATAATGCGGCGCGATGAAGCCGTACGTTCTCAAGCGCGGTCCCGACAATCCCGCCGAACCGAAATTCTCTCTGAATTATGAAGCCGAGTTGAACCCCGGCCAGCTGGCCGCGGTGACGGCGATCGAGGGGCCGATCCTCGTGATTGCCGGCGCCGGCAGCGGCAAGACCCGGACGCTGGTCTATCGGGTCGCGCGGCTGATCGAATCCGGAATCCCTCCGGAGTCCATTCTCCTGTTGACCTTTACCCGCAAGGCCGCCGAAGAGATGCTCCGGCGCGTCGGCGGCCTCATCGGCTTCAGCAGCGATCGGGTGACGGGCGGCACCTTCCACTCGGTCGCCAACATGCTACTGCGCCGCTACGGGAAGGCGATCGGCCTGGAGCCGGGCTTCACCATCCTGGACCGGAGCGATTCCGAGGACGTCATCAATCTGCTGCGGACGCAGCACGGCCTGAACGACAAGGCGAAACGCTTTCCCCGCAAGAACACCATCAACGAGATCTTCAGCAAAGCGGTCAACAAGATGCTTCCGGTCGAGGACGTGGTGCTGGGGGAGTTCCCGCAGTTTACGGATGAGGTCGAGGACTTGCAGAAGCTCTGCCGCGCATTCGAAGCCTACAAGCGGCACCGGTTGCTGGTGGACTACGACGATCTCCTGGTGCGGCTCCGCGAATTGCTGGACCAGGACGAGGGCCTCCGTCGGCGCATTTCCGAGGCCTACCGCTACATCATGGTGGACGAGTACCAGGACACGAACCGTCTGCAGGCGGAGCTCGTCCGCAAGATCGCCGCAACCCACGACAATGTGATGGTGGTCGGCGACGATTCCCAGAGCATCTACGCCTTCCGCGGCGCGACGTTCCGCAATATCATGGACTTTCCCAAGCTCTTTCCCGGGACGCAGCTCTTCAAGCTGGAGGAAAACTACCGGAGCACACAGCCGATCCTCACGCTGGCCAACGAGGTCATCAATCTGGCGACGGAGAAGTACTCCAAAACGCTGTTCACCCGCAAGGGCGAGGGCCCGGCGCCGGTGCTGGTCAAGGCCGGGGACGAGAACACCCAGTCGCGGTTCGTGGCGCAGCGCATCCTGGAATTGCGGGAGGAAGGCGTCCCACTCGAAGAGATCGCCGTCCTGTTCCGCTCCAGCTTCCACTCCTTCGATCTGGAGATCGAACTCTCGAGACGCAACATTCCCTTCGTCAAGCGCGGCGGGTTCAAGTTCGTCGAGACGGCCCACGTCAAGGACATCCTGGCGCATCTGCGCGTGCTCGAGAACCCGCGCGATGCGGTGAGCTGGAACCGGCTGTTGATGCTGATCGAGGGGGTCGGGCCCAAGAAGAGCCAGGCTCTGATCGGCGCGATGGTCGCGCAAGAAAGCGGGGGCCTGGACGCACTCAAGGCGGCGGCCTCCAAAGGAGCAGGCCCCGGCGCGCAGGGCCTCACGGATCTGGTCCGTCTCCTGGAAGAGCTTGGCGGGTCGTCCATGACCCCAGCCGAGCAGATGAACGCCGTCTACGGGTACTATTTGCCGATTCTGAAGCAGCAGTACGACGATTACCCAAAACGGACGAAGGATCTCGAGCACCTCTATACGATCGCCGCGCGCTACGGCAAGCTGGATTCCTTCCTGGCCGACCTCACCTTGGAACCACCGGATACGAGCGTGTTCGACGTGGAAGCGGCCGATCGGGACGACGAGCGGCTTGTGCTGTCCACGATCCATTCCGCCAAAGGGCTCGAATGGCACACGGTGTTCATCATCTGGGCGCTCGACGGCAAGTTTCCCTCTCTCTACTCGCTGACGGCCGATGAAGACATCGAAGAGGAGCGCCGGCTCTTCTATGTCGCCATCACCCGCGCAAAGCTGAACCTGTACGTCTCCTATCCGGTGAACGTCTTCGATAGGGCCTCAGGGATGGTGCTCTCCAAGCCTTCCCGCTTCATCGACGAAGTCAGGCAGGACTGTCTCGATTCGTGGTCGTTGATCGACGACGATGACTTCCGCGATTAGAAGTGGGGTCTGGTTCATTTTCTTCTGAGAAAATGTGCCTGACCCCCAGGCGATTCTTGATTATTCAATCTGAATAAAATAGAATAACTCCATTCTGGAGAAAGAGTATGCCTAAAACATTGACGATTCGGATCGACGACAGGACATACGCCGCGTTTGCGAAAAAAGCCAAGGCGGAGAACCGGTCGCTGGCCAACTTCATCGAAACAGCGGTCAAGGCGCATATTCAGGAGTCTGCCTTTGTAGATGACGCCGAGATGGCCGAGATTCTGGCCAATGAGCGGCTGGTCGAGCGTCTTCGAAAGGGGTCCCAGGACGCGAAGCGGAAAAAGGGGACCTTGATTGGATAGGTACCGGGTCTTTGAAGCGGAGACGTTTCAAAGAGATCTGGTACAGCTCGGGCGGTCGGGATTGAGCCGGATTGAGGAGAAGCTGCGGGAGCATGTGTATCCTCAACTCAGAACGGAGCCGCATCATGGACCCAACATCAAACGGCTCAAGCGTTGGAGCCCGCCGACGTGGAGATACCGGATTGGAGCCTGGCGATTCTTTTTCGAAATCGACGAGACGGACAAAACCGTGTACATGACGGCCGCCGATCACCGCAGCCGATCGTATCGGTAAGGCAGGTTTGAGCCCTGCCCGGGGAGCTGCTTAGCTGAAAATGGTGACAGAGTCGAGTAGCCATGCCGGCCTTCCTAGTTAGCCTCATCCTCTTGTTCAGCGTGTCTTCCGTCCAAGCCGCTGCGGTGCCGGACCCGCAGGGCGAGTGGGTGCGGCTGACCAGGGAAGCGGCTGAAATGGGCCTGCCCTCGCGGTTTCTCCGCCTGCTGCCGAACGAGTTCGTGAGGCTCGAATTCGCAGATTTGAAGAACGTCGCGGCGGAGTACCATCCGGAGGGCCACCGCATGGTCTTCCATCTAAATCTCTCTGAAGGGAGCCAGGGCCAACGATTGCGGTCCCTTCAGCAGATCGAGAATCAGGATCTCGCGACCATCTATCACGAGCTGTTTCACGCGTACTTCGATTATGTGGAGTTCGCCTCCGGCACCCCCACGATGACTCCTCAGGGGACGCGGCTGCATGCGGAGGCGAAGCGGCTTATGGCCTGCCGCTATACCGTTGTTGAGGTCAGCCCGATCGCGCCGCAGAAAGTGTCCCCTCGGAAAGCCAAGTTTGAGAAACGGCGTCTCACCGAGCGGGAGGGCTGGGAGGCGCTGAACGAAACCTGGGGCGTGTTCGTCGGGTGGGCGATCTGGAACAAGCTGGAAGCGACGGATCGTTTCAATCCGGCCATGCGGTGGGACTGGGATGCTTT
>DASYQR010000041.1:0-2560 GCA_036005325.1 Nitrospirales bacterium | reverse complement strand
TTTCCCCCTTGGCCAGGCTGCTGGAGGAAGCCGCGAAGTTGATGACGTCGGCGCTCAGGCGCTTGGCGGCCAGCTCGAACGACGTGCGTGTGCGGGTGCTCGGCTCGAAGAACAGGTTGACGACGGTCTTGCCGCGCAGTGTCGGCACCTTCTTGATGTCGCGCCCCGACACCTCTTTGAAGGTCTCGGCGGTCTCAAGAACCTGGGCAATCTCCTCGACCGAGAGGTCCTGGATGCCCAGCAGGTCTTTGCGCTTGAGGCTCATGTGTGTCGGGTCAGGAGTGCCACGCGATCGGGGCTTCCTGCCTCCTCCAGATAAACTTCAACCGATTCTTCAAGTGCAGTCGGTAAGTTCTTCCCGACATAGGTGGCTTTGATCGGGAGCTCTCGGTGCCCGCGATCCACCAGTACCGCCAGCTGAATCTCTCCCGGGCGGCCGAGATCGATCAATCCGTCCATGGCGGCCCGGATGCTCCGGCCGGTGAAGAGGACGTCGTCCACCAGGATGACTTTCAGGTCCGTGATATCGAAGGGAATCTCGGTTGTGCGCAGCACCGGTTGTTCCTTACGTGCGTTCAGATCGTCCCGGTAGAGCGTAATGTCCAATTCCCCGACCGGCACGGTGGAGCCTTCGATGTCCTTGAGCTTTTGAGCCAACCGCTTCGCTAGGTGGACGCCGCCGCTGCGAATACCCACGAGGGCGACCAGCGCAACCCCATGGTTGCGCTCGATGATTTCGTGAGCCACGCGGGTCAGGGCCCGATTGATCGACTGGGCGTCCATGACCGTCCGGGAGGCCTGCTTCACTTCCATCGAGCGGCTCGCGGGGGCATAAAAAAACCTTCCGGGGAGAAACAGCCGGAAGGCGATGACTGCACAAACTGTGGATGCACTGCGGGCACGATGTCCTCCTTCCCAGCCTCACTGGACTGGCGTTAAAGGTGAATTTATCTTACTCGTGCGGGAATCTGGTGTCAAGCCACGATGTGCTATAGTCCGGACATGTCTTCGGGTACAACGCTCCCACCCGATCCCGACTGGCCGCGTTACACAGAGCGGTCCTTCCCATCATACCGTTTCCTGCCGGGTCAGTCGCCCCATCCACGGCGAGACCCCAAGGGGCATTCCTATGGGCAACCAGAGCCCAAGCCGCCCACGTTCCTGCCGGAGGAATGGTGGGACAGCGACTGGTATCTCTACGGCATCGACCTGTACAACTTCGGCTATTGGTGGGAATGCCATGAAGTTTTTGAAAGCCTGTGGCACGCCGTGGGTCCCGACACTCAGCAGGGCCGGTTCTTGCAGGCTCTGATCCAAGTCGCCGCCGCCAACCTGAAGCGATTGGTCAACGAGCCCGACCCTGCCGCCAAACTCTCACGCGCCGCTCTCGAACGGCTCCAAGGATTCTCAGGCGTCTACATGGGGGTGAATGTCACGGGGCTGGCGGAAGATGTCACACACTATTTCGAGGGGACGCACGACAAGCCCGCGCTCATCCGGCTCGTGTGGCCCGAGACCTCAGCCGATCTGTAAGCCTCACCGACTTGTCAATTCGCGAAGGCCTCAGGCCTCCACCTTGACGCCTTTCCAGAAGGCGACGTAGCCGGTGATGTTCTTGGCCGCATCCTTGGGCGCCGGATAGTACCAGGCGGCGTTCTTGTTGACCTGGCCGTTCACCTCGATATCGTAGTAACTGGCCTCCCCTTTCCATGGACAGGTCGTGTGCGCGTCGCTCGGTTTGAAATGTTGCCACGTGATCGCATCAGGCGGGAAATACTGATTGCTCTCGACGACCTCGCACTTGTTGCTTTCGGCCAGGACCACTCCGTTCCAGATTGCTTTCGGCATGGCATCCTCCGTATGCTTTCACCAGCACATTTCATTATTGTAAGCCAATTGCCTTGGAGCGTGCATTATGAAGATCTCGGACCTGACATTGAATGAGCTGAAGGAACTGGTCAAGGGGATCGTGGACGACCGGCTGCGGGAGCTTCTGGGAGACCCTGATCTGGGGATGGAGCTGGGCGAGGCGGTTCGCGCGCGGCTGAAGGCGTCGTTGACCTCGACCGAGCGGATCACAGGAGACGAGGCGGCCGAAAAGCTCGGCCTCAAGTGGTAGACGGAAGATGGCCTGGTATCGTGTCGCCTATCGGCCCGAGGTAGTTACCGATCTTGCGAAGGTCGAGAAGGCCATGGCCCAGCGAATCTTCGATAAGACCAAGTGGCTGGCCTCCAACGCCGAGAATCTTCGCCACGAGCCCGTTTCGCCAGATTTGCCAGGTCTATCCAAGTATGCGGTGGGCGAATGGCGCATCTTCTACTCGATCGATCGAAACGAGCACCTGCTCGACGTGCACATGATCGCCAACCAGAGAGAGCTTTCGGCAAAGAAATAAGAGCGGGTCCTGTCGCCGAGCTACCCTGACGTACTCAGGACGTTTCGGCGTTGCAGCCACGCAGACTCGCCTGTACGTCCTTCCGTTCCGCCAGGGTCCCGCTCGGCGCCACCCGCTCAAAAAGATTTACTCAGTCGTCCACTTTTTGGAGGCGCTGCAGCGCC
>DASYQR010000040.1:0-8867 GCA_036005325.1 Nitrospirales bacterium | reverse complement strand
GTGCCGCCGGTCTGGCCCGCGCCTGTGCCCGACGCGTCAATCGTGCCGGACACCGTGACGATCCCGTCGCTGCCGCCGGAGAGCACGATGGTCCCGTTGCGCTCCGTCATACTCTGCGCCCGGATCACGCCTTCGTTATTCACCACCGACTTGATGACATCCGTGGCCGCGTTGGCCGTGAGCGTCACCAGGCCGCCGTCGGCCTGGAGCGTGCCGGTGTTGGAGACATAGGAAGTGAGGCTCTTGCCGTCCGGCCCCGTCACGGCCCCGGAGACCGCATCCGTAACGACAAAGGCGATCAGACCGTCGCCGCGCATGTCGAGCGTGGCGGCCTTGCCGGCCGTCAGCGCGATGGACCCCAGATTGGCTAGAATGATCCCTTCGTTACGGACCGCCGCGCCCAGCAGGGCGACGTAGCCGCCCGGCCCCGCCGTGATGACCCCGTGGTTGATGACCGCGGCGTTGGCAGAGCCTGACATCTGACTGAAGCGGTAATTGCCGCTCAAAAAGTCCTGGGTGGAGATGTTCAGCGTGCTGGCGGTCAGCGCGCCCACGTCCACGCGGGCGCTGGAGGAGAAGAGGATCCCGCTGGGGTTGACGAGGAAGATCTGCCCGTTGGCCGACAGGGAGCCATAAATCGCGGTCGCCTCCTGCCCGGCGACCCGAAACAGCGCCATGGACGCGGCGCTGGGCTGCTGCACGCGCACGGCTTCATTGGCCGCAATGTTGGCGCTGCCGAGGGTGCCGACGTATTGCCCGGTGAAGACATTCACCCGCTGCGAGGTCGGGGTCAGGGTGGTGATCGTGGCAGAGCCGCTGACGTTGGTGAGGTTTTCCCACAAGGCCCAGGCAGGCGTTGGCGACAAGGCACTGGTTACCAGGCTGGCAACGGCCAACCCTTTGGTCCACCCTTCGCCGGAAAGCTTCAGCCGCACCGATTGGGTGTGTTTCCTATCCAAACCCTCCCGACGCCGTAACTTGGCTTTCCGACCGCTCAAAAGATGCCCCTCCCCCTTAGCTCACTGTAAGGAATTATTAAGGTAAATTATAGGCGTTGCTCGGCTACAAAGGTTATGATTCGTCGCGACAAATACTGACAATTTAGACCTTCTTCCTTGTCCGCTCGTCCATGTTAGAACCGCAAGACGGCGCTGACGTACAAGATGCCGGCATCAGTGATGGGATGGATCGTGAGTCCCTGATCGTGACTGATCGGTCGCGGACGCCCGATGGCCGAAGCCCAATCAATCCTGAGCGTCAGTACTCCGCGTTCAACCGGCTCGGGCACGCCGAACGGGATATTGACCCTGAGGCCGGCACCTGCGCTGGTCAGATAGCCGTATCCGCCCTGAGGGATGGATAATGGCGTAGCAAAGGTGCCCGCCTGGTCAATGAACATCGCCACCTGGAACATCTCCTTAAATGTCAGGGTGCTGAAGGGAACCTTCGTCGCCGAGGGAATCGGCACGACCATTTCAGCGGTCGCGGCATAGCCATTGTCGCCGATCAGCTGGGCGACCGGATATCCCCGTACCGTATAGTACCCGCCGATCGCGAATCGCTCCGGCGACAGCAGCCGATCGCTGGCCAACTGTCCCGTGGCGCGCAGAATCAGATAGCTATCGTTCAGCACCATGGGGAGGACTGGAACGTTCTGAATAAACGGCAGGCCCAGCGATTGGAACCGCGCCACGTCGGCGGTGAGCTTGGTCCAGTAACCGGGACCGGCGCCCTGGATGTTACCCGTCGCGTCCGTGACCACAAAACTTGTCTGCGGCGCGTTCTGCTCAGAGCCACCCAAGAATGGCACGCCTTCATGGACCGTGACTCCGAAATAGGTGCGCCCCAGGAACGAATCGCGATAATCCCCTTTGACGCCCAAGCGGAAGATCCGGAGCTCGTCCTTGCTGAAGAGGACCGGCGACGGCCCCGGCGTCGGCCCCGACTGACCAAGAAGGTTACGGACAGTCTTGAAGTCGAACCCGAACACTCCGGTGAGGCTCAAGGCCCCGGTGCGGGTGATCGTTTGGAGAATATCCACTGACGCGATATCCGCCCGCCCGGTCGGTCGTAACGTCGCGAACTGGCCGCCGATGACGTTCTCCGTATGGACCCAGGTCAGCTGAAGCTTCGTCCCGAAGCTCGTGAGGGGGATCAGGTAACCGATATTGGTGTAAAAGAGGTTGTCGTCGGACTTCGATCCTTTGAGGGTCAAGTTGTCGCCGCGGCCGGCGAGATTACCCAGGCCGATCTCGCCGCTGTAGATCCAGGGACCGGTGAGATTGGAGCCGTAGTTATTGATGTCCGCGGTGAAGGTGTACGGGATCCGCTCCCGGGCCAACAATTCCAGATCCGTCAGGCCGCGCGCCTCACCGGGCTTCAGGGCGGCTTGCACTTTCAGGCCAGGGTAGTCATTCAATTCGTTCAGCGCCGTCTCCAGTGTGGCCTCGTGGATGATACCCCGCTCTCTGACCGGCTCCATGGCCCGAAGGATTGTGGAAGTCGTGTAACGCTGATTTCCCGTCACCCCGATGTTCCCCACCTTGCCTTCGAGGATGGCAATCTCCACAACGCCCTCCCGGATTTCCTGTGGGGGCAGGTAGGCCTGGGCCAGAATGTATCCTTGAGCCGCGTAGTGCTCGGAGATCAAGCCGGCGACTTCGGTCAGCTCGCGGAGGGTCAATGTCTGTCCGAGGGACGGCGCGACGATCTTCTCCAGCTCTTGCGTCGTGACGACCGTGTTGCCGCTGAACTTGAACTGGGTGACCGTGACCTTCGCCTCTGCACCTTTGGCCTTCGGCGCGCGCGACCGGGCCGGCTTGTCAATTTCGGGAGGGGTTTTGGGCTGGACGAGCTCTTCCTGCTTTTTCTGCTGCTCTTCCGCTTTCCGTTGTTGCTCCAGCAAGACGTCCGGCATTTGCTGTGGCGGAACGGCCTGCGCCTGGGCCACCGACACTTCCACCAAACCCGATACGACGAAGGCGCAAATCGCGACCAGTACCCGGATCTGACTAGGCTTCATTTACTTCGCCCACCACGGCGACACATCAGCCGTCGGCTCACCCATCCGGTTCGCTACGGCCAGGAAGCTCTGTAAGGAAATCAGGTGGGCATAGATCATGGCCAACATTCCGCTCTTGAGATACGCTCCCACTTTCTCAGAGGGCAGCCCGGCAAGCTTGGCCTCATCCACAACCAGCGCGTTGCGGACGGCAAACTGCGCCTTGTCCCCTCCCCGCACGATGTTCACATTGAAGGGCATCAGGAGCTCGTCGGTTTTCAGAGTTTCCAGGACCTGTCGGGTGCGTTGATGCTCGACATGAAAATTCTTCAGGAAATCAATCTGCGCCTGGAGAAACGACGTGGGCGTGCCATGGTCATCGAATAACGGCTCGCCCCTTTGGGGGTGAAAACAGCCGCTTCCCTCGTCAAATGCGACATCGAAGTCGTCAGGCTTGCCAGGGATCTCCGCCAGCACAAAGGGGTAGCGCCTGATGAAGGCCGGCACATACGTCGCGGTCCACCGCCCCTTCTCATCCACGAAGGAATTGACACCTTCCGCCAGAGAAAGGACAGCCTGGGCCCCCACCACGCCTTCCGCGTTTTGTACGAAAATGATGGGGTACTGACGGCAGGCAAGCGGAAACTCCACGGCCATCAAAGGAATGGCCGTGACCTTCCGGGCAAACTCAAAATTGGCGAGAGGAGTAAAGCGGAGCTTGCCGTGCGCTACGCGATTCAAGCGCGACGGACGATTGTAAAACAACAGTTCCCCCAAACGGGTAATCTCCTAAGATTATCCACAGAGTGACGCACCAAACCTATCCTACCTACTCTTGGTCACAAAAATGCCGGTGGCATCGTATCCCAATCCAGTTGAAAAAGCAAGAAAATTTCGCCGGAAACAGGGAGGAAATAGGTAAAAAAATGGATTAGATGGATTCGGCTTCGTTCAACTCCCGCTCGAGATGGTCGTGCACCGCCGAGACGCGCTCTCGAGGTGCAGTGGCTGTGGGTTTTGTCTGTGAAGCGCGGAGGCTTCGAATAATGTCATCCAACTCCGCCAACAGACGCCCAATCTCGCGGTGTCGATCCTGTAAAGCCTGCGGCGGGTTCAGCTCGGCAAACTGACGCTGCCATGCTTGAAGCCTCCCGGTCCCATATTCAAGGGTTTCTGCCAACTCGCCTGGCTCCATATCCTTTCGCTCGGACGCGGCCAGCATGACCTCAACCTGGGCTAGGCTATTTTCGACAAGATCCCGAGTTTTTCGAAGATAGGCACGCGCTTGCGGAGAAAGCTGCTTCGGCACGGGCTGAGCCTCCTGCATAACCTTCTCTTCCATCCCCTCTTCCCCCTTTGTGGACTCGCGCGTCGAGAGATACTGGACCCCCACCATAATCGCCAAAGCGGCCAGACAGGCGGAAACAATCAGCGAACGGCGTGTCTCGAGCAGGTGGCGCCTCAATTCCCCTTTGGCGAGACGCGTGCTGCCGACGGGATCAGGCGAAGGAGTCCGGTCAACAACCGGCGCGACCTTGGGAAGGCTCGCGGCAGCCATCTGGAAATGGTTGGCGACCGTGATAGGGTGAATTGCCACAGCGGCGCAGAGGGCCAGCGCCGGCTTGAGTAGTTCGTCCGGTTCAGCGTCGGCGGACGCCACAGAGCGAAGAAACACGACAGCCGCCATCGGGAGGAAGTATTCGATGCCACCCGTCTCTTGATCACAGCCGGAGGTGGCAAGGGCGTATTCACGGACAGGAGCGAGAAAAGTCGACGCGAAGCGTTGGGGACAAGCCACCGGATCGCCAGCCACGATCTGCACAGGGCACAGGACAAATCGCTCGGCTATCCACTCTTTCAGAACCCCCGCCAGGCTGCGTTGCCGTTCGGGCGCCAGAGCGGCAAAGGCCCGACCGGTCAGCATAGCGGCATGAATCAGGAGTTCCCGGCGCTCGTCATCGGCGAGCGGAGGGATGAACTCGGTCTGGATGCAGGCCCGCGTTCGATCCAGAAACCCGATGGTGACGACGCTGCTCACTGCGCCGAGCGAGAACTCTCTTCCTGCGCGATGCGCTCCCGGAGCGCTGCGAGACGGCTGGTGTTCTCCGCGAGCTTCGGCAGCTGATGTTGACGGTCAACGGCGACAACGCGCTCAAGGAGCTCGGCCGCCTCGACCAACCTCCCCTGCTCCTCGCGAATGCCGACGAGAAGATACCAGGACCCGGCCATGCGTAACTCATCATGCAGACGACGACTGATCTCAAGACTGGTCAGCGCGCACGACGCCGCGTCGTCATGCAATTTTTGGAGCATGTGGGTTTTGCCGATCATGCGGTAGACGTCCGCCACGCCGGCGTCATTGCCGAGTCTCCGCATGAGAGCCAGTGAGCGCTCATAGTGGATGAGCGCGTCTTCGAGATGGCCGGTCTCCCGCGCCACCAGCCCGAGATTGGAATACAGAACCGCCAGACCCGCATCGTCTCCCGCCTGGGAGAGCATGTCGCGTGCCTCAAGATAATACGCCCGGGCCCGTTCCCATTCACCCGCATCGGTCCGTAAGTTTCCGAGATTCGCCAGCGTGGTGCCGATGCCGCGCTCGTCTCCGAGAAGCTTCTGCAGTTCCAGCACCTCCTGATAGTACAGCTGTGCCTGCTCCCGCCGTCCGCTGACCGCACAGACATTCCCCAGATTTCCCAACGTGGCCACCAACGCACGCCGGTCGCCGGTCTTTCGGTCGTGCTCCAACGCTCGCTGGTAGTAGACACAGGCGTCGGTATAGCGGCCACGTCCGAAGTACTCGTTTCCGATTTGATTGAGCTGGTCAGATGAGGACGTCGGCATGGGACGCAGGGCGCATCAGGCTTCGATCGCCCGCCGCACCGCTTCCTTGGCACCAGTGAGGATCGAGGTTCCGTCTCCAACCAGAACCGTATCGAAATTGTACATGAGGAGACGCGCGAGGGATTGCTTCGCCTTGGATACATCGGCGAACTTGTCGGCTGAGAGCAGGGTGAGCTGGCCCGGCAGTTTACCGATCAAGGAATCTCCGAGGATCAGGTAGCCTTTTCCTTTGTCGAGAAAGAGCGCCGATTCACCCGGCGATTTCATGTCCCTGAGGTGAATGACCCAGAGTCCGCCAGGCAGGAGCTCACCATCCTTGTAGGTCTTGTCGATGGGGATCTCCATCAGGGGAGCATCGGTCTCGGGCGCGTACACCTTCGCCTTGAACTCACGCCGGCAGGCCTCGGCCTCCCGGACATGATCCCGGTTCGTAAGCAGGATGTAGTCCACCGTCCGGCCTTTCAGGATAGTGGTGCGATCGGCCGCGTCCGTCGGCGGCGGGTCCACGAGGATGCAATGGTCGTTGACGGTCAGGAGCAAACCGTTGAAGTCGAGCTGCTTGTCCTGTGAGAAGAAAGACCACTGCTGGATGCCGGGAGCGATTGTCTTCATCTTTGATAGCGTTTCAGGTATTGACGAGACTGGCAATGGTACTCTGAATCTCACCGGTGACTTTTTTGAGAATACCGGCATCCTCCGTGAGATCGAGAATATCCTCTTCGCTGACCGTGAGAAACTTGCGCTGGCCGCTCTTGGTGAGCGAGATCAGAAACATGCCCCGGCTGGGCGTGACCGGAATGACGGTCTCCACCGATGGATCAATGCCCTTGACCACTTGGATGAACTTTTCCTTCCCTTCGTCGAATTCTTCCATCAGAGTGTGCCTCCGGTCTTACCGCCGGTCGCGAGTAGCTTCTCCACCTCGGCCTTGATCACCTCCGCGGCGCCGATCTCCATCGTCCCGACACGCTGCCAGCGGATCTTGCCCTCTTGATCGATGACGTAGACGTTGGGAATGAATCGCCCGCCGCCATAGAGCTTATCGGTCTCCTTCTTGGGATCGACCATGTATGGGTAGGTGACTTTCACGGGAAACTCCTTGAGGAAGTCCTTCACCTTGTCCTTGGCATTGCCGGCCGAGTTGACTCCCAATACCTGTACGTTCTTACCTTGGAACGCCTCATGGACCTTCTGCAGTTCGGTCCCCTGAATCAGGCACGGCTCGCAGATATGGAATAAGCCCAGCACCACCACCTTCCCCTTATACTGGGCCAGACTGACCGTCTGGCCGTCCAGCGCCTCCAATGTGAAGTTCGGCGCGGGATCACCCGGCCGGAAGAAGCTTTTCGCCTGCGCGGCGGCTGTCAGCATCCCCATCGCCAGTACCGCGAGAATGATACGATTGAAGTATTTCATATGTCGCTCCTTCGCTCTGTTACCCGCATGGTAACACGGTGAAAAACCAGGCGCTAGGTGAGTCCGCGCTTCTGCAAATAGTCCCGGTCGATCTTGACGTCGGATTGGCCGCTCCCTTCACGTCCCGGGAAGAGGCGCTCGACGTATTTGCCGATGAGGTCCGTTTCCAGGTTCACCGCTTCACCCACCTGCTTGACCCCGAGCGTCGTCACTTTGGCGGTGTGGGGAATGATGGTGACACGGAACCCATGGTCGGTCACCTCATTGACGGTCAGGCTGATCCCGTCCACCGTGATCGCGCCTTTCGGGACACAATAGCGCACGACCTCACGGGGCGCTGCGAGCATGATCTGGAGCGCATCGGCATCCTGGGTGCGGGAGCGGATGGTGCCGACGCCGTCCACATGGCCGGTGACGAGGTGTCCCCCCAAACGGTCCCCCAGACGCATGGCGCGTTCGAGATTGACCGGATCGCCCGGCTTCAGCGCACCCAGAGTCGTGACCTTCAACGTTTCCGGAGAGATGTCCGCTTTCATCTCCGTGCCGCCGCACCCGACAACGGTCAGACACACGCCGTTCACGGTCACGCTGTCTCCGGTCTTGAGGCCTTCTAAAACCGTCTTCGCCAGGATCGTGACGCCACAACCCTGCAGCGTTTTGTCCACCGCCTTGACGACCCCCATCTCTTCAATGATGCCCGTAAACATCGTCCCCCGCCTGATGCTTCTTCTCAGAGCCTAGTACGGTCGCTGCACGTCGTCAAGCGACGGCAGTTGAGCGGTCAGACTCTACTCCGATTCGAAACGCTCCGGCTGCCAGCAGGACGAACGCGGCGAGGATCGGAAACGCCACCTGAAAGCCGAGCGCACCGATCAGCAGTCCCGCCAGAATCGGCCCGGACGCATGGCCGATGTCCATGATGGCTCCCTGCATGCCCATCGCCGAGCCCAGGGTTTTAAGTTCCGACAGATCCGCGACGAGCGCGGCAGCCGATGCGTTGACGATCGCCTCGCCGAAGCCGAAGAGGGCTGAGAGCGCCATCAGTGCCCAAAACAGATTCGTGAATGGAATAGCCGCCAACGACCCGGCACACACCACAAGCCCCAGAAGGATCAGCGGACGCCGTCCGATCCGATCCGATGCCCACCCCATTGTGGGCCGGGACACGAAGGACGTCACGCTCTGGACTCCGAACAAGACTCCGGCGTGGGCCGCATCCAGTCCGATCCCGACAACATAGATCGGCAAGAACGCCATGAGGGCGCCGTTGGCAACCTGGCGCGCTCCATCGGTGACGCTGGTCACCACCACCCGCACGTTCCCCACGACGGTCTTCGCACCGCGAGCCATATCCTTCAGCACAGCCGCCGGCCCGGCACTGGAGGCCGTGCGAGGGATCTGGGGCGGCAGTCGCATGAGGAGAAAAAGCAACACGGCAATCGATCCCAGAACACCGGCTGTGGTGAACGCGGCGGGAAAACCCGCGGAAACCACGAGCCATCCCCCCAGCACGGGACCCAACATCGCTCCGGCTTGAGTCGCCGCCGTGTACGATCCGTACGCCGCACCCCGCGCCTCGCGGCACAGATCGGCCACGACCGCCAGCGCA
>DASYQR010000039.1:0-7457 GCA_036005325.1 Nitrospirales bacterium | reverse complement strand
GGTGAACTATGAGATCAACCAGCGTCTTGGCAAAGAGCGTGAAGATTGCTCAGTCGAAGAATTCAAGGCAATTCTGGATTCACTAGACAAAATACTACAAACGTTGGTCCGCCGACTTAAAAAAGCAAAGGGCGAATATGACAAGCGGCAAGCTTAAAGGAAAAACTCCTTCCCTGATTGGGAGTACTCTCGGCACTCCGAGAAAGACGTTGGTGGCAAGGGAAAGTCAATGTAAACGCTGCAAGAGGACTATCTCAAAGGGGGTAGAATGTTACGAAATTCCTCAGCTTGGCGGCAGCTTCAGCAATTACAAACGCTATTGCGATTGTTGTTTTCTCTCCATTCTCGAAAAAACCAAAGCCGATTTGGATGCCCTCTCGCGTAGTATTTCTAATTGTAATGGCCGCAAAACATAAAAACGCAGCAATCGATAGCTGGCTTGCCTCCTAAACCGGTCCACGTTCTAGGCAAGCATGGCTTATCTATGGTACAACAACTGGGGCAAGACAAGTCCCTGTTAATTCCCTGTTCTCTGGTCCGCGCAGTCTTCATAGAGCATGTGGTAGGCTGCGCTGGATGGCACTTTACATGGTAAGAGCGCGCGAGTGAAGCCTAGTGCAACGCGATTTTTCCCTGTATTTTTCGCTGTAAACAGGGAATTACTAACTGAGACGGGTTGGCTCGAGACTGGGTACACCGCCAAACCAAGCTTGCGGCGACCAAACCGAGCTAGCTCGACCGCGAGCCTCTAGATTTGCGGCGAGCGGAAAAGACCTTGATTTGATTTTGGAGGGGCCGGGCCCTGTGCAAAAGAAACCTTTGAACCCCGCCAGGTCCGGAAGGAAGCAACGGTAAGAAGGCCCTTCTTTGTGCCGCAGGATCACCTGGCCCCCGTTTTTGGAAGACGTTAAACGTGAACCATTAATCGTTCAACGGTGTTCCCTCTTACGATTAACGAATAACGATTAACAGATAACGAACCATGGATTATCAAGTCTCAGCCCGCAAGCACCGCCCGATGTCCTTCGCCGAGGTCACCGGACAAGCCCACGTCGTCCGGACCCTCACGAACGCCATCGCGTCCAGTCGCACTGCGCATGCCTACCTGTTTTCCGGCATGCGGGGGGTCGGTAAGACGACCATGGCCCGCATCCTGGCCAAGGCTCTCAATTGCGAAAAAGGCCCCACGCCCACGCCCTGCCTCACGTGCGCGAGCTGTCGTGAGATCGGAGCCGGCACGTCGTTTGATGTGATGGAGATCGACGGCGCGTCCAGCAACAGCGTGGACGATGTCCGCGAGATGCGCGAGACCATCAAGACCGCGCCGGCTCATGGACGCTATCGTGTGTATATCATCGACGAAGTCCACATGCTCTCGACGGCCGCGTTCAATGCCCTGCTGAAAACGCTCGAGGAGCCGCCAGGTCACGTGGTGTTCGTCTTTGCGACCACGGAATCGCACAAGATTCCCCAAACGATCCTGTCCCGCTGCCAGCACTTCACATTCCGGCGGATCCCGCGACGCGACGTCATCGACCAGCTGAAACGGGTGGCGGCAGCGGAGGGGATCACGGTCGACGAGCGCAGCTTGAGCACTCTCGCCCGCGCCTCCGAGGGCAGCCTGCGGGATGCCCTGAGTCTGCTGGATCAGGCCGTGGCCTTCGGTGGGAAGCGCGTCGCATCCGATGATCTGGTGACCCTGCTGGGATCGGTTCCCCATGAGCTGCTCCGGGCAGTGCTGGAGGCGGTTCTGGTGCGGGACGCCGCGGGTGCGCTCCGGTCGCTGGCCGCCGTGCAGGACTACGGGTGTGATGTACGCCAATTCTGCGGCGAGCTCATGGAGCATGTCCGGAATCTGTTGGTCGCCAAGGTGGTGGCCGATGCCGGCGATCTGATTGAGCTGGGGTCCGACGAACAGGCGGAAGTCCAAGCCGATGCCGCGCGCCTCACGTTGGACCATATCCAGGAGTTGTTCCGAGTGTTCCTTCAAGCCGAGGATGGGATTCGAACCAGCCAGCATCCGTGGTTTGTGGTCGAGATGGCCGTGGTGCGAGCCTGTCGCGTCGGCGGTGAACAGCCCGGCACGCCTCCCGTAAGATCCGCAGTCAAGACGGCCTCCCCGCCGCCCAAATCCGCGACACCATCTCTAACCTCTGCCGCGCCTCCGGCTGCTAAAGCGGCTGTACCCCAAGCCGCGCCGCTAGTACAAGCTGAGCGGCCTCAGGCACCATCGCGGACGGCGCCGGCTCTGACAATGCCGTCTCCACCGCAGGCTGATTCTCCCGAGTCGGCGACATTGGACTGGGTGGCGGTGGTCACGCGGGTCCAGGCGGAGCGACTCAATATCGGCGCGTTTCTGGAAGAGTCGGCGCTCGTGAGTTTTTCAGGCGATGTGGTGACGATCGGCTTTCCCGCTTCGGCCAGCGCTGCGATGAAGACGATCCAACAGAAGGGCGCTCAGCAGGCGGTGGAAGACGCCTGTTCGGCGCTTGCGGGTCGCCAGGTCCGCCTGCGTGTCACAGCGTTGGATGGAGGGACGGATGCTCCGACGGTGGAGAAGCTTAGGAGAGAGCGTGACGCGACGACGGAGCGCCATCTGCGCGAGGAAGTCCTGGCCAATCCGCTCGTCAAGGAAGTCCTGTCGGTCTTTGGCGGCGAGGTGAAGGACGTGCGACGGAATCAAGCCCGGAACGAGCGAGAGAATAAGGAGGGCGGAGATGTCCGATAAGGGCATGTTTGGCGGGATGGGCAATCTGGGCAACATCATGAAGCAGGCCCAAGCCATGCAGGAACGTTTGGCGAAAGTGCAGGCGGAAGTTGCCACGAAAACCGTCCAGGCCTCGTCGGGCGGCGGCATGGTGACGGTCGTCGCGAACGGCGGGCTGGAAATCGTCTCCGTGAAGATCGATCCGGAAGTCCTCAAAGCCAACGATGCCGACATGCTGCAGGATCTCGTGCTGGCCGCCACGAATGAGGCGCTCCGGAAAGCGCGCGAGATGGTGGCGGAGGAGATGAAAGGAGTGACGGGAGGACTTCAGATCCCGGGACTCTTCTAGCGATGGATCGGAATGGCATTCTTGAGGAACTCGTGCGGGAGCTCGTCAGCCTGCCCGGCATCGGCCGCAAGACCGCGCAGCGCCTGGCCTTCCACATCCTCAAGCAGCCGCGCGAGGACGCCGACCGCCTGGCGCGGACCATCCGTGCGGTTAAGGAGCGGTTGGGGCTCTGTCTCGAGTGCCGTAATATCGCCGAGGGCGAGCTCTGCGATATCTGCCGGGACCCGTCACGCGACTCCACCAAAGTTGTCGTGGTGGAGGACGTGACCACGCTGCACGCCATCGAACGCACGGGAGGGTATAAAGGTCTCTACCATGTGCTGGCCGGGGCGCTCTCGCCGCTGGACGGCGTGGGCCCAGCCGATATCAAGGCGCCGGAACTGGTGGATCGGCTCGCGCGGAGCAAAGTCGAGGAAGTGATCATGGCGACCTCTCCGACGATCGAAGGGGAAGCCACGGCCATTTATCTGTCCCGCTTGATCAAACCGCTGGGCATTCGGATCAGCCGGATCGCATGCGGTGTGCCGGTGGGGATGGACCTCGAGTATGCCGATGAGGTGACCTTGATGAAGTCGTTGGACGGCCGCCGCGAAATCTGATCACTTGGCCGCTTTCCGAAGGGCCTCGATCCGCTTCTCAGCCTTTTCGATGCGGGCTTTCTCGCCCGGAGTTTCCTCCGCATACGCTAAATAGTTCTCATAGGCCGTGAGCGCGCGGCGCGGCTGGGTGTCTTCAATGGCTTCCGCCAGGTTGAAGTGCGCGTCCGCATAATTCGGTCGTAGGCCGATGGCGGTCTGAAAGGCCTCCACCGCCCGTGCCTTATCTCCCATTAACGCGTAGACCTTCCCCAGATGGTTGACCACTTCCGGGATCGAGGGCCGGATCTTCAGCGAGGTCTTGATGGCGTCCGCCGCCTGGGGGAGCAAGCCCTTGTCGCGATAGGAAAGCCCCAAGCGGTGATGGGCTTCGGCTTGATAGAGGGGTTCACTCAAGCCGATCGCCGTCGCACGGCCGTATGCCTCGATGGCGACATCAATCTCTTTTTCTCCGCACAAACCGAAGTGGGCCACCTCTCCCTTGGCGAAGTGCTGGCGGGCGATGTAGTCCCGACCTTCGCTCTCGACCGGTCCGTATGTGGCCCGCGGCGCAGCCCCTGCCGGTAAGTGAATGCGACGTAGGTAGTCCGGCTTGTAGGGGGAGAGCAGCGGCGCATAGGTGGTGAGCATGTTCGAATCGAGATAGAGGAACTGGCGGTCTCTATCGGGGATCACGATCGCTTTTCCGCTCACGCGCGGCCCCTGGTCGCTGTAGAGACGTCCGGATTGAAGGCTGGAAGCGCGACCCGACAGACCTGACGGCAGGAGGAATCCAGTGGGTTTCTGTTTGGCCACCCACGCCGCATACTCGGGCTGAGTGGCGAGGTCGAGTCCTTCATAGAGGATGCCGATGTAGCCGACCAGAAAGCCATGGTCGTCGAAGAACAGATGGTATTCGCTTTCACGGCCGGCCGTGGCTCTGTAGACAGTGATCTCTTCCCCCATCCCCCACGGAATCCGTTCGGTCCGGTGTCCGGCTTCGCGCATAAGGACGTTCTCCCGGCGATCGCACAGGTTCCATGCCGGTGGGGGAATAATGCGGGGACCGGTTAGCGTTGTGGGTGCGGATGCGGGAGGCTTTCCGCCGCAGGCCAGCGTGAGGCAGAGGAGAACCCCTCCGATCAGGCCGACCCGGAATGGATGGTGCGTACGAAAAACCAGAGGACTAAAACGAAGCGCGCCTCACTGAGTTTTGCCGGCGTCCTTTTGTTGTTCAGGGCCTTCGATATGATATACGAAAGTTTCCCAGCTGTACCGGACCTTGCCGAAGCGCCTACGATAGAGTTCGTCTTGAGGCGTGTATCCAAAGAGTTCCGGTTCCTGGTAAGCCAAAAGGTAGATAGGTTGGTTGATGAGCAGATCACCAACGATACCGATGGGGTTCAGGAGAAATGCGATCCACCGCAATGGATACCCGCCGTCCCAATCGCGGGTGATCAATCCCTCGTCAAGGCCGACAGGAATATCCTGAGGACGTGGCATGGGATAGATGTCATTTGAGATCCCGGCACAGGCAGACAAGCCCAGCGCTGTGACCAGCAGGATTGCCATCAAGCTACGCGTCAGTATCATGTCCAGCCTCCCTTTCCACAAAACAGACACTACTGGCAAGGAGGAGTGTATCAAATGACCCCCTGGCTGTCCAGGAAAAAAAGACGGATGGGGTCCTGAAAAAATGGGAAAGGTATTGAATATCCGCCTCTATTTGATCGAAAGGGGACACTGGAGGTATTGGATATCCGCCCCCATTTGATCGAAGGGGGCGGCCCAAGCGAAGCTTGGTATGGTGGGCGATACAGGTTTTGAACCTGTGGCCTCTTGCGTGTGAAGCAAGCGCTCTCCCCCTGAGCTAATCGCCCCAATCCACTGCCGCAACAGCGATGTGACGTTAGCATACCGGGTAGGGGCAGTCAACCGTCGAGCAGGTTACAAAACCTGTAATACGAAGCACTTGAGATACTCGCTCTCCGGCATTCCGAGCAGAATCGGATGATCGCGTCCCTGCGTGCTTTGGACCACAACTCTCACGGCCCGGCGGACGTCTCGCGCGGCGTCCCAGAGGAGATGACGGAACGGCTCGGCGTTGAGGTGATACGAGCAGGAACAGGTGATCAGAAACCCCTTGGGACGGAGAAGCCGCATCGCACGCAGGTTGATCTCCTTGTAACCTGCGAGGGCTTCCTGCAGGCGAGTTCGTGTCTTGACGAAAGCGGGGGGATCGAGGATGACCAGATCGAAGGCTTCTCGTCGGCGGTCCCGTTCCTTGAGCTCGTCGAAGACATTGCCGACTCGAAAGGTGCAACGATCCGCCAGGCCGTTCTGTTTGGCCAGCTCGGTCGCCTCCTTGATGGCGGGCGCCGATTGATCGATGCCGGTCACGCGGGCGGCCCCGTAACGGGCGGCGTGCAGCCCCCATAGGCCGGTGTAGCAAAAGCAATCCAAGACCTCCGCTCCGTCCGCCACCCTTTCCAGCAGACGATAGTTGTCGATCTGGTCCAGGAACAGGCCTGTTTTTTGTCCTTCCAGCAGATCGATCGTCACGGCCAAGCCGTTGATCGGCACGGTCAGGGAAGGCGGCAGCTCGCCGCGAACGACGCTGCGTTCCCGACTGAGGCCTTCGCGATCCCGCATTGGGGAATCGTCGCGGGCCACGATTGTCCGTGGATGAAGAACCTCTTCGAGGGCATGGAGAATGAGCTCGCGGCGGCGCTCCATGCCGGCGGTCAGAATCTGGATCGCGACGGCCTCGCCATAACGGTCCACGATCAGGCCGGGCATTCCGTCCGCCTCGCCATGCACGACACGATAGGTTGCGCGCGGTTCCAACATGCGATCCCGCCAGGCCTGGGCTTCGCGGATGCGATGAATGAAGAAGCCCAGATCAATGGAGGCGCGGTCGTGTGCGAGTAGGCGGATGACGATGGCTGAGCGCGGATTGATATAGCCGCGACCAAGGAAGTGTCCGCGACTGTCGTGGACATCCGCCAGGTCGCCGGGCTCCGCGCTCGCTGGCCATCCTTGCAGCTCGTTCCGGTAGATCCAGGGATGGCCGGCGAGCAGCCGGTCTTCTTCCCCCGGCTTGAGACGAACGGTATGGATGGGCTCCACGGAATTAAGATGAGTCCGGAGCGTTAAAATTTAAAGTCCAGGATGCTTTTGAAGACGACGTAGTCGCTCGCGTCGGTCCAGCCGAACTGCATGCCCAGATCCCAGCCCACCGGCCCGATCTTGAACTTGACGGCCGGGCCCCAGGAATGGCCCTGCGCGTTCGTCGTCGGGAAGCTGCCGATCGGCCCGAAGGTCCCGAATCCCTCCACGCCCAGCCGGACCTTGGGCGAGGCGAACCAGTACCATCCGCTCTCATAGCCGAATCCAACCCGCGAGGCGTCGTTGAATTCCCGTTCCCAGACGGGGTTCAGTCGGACCATGAAGTCCCGCACCCGGCTTTCCAGCAGGAGTTTCCATTCGACCTCGTCATTGTGCTCGAAGCGTCGCTGAGGAATCTTGTACTCGACATACAGCGCCGCGGCTGGCCAGAAGTCATGCTGATCCAGGAACCGGTACACGGTTTCGTATCGCTGACCTACGAACGTGAATTGTTCGCTTCCGGCCTTCGTCGGCTGCTCGAAATCGGCGTATGCCTCGACCCACCAGCGGTCTGTGATGCCGTAAGCGAGTTCAGCGGTGTGACGCAGCAAGTGCTGTCGGGGAAACATGCCGGCGGATGTAGCGATCGGCGTGTTCAGGAAGGCATCGAGCCAGTACCCCGCCTCCAAGTCTCCCTTGTTCATGGCGTACGGGCTTC
>DASYQR010000038.1:0-11942 GCA_036005325.1 Nitrospirales bacterium | reverse complement strand
TATACGAAAGGGGGTGAGGATTAATGGCAGCGAAGAAGAAGTCGAAGAAAAAGAAGTAAGTTCCCCTCTAGCATCGCGTGCTGGGGGCAAGGCCCCTTGCCCCCAGCACTCTTAACCTCCCTTTAACTCATTCCAGTCTATCTCAGGAAAAAACCACGCGGCCTTCGAAACCGAAGGCGGGCATCCGTTGCGTTCCGATTGCAACGGGTCGTAGATTTCTCGAACGCGCCGTAGTTAATCGCGCTGGGGGGAGGCGACTAGCGAAGGAGGAAGCTCACGAAGGCGACCGGCCGGGACGTGGGCTTCAGCCGAAACGAAGACCCAACTCTCTCGGGACTCAAGGATGCGGGAGACAAGGCGGGCATGCAAGGCATGACCGGACCGCACGGCCTCGATTTCTCCGATAACGGGTAATCCCAGCAACATCATGTCCCCGATCAGGTCGAGGACCTTGTGGCGGACAAACTCATCCGTGAATCGGAGACCATCCTCGTTGAGCAATCCGTCGTCGGATAGGATCAGTGTGTTTTGGAGCGACCCGCCCAGGCCTAGACCCGCCGCCCAGAGCGCTTCGACCTCATGTAAAAAGCCGAATGTCCGAGCCGGGGCGATTTCTTGGAGAAAGGCCTCTTTGGACCAGTCATACGCGTAGACCTGCTGACCGATCAAGGGATGATCATATTCAATCGTATAGGTGATGCTCGACGTGGAGGACGGACGGATCGTAATGCGTTTGTCCCCCTCACTCACTTCAATGGGCCGCACGATTTTCAGATAAGACCGGCGACGCTCCTGCGCTGCGATTCCCGCCTCCAAGATCAGATTCACAAAGGGTGTCGAACTGCCGTCCAGAGCCGGGAGCTCCGGCGCATCCACTTCGACATAGAGATTGTCGACCCCGAGACCAGCCGCAGCAGCCAGAAGGTGTTCGATGGTCTGAACCTGCACCCCGTCGACTCCGATGGTTGTTGACAGCAGAGCAGGCCGAATGTTTTTAATGGATGCTTGGACCTTGGCGCTGGCGCTGATGTCGTTTCTGATGAAGACAATGCCACTATCGGGAGGCGCAGGCAACAGCGTGAGAGAAGCCCGACACCCGGAGTGAAGACTAATCCCGCTGCAGGTGACAGGCTTACGGATCGTCTGCTGAAACCGCATGTTTATTAGACTCCATTAAACTGAAAGCGTTAGCAAGATTAAGAGATTAAGCAAGTCCAGTACCATACCGCTTCGATTTCGTAACAAATTGATATTTTTAAACTTTTTATCATTTTAACGCGAAAACTGTGGGGTTATGAAAACCAGAACTTGTTGTAAAAACACTACATTTGTAGCATTTTCCACCTCTGCCTCTGCTGGTTGTAACACCGAATAGCCCCATGATACTGTCGGATTACAAGGAGGCAGCATGGAAGAAATTAATGAACGACTGATCCAAAAGAAAGAGGCCTGGGCGCAAGCGAAACGTGGCCTGACGGAAGAAGGCGTTCCTCCTGACACTAGGAAGCGCGCGGGTCGTCTTCCGCCCGGTCAACACATCACCCAAGGATGGCCTGTCCTCGATCTCGGCGTTCATCCCACAATTTCTCTCGCTGACTGGACGCTCACCATCGGCGGGGCGGTAGCTCAGCCGATGGTCTGGACGTGGGAGGATTTCCTCAAGCAGCCGCATTGCGCGTCCGTCTCCGATTTCCATTGCGTCACCACGTGGAGTACCTTCGACAACCAGTGGGAAGGCGTGCGCTTCCGGCACCTCATGTCCATCGTCCGGCCCCTGCCTGAAGCCCGCTTCGTGCTGTTTTCCTCGTATGACGGCTATACAACCAACCTGCCGCTGGAAGCCTGCGACGACGAGGACGTCCTCCTGA
Source organism: Nitrospirales bacterium (assembly GCA_036005325.1). Classification (GTDB taxonomy): domain Bacteria; phylum Nitrospirota; class Nitrospiria; order Nitrospirales; family NS-4; genus SCTG01. The sequence goes on along the minus strand of DASYQR010000038.1, from coordinate 10,074 downwards.
CCTGCAAGTGGAACGGCGAACCCTTGCCCAAGGAACATGGCGGACCAATGCGGATGATCGTGCCCAATCGCTATGCCTGGAAAGGTGCCAAATGGGTGAAGGAGATCATCTTCGCCGAACGCGACAAGCCCGGCTTTTGGGAAGTCCGCGGCTACTCGAACACGGCTCTGCCCTGGGAAGAAGACCGCTACGGGTACTAGCGGACACCCGCTCTCTATTTTTTCGGATCAAGCTCGATCAACCCCTTGCGGATGGCCAGAATGGCGGCTTGCGTGCGGTCATACACTTGTAATTTGTGAAAGATGTTTCGCACGTGGTTTTTCACCGTCTTCTCGCTAAGATCGAGGTCGTTGGCGATCTCTTTGTTTGTCTTCCCGTCGGCCACCAGGCGCAGCACCGTGATCTCGCGTTCGGTCAGGTCGTGCTCGGTTCGGGCTTGTCTCTTCCCCTTTCCCTCAGAGAGCAAGGAAAACTCCGCCAGGATTTTGCTGGCCACGGAGGGATGAATGAGGGATTCGCCTTTGTAGATCGAGCGGATGGCCGAAATGATCTGGGTCGACTCGGAATCCTTCAGCAGATAGCCCGTAGCGCCCGCCCGGACGAGATCGAAGATATACTTCTCCTCGTCGTACATCGTCAGCGCCACGATGCCGATATGAGGGGATTCTCGCTTGATGGCGCGCGTGGCCTCCACGCCGTTCATACGCGGCATGCTCACGTCCATTAAGATCACGTCGGGCGACAGTCCCCGGGCTTTCTCCACAGCCTCCTGTCCGTCACGGGCCTCCCCCACAACTTCCAGATCGTCGGTCTCCCGCATGATCGCCGCCAGGCCCTCCCGGACCACGCGGTGATCATCGGCGATCAGAACCTTGATCCGCTCCATGGCGCTATGCCTCCTCCGGTGGAGTTGGAATATCGATGAGCACCCGCGTTCCATGACCTTTCCGTGATTCCACCCGAGCCGTCCCCCCGACCAGGCGGGCCCGCTCGAGGATCCCCTTCAGACCGAACGACTGCCATTTGGTCGCATCCTGTGAGACGGCCTCCAGATCAAACCCGATTCCGTTGTCCTCGATCATCGCCTTAATGTGGTCGGCGGAAACCGTCAGCGTGACCCTGATGCGGTCCGCCTTCGCATGCTTCTGCACGTTGCTGAGCGCCTCCTGAATAATCCGGAACAGAAAGATCTTGGCTTTCGGCGACAGCGCCGACTCGTCCCCCGAGGCATCAAACTCGGTCCGGGTATGGTATTGCGTTTCGTACGTCTTCAGGTAGTTTTTGAGGGCGGGCACCAACTCCATCGACTCGAAATAGAGTGGGCGGAGGTTAAAAATCACATGCCGCGACTCCTCCATGGCGGCCTTGAGCTGAGTCTTGGCATCGCTCAACAGGTCGTAGCACCGGGTCGGATCCGAGAAGATCAATTCTCGGCAGAGATTCAACTTGAGATTGATCCCCGCCAGCGTCTGCACCAGGCCGTCATGGAATTCGCAGGCGATACGGCTGCGTTCTCCCACGATGGCCGAGCCGGCCTCCTTCTCATAGAGACGGGAGAGATCCTGGAACTTCTTCACCTGTCGCTTGATCTCGGCGTTGGCGCGCACGCGCGCCTCGATCAGCTGCCACATGAACTTGGCGCTGGTTCCCCGAATGACAGCGACGCCGACGCGATCGAGATCGAACAGGGCCTCCTCAACTTCCGGGTTCCCCGTCACATCGATGATCAGCTCCACGTCCTCATGGGACACCAGTTCGCGGAAATTTCGCGTCACGGGAATGCCGTAGCGCCGCGCCAGACGAAGTCCCGGCGCCTTGGGCTTGATCTCGGCCACGCCGACAACGCGGACCAAAGGATCCGGGGCCAGAATCGTCAGGAGTGCCGATCCTCCGGAACCCGCTCCGATGATCGCCACGTTCGTGAGGACGGGAACGGCTGTGCCTCTTCGGGACACGCCCCGCCCCCTGGAAGGACGACGACGAGAGAGTTTGGTCTTGACGGGCATGCGACGGAGGAAGCGGCGTTAAGTCTTCCCCTCACCCTTCTCACGGAGCAGTCCCTTCACCTCATCCATAAACTGCTCGACGTCCTTGAATTCACGGTATACGGAGGCGAACCGCACGTATGCAACCTGGTCGATTTGGTGGAGCTCGGCCATGACTTCCTCGCCCGCCACGCGGCACGGCACCTCGGCCTCACCCCGCTCCTGGATGCGCTTCTCGATCCGATCCGCGACGGTCTCAAGGGTGGCCATGCTGATGGGACGCTTTTCACAGGCCCTCTTCAGCCCCGCCAGGATCTTGGCCCGATCGAAGGGCTCCCGTCGTCCGTCTTTTTTGACGATCATCGGGAGGATTTCATCCACTCGCTCGTAGGTGGTGAACCGTCGCTTGCAGCCCAGGCACTCACGGCGGCGGCGGATGGCTTCGCCTTCCTTGGCCATGCGCGAATCGACGACCTTGTCTTCGATGTGGCTACAGAACGGGCATCGCACCGATGGCTGGGCCTCTGGTTACCGGTATTCCTCAAAGATGGGAAATTTCCCGCACAGGGTACGCACGCGAGCACGGACCTGCTTGCGAACAGCCGGGTCCGTCGGATGAGATAGGACGTTGTCGATCGCATCGGCGATCTCGTTCATTTCCTTCTCGCGCATCCCTCGGGTGGAGACGATGGGAGTTCCGAGCCGGATGCCGCTGGCAATGGCTGGCGGCTTCTCATCGTACGGAATCGCGTTCTTGTTGACGGTGATGCCGGCCTCGTCGAGAGCCGCTTCGGCTTCCTTCCCTGTGATTCCCTTCGAGGTGACATCTACCAGCATCAAATGGGTGTCCGTCCCGCCTGAGACGATCCGGAAGCCCCGCTTCTGCAGGCCATTCGCGAGAGCTTTGGCATTCGCCAAAACCTGTTCCTGGTATTTCTTAAAGCCGGGCGCGAGCGCCTCTTTCAGGGCGACGGCCTTGGCGGCGATGACATGCATCAGCGGCCCACCCTGGAGACCGGGAAAGACAGCCTTGTCCAAGGCCTTGGCATGCTCTGCCTTGCACATCACCATGCCGCCACGCGGGCCACGCAAGGTCTTGTGTGTGGTCGTGGTGACGAAATCGGCATGGGGAACCGGATTCGGATGGAGGCCGGCAGCAATGAGGCCTGCGATGTGGGCGATGTCCACCATGAGATAGGCCCCCACCGCCTTCGCGATCTCCTGAAACCTGGGAAAATCGAGGATCCGGGGATAGGCGCTCGCGCCGACCACGATCATGCGAGGGTGACATTCCTCGGCCACCTTCCGGACCGCGTCGTAGTCGATAAACTCGGTGGTCCGATCCACGCCGTAAAAATAGGCCCGATAGAGAATCCCCGAGAAGCTCACGCGGCTCCCATGGGTGAGGTGCCCGCCGTGGGACAGGTCCATGCCCAGAATGGAATCGCCCGGCTTGAGGACCGAGAAATAGACGGCCATGTTGGCCTGCGACCCCGAATGCGGTTGGACGTTGACATGGTCTGCGCCGAAGATCTGCTTCGCTCGCTCGATCGCCAGCGTCTCCACGACGTCCATGTACTGGCAGCCGCCGTAGTAACGCCGGCCTGGATAGCCCTCGGCGTACTTGTTGGTCATGAGCGAACCTTGGGCGGCCAAAACGGCAGGGCTCGCAAAGTTCTCGGACGCGATCAATAGGATTTTTTCGCGCTGCCGGCGGCCTTCCCGTCGGATGGCCTCGTAGACTTCAAGGTCGGTCGTCCGCAGTGGGCTGGCCATCGCTGTGTTATCCCTCGTGGGCGGAAGCCGCGGCATCGGCGGGCGCGTCGGCCTTCACCACCGCGACGTTCACTGTCGCTGTCACCTGGGAATGGAGCTTGACGGGAACAGCCACCGTCCCTAATTCCTTGATCGGATGGGCCAGGTGAATCTTGCGCTTGTCTACCTCGATCCCTTGGGCCGCCAGGGACTCGGCGATGTCCTTCGCCGTGACGGACCCGAACAGCTTGTCATCCTTGCCCACCTGCACCGTGACCGTCACGGCGGCGGCGCTGACTTTCTTCGCGAACTCTTCGAATTCAGCCTTCTCTTTCTTGGCCTTTTCGGCGATCACCCGCTTGGCATGTTCCACCACCTTGAGATTGCGGCCGATGGCCTCCACCGCCTTGTTTCGAGGCAGCAGATAATTGCGGGCATAGCCAGGCGCGACCTCAAGAATATCCCCTATGTTTCCCACCCCTTGCATGTCTTCTCGCAGGATCACTTTCATTGTAGCAACTCCTTGTGCTGGAAGGAGCAGATACTACAGGACGGTGTGGTTAAAGTCAATGAACAGCGGCTTGTGATCGAGGCGCTGCTTCGCTAGAATAAGCGCATGATTTTCCAAATACTTTGGGTGTTTGCCGTACTCACTCTGGTCCCCGTCCAGAGCATCGCTGAACCGGTCTTCGACCCGCTTCTCCTGAACATTCGCATGAGCTCTAGCGCGCTCCATCCGCCCGCGGAGTTGGTCAAGCAGCGGTGGACGCTGGAAGGCTATCGCCTCGGACGGCTGGGTCCCCAGGCACCACGGGCCGCGATCATCGAGGATGATGCTCGCCAGCGGCTGCTCATCCTGTCGTCCACAGATGAGGGAACGGTCCTGGTCTATCGCATGGGGGATTTGCCTGTTGACGTGGCCCGGCGGCTTCCGCAGGCTCTGGCCTGCAGTCGCACCCGTCAATGCCAGAACAAGCGGAACGATCCGGCCGGCGAGCTCGGCTGCCTGTCCCTTTGCCTCTTGGAGCACTTGACCGAGTGAAGGCTCTCGAACTACTGCCCGCCCTCATCAGCGCGGTGGACAAAGAAGAGAAGGTCCGCGAGCGCTTAGAGGACATCCAGCGCCATCCGTCGGCCTATCACTTCGGCCCGGCCGATCGCCTGATGCCCTGGGTGGCCCCTGACAAGCCCGTCGACGATCCGACCCTCCGTTCCACGATCGTGACCTCCGTGTTCACCACCATCTGGGATACCGATCGAACAATACGCCGGACAAAACTGGCGGCCGTGGTCACCGAGTTGGTCAAGGCCAACAAACGGGTCCTGCTCATCGGACCCGATACTCGCACCCTGACCGAAGCCCTGCTGGCCGTCGCGAAAGGCCTTCGCGGTGCCGGGCTCCAGCACCGTAGTTTCCTCTGCTGCTACGATGCGCCGACCAGCGCCGGCGAGGGAGGCATCAATCTGCGGGATCTGATCTTCGACGTGCAGGTCTCAACCTTCCTGGGCAAGTCGCAAGCCGACAAGGCGGGCCTCCGACGCAAGCTGGAACGCTACCTGGAGCTCGCCCCCATCCTGCGCTACAAGGCTGAGAAGCAGAAGGACCTTGACGAAGTACGCCATCTCGAATGGCGCCTGCTCACGGCCCTCGGCGACGCGCAGGCCCAGATCAAGCGGCTTCAGGGTCTGCTGGGCATCTATGAGACTCTCCCCGTCTGGCAGCGTCTCAGCATGCAGGTGATCGGCAGCAATGTGGCCACGATGAAAGAGAACTGCGTGCTGTATGAAGCGCAGAAACAGGAGTACATGAAGGAGTTGGAGATCGTGCAGGCGCGTATCAACGAGCTGAAGCCGGAGGCCGCAGTCGACCCGGAAATGCGGCCCGAGTACGAGGACCTCAAAGAGGAGATCGAACGCTTGGGGGGGGCCGCCAAAGTGCGGGACGTGCTCGCCATGGAAGAAGACACCAAACGCTTGCCCTTCCTCCAGGCCAAGCGCGTTCTCGCCGCGACGGCGAGCCGTGTGGTCAGTGATGCCATTTTCCGGCCCATCCGGTACGATGTCCTGCTCGTGGACGAAGGGCCCCGCATTCCTCTGCCGCTCCTGTTTGCCTGCGCCTGCCTGGTACGCGAACGGATCGTCCTTGCCGGCGACCCGCAAGAAATGCTTCCTCCTACCCCCACATCCTATGGAATCTCGCTGGGCTGGCTGACGGCGCTGTCCGATTCATCCGCGCCGGCGCGTCCCACGCCGGTGCAATAGGCGAGACGCAACCCGCCCCTCTACTTCGGGGGACAGGGGTATGGAAACTCCGCCTCAGGAGGCACCGGGATGATGACGTGGATCGTGCAGGGCTGGCGCTCCATGAGGAGTTGACGATTGGAGGAATAGACCATCTCCTCCATGAGAAAGGCCGGCCCGTATCGAATCTGAATCCTGTCAACACCGATATTGCTGGAAGCGCGCATCCTCCGGAGAAAGACTTGCTCGCGCGCGTTCCGGTCCGGCTCCTCCCCCGGCTTTGCACCCCAGGGGATAAAGACGAACGTGTCTCTCGACAGCGCCGGCCAGAGTTGCCGACGCACCGCCGGATCCTGCTCAGCGAGGTACCGCGCCACGTCCTGCTGATCCTTCCGATGGCGCTCTTGATCCATCTGCATGGAGATCGGCAGCGCGGCGTTCACTTCGACGATCCGCTTCTCCACCTCATCGCGAGCCATCCCCACCTGCATCTCACTCACCGCGCGGCTGATGTCTTCAACCGTCCGGGTATCAAGATTGAACGCCGTCGGATAGAGGCCGCAGGAGACCGGATGGAGGAACGCCAGGAGCCAGATCCCGAGGGTCGCGCGCCAGCGGGCGAAGGGGCGTGATCCGGGATGCGCCTCTTCATCGTCGAAGTGCTTACGAATCCAGCTCACGAGCAGAAACAGAATCAGGGAAATCGGCGCAAGAAACAGGTGGGTGGTGGCAATCTCGTTGATGTCGGGCAAACGCGACGGGATGTCCCAGGCCCCCCAGAAGGACAGCACAATCACCAACAGGATCCATGCCCAGGCGGCAGGGACGACCGCCCGTCCTATCCAATGGGGATTCTTCAGGCTGGACACGGTCGAAACTGTACCATATAATCCCTCTTTTCCGCTCTGTGCCGAAGTGGCGGAACTGGCAGACGCACTAGATTCAGGGTCTAGCGGGAGCAATCCCGTCGGGGTTCAAATCCCCGCTTCGGCACCACCTTCCCTCTACAGTGTTATAGTGAAGTATCAGCATGGAGTCTGCATGCGGATCGAAGACTATGCTCTGATCGGCGATACCCACACCGCCGCGCTGGTCGGGCGCGACGGCTCGATTGACTGGCTCTGCCTGCCGCGCTTCGACTCCGGCGCCTGCTTTGCCTCGCTGCTCGGCGACCAACGGCATGGCCGCTGGCTGCTCAGTCCCACCGCCGAGGTGGGGCAGACCCGGCGGCACTATCGGCCGGCGACGTTGATCCTGGAAACGGAACTTGAGACCGATGACGGCGTGGTCCGGCTCGTGGATTTCATGCCGCCGCGAGAAAACAGCCCCTGCGTGGTGCGGATCGTGGAGGGGCTTCGCGGCCAGGTGAGGATGCGGATGGAGTTGGTGGTCCGTTTCGACTACGGTTCCATCGTTCCCTGGGTCCGCAATCTCAAGGGCGTCCTCTACGCAGTCGGCGGCCCTGATTCACTCTACCTCCACACGCCGGTCGAGACTCGAGGCGAGCAGCTCACCACCGTCGCGGATTTTTCCGTCTCGGCAGGACAGCGTGTTCCGTTTGTGCTGATCTGGCATCCTTCGCACGAACCGGCCCCGCACCCCGTCGATCCCGAGCGGGTGCTGGAAGAGACGGCGGCGTGGTGGCGGGATTGGTCGAGCCACTGCACCTATGAGGGGGAATGGCACGATCAAGTCTTGCGCTCGCTCATCACGCTCAAGGCGCTGACCTACGCGCCGACCGGGGGGATCATGGCGGCGCCGACCACGTCGCTGCCGGAAGCTCTCGGCGGGGTGCGCAACTGGGACTACCGCCATTGCTGGCTGCGTGATGCCACCTTCACGCTCTATGCGCTGATGGCCGCGGGGTACAGGGAAGAGGCCTGCGCGTGGCGGGACTGGCTGCTTCGAGCGGTGGCCGGCGACCCGACGCAGCTTCAGATCATGTACGGGCCGGCCGGCGAGCGGCGCCTGACGGAAATTCAGCTTGCCCATCTTCCCGGCTATGAAGGCTCCGCCCCGGTTCGGATCGGCAACGCCGCGGTGCGTCAGTTCCAACTCGACGTGTATGGGGAAGTGATCGACACGCTGTACCAGGCCAGGCGCGTCGGCATTGAAACGGATGACTCCTCCTGGGCATTACAACAACACCTGCTCGAGTTTCTCGAAACCGGATGGCAACAACCGGACGAAGGCATCTGGGAAGTGCGGGGCCCGCGGCGGCATTTTACGCATTCCAAGGTCATGGCGTGGGTCGCGGCGGACCGCGCGGTCAAAGGGATCGAGACCCTCGGCTTGAGGGGGGACATGGATCGCTGGAAACGGCTGCGGGACAGGATTCATGCGGAGGTCTGTGAAAAAGGGTACGATCCGGACCGTCGGAGCTTTACTCAGTACTACGGCTCGAAAGAGCTGGATGCCAGTCTATTGATGATCCCACTCGTGGGTTTCCTCCCGCCCGACGACGGACGCGTACGGGGGACCGTGGAGGCGATCGAGCGCGAGTTGTGTGCCAACGGATTCGTGCTGCGTTATCAGACCGACGAATCCGGTCATGTGGATGGTCTTCCGCCTGGGGAGGGCGTCTTTCTCCCCTGCACCTTCTGGTTGGCCGACAACTACTGGCTCCTCGGCCGTCATCAGGAGGCGCGGCGGTTATTCGAGCGCCTGCTGGCCCTCTGTAACGATGTCGGGTTGCTGTCGGAGGAGTATGACCCGCAGACCAAGCGTCTGCTCGGCAATTTTCCGCAAGCCTTCTCGCATGTCTCCTTAATCAACACCGCCCGCAATCTCTCCACGGGCGCCGGCCCGGCCGTCCACCGCCAGAGCGGTTGACGCCCCCTCCCCCCTTGACAGCCGACGAGTCGGTGTTACCTACGAAGCAGGTAAAGAATACGATACCCCGGGGTACCAAAGGATAAAGAAGAGAATGCTGAAAGAAGGGGGGAAATTATGAAACTGATGACCTATAACCCGTTTGATCTTCAGATCGATCGTCTGTTCGACGAGGCGTTCCGGACGACCGGCTGGGTCCCTCGCTACAACGCCTGGGAAGACAAGGACCGGTTCTGCATTGAGATGGTCCTGCCCGGCTGGGAGTCGAAGGATGTCAAGCTTTCCGTTGAAGATGGCGTGCTGACGGTCGAGGGTGCCCGCGAAGAGAAAAAGGAAGCGGAGGATCGGACCTACTTCGTCCGCGAGATGAACTGGGGCAACTTCACCCGATCGTTCACGCTCCCGACTCATGTCGATGCGGAGAAAGCTGGGGCGTCCTTCAAAGACGGGATCTTGACCATTGAGTTCCCGAAGAAGGAAGAGGCCAAGCCCCGCCAGATCACGATCGAAGCCCGTTAAGTTCTATGGGCACGCATCCCGGAGCCGCCGGTTCGTAACCGGCGGCTCCTCTTTTATGCCGCTCCAACCCGCCACTCTGCAATCCATCGTACGGATCTTCAATGCCCTGGACTATCGCGCGCTCGGTGCCATTTACTGCCATGAAGGCGGCGACGCCTTCTGGGAGGAGCGACGGGAGCCCTGCCAGAAACTCGGTATCCACCTGGCCGAAGTGTTGCGGGACCGGCTCCGCCCCAACGGACGGAGCCTCTACGTCGGGGCCGGAGTCGCCGAGCTTCCCATGCTGACAATGGAAACGATGGAGTTGCAGCGGACGGTCGAGGCCTACAACCTCCGTACGGATGAAGTGACGTTGCTGAATGCCGCGTGCAGGGGGCTGCCGTTCGAATTTCAGGCGAAAGACGCGCGGGAGGCCCGCGGGACATTCGATCACCTGTGGATCGTCAGCGTGCTGAACGACCCTGAATGCTTTCCCGAGCTCGGGGCACTCTCCTCCGGACGAGCCAACCCCGTCATGTTCGACCCCGCCGCCTTCACGATCGAGCGCCAAGCGGTTCTCACCCTCGCCGCCGGATGTTTGGAGAAAGTCGCGCGTTCCGGCCTTGTCACCACGTCGGTGGAGGAGATTCCCTGGATCACTGACTGGTGCGAGCGCCAGGGCCTCGCGTGCGCGGTCGAAGACGACGATTACCCGACGGCGATCGTCGCGGACCCGACGTGCTTCATCCGTATCGGTGAAAAC
>DASYQR010000037.1:0-5504 GCA_036005325.1 Nitrospirales bacterium | reverse complement strand
GGAATCTCGCATGGTGTGGATCTCGGGAACGGTTTGCGTTTCCCATGACCATTTCAATTGAATCGCGAAGTACTTCTGAGTCAGCCCGCCTCTGTCGATGGACTGGTCTGTTTCCTGGAAAGCCATGACTTCCCAGGCTTTCCATCGGAAGGCGACGCCCACGATCCAGTCCAGTTCGCTCGGCGCAAAAGGGTTGGACTCACGCCGGTCCGTGAGGAAATTGGTGTCGCCGATAAGCCAGAGCCAGTCGTCATAGACCGGCACCTCGGCGTGCAGGACATAGCGCAAGAGGGCGCGCCCGGTATTGTTCGGCCGCGCGAAGTAGTTCTGGGTCGCAAAGAGCCAGCCGAGCCCGGCATAGAACTGTGATTTCTTGACGAGAAGATCGTTCTGGTTATAGAGGCCCTCAATCTCGGTATAGGCCTGGACCAGCCCGCTCTTGTCGATCGGCATGTCCCGCTCGTAGCGGAGCAACGCCGCCCAGCGTTGGTAACGGTACAAGAGACCGATCGTCTGGTCCCATTCGGACGGCCTGAACTCGTCCCGCGTCTTGTCGGTGAAGAAATTCGAATCAATGATCAAAGACACGGGCGACCATTGCGGGGTCAGCTCCAGGTGGCCGAGGTAGCGGTGCTTCACCAGCCCGGTATTGTCAGGGCGGGCCGTGAACGAGGTATTGTGGACGAAGTCTGAAACGATGGCGGAGAACTGGACGACCGGAGGTCGCTCCTCTTCCATCGCGACCCGTCCGGTTTTCTCCAGCGCAAAGGCCGGGAACGTCCAGCAGCCGACGAGGACGATTGCCAGGAAGGCGCGTCTGAAGCCTGTCACGAGAAGTTGCGGTGGTCGAGGTTCGGGAAGATGTTGTCCTTCTCTTCGATGTCTTTCAGCCAGGCGGCGTCCAGGCGGTTGGCGAGCAATTGCTCGTAGAGGCGGATGAACCGTGCGATGTGGTCCTTCGTGCGCTTCACGGCATATTCCACCATCGTGCCGGTCTTCATGATGAAGGCCCAGTCGGAGCTTTGCGCCAACAGGAGCTCGCGTCCAGCCTGCGCGAGCGCGCGCTGCGTCAGCCCGTCCGCCCGTGGGAACCGCTTCGTCAATTCCTCCATCCGCCGTGCCGCGTGGTGCAGGTGCCGGTAGATCCAGTCGTTGCCGCCGTTCAGCCAGACCTCGTGATAGCCCTTGTGCCCCCAGGAGGACCCGGAGGGCGTGCAGACCTGATTGATGTCGTGTCGCTCCAGATATTCGGCAGGCGTGACCGGCTTGACGATGTGCTGGTCGTAATGCAGTTTGCGGAACAGGAAGTCCAGCCACTCCGGCCCTTCGAACCACCAGTGGCCGAACAGCTCCGCGTCGTAGGGTGCCACGACGATCGGCGGACGGTCCATGCCGGGGCTCAACCACTCAACCTGCCGCTCCCGGTTGAACATGAAGTTGCCCGCGTGATCTGCGGCCAGCGCTATCGCCCAGTCTCGATTGTACACCTGCTTCTGGTCGGTCTTGCCGGTGATCCGATAGTACTTGATGCCGGTATTGCCGCGCTTGCCGTCCGTTTGGATGTAGGGCCGCATGTAGTCGTGGTCCAAATCCCAGCCGATGTCGCGGTAGTAATCGCGGTAGACGGGGTCGCCGGGATAGCCTTCCTCAGCGCTCCACACCTGCTTGGAGGATTCAAGGTCCCGGGCGAAGGCGGCGACGCCCGTGGGGCAAAAGACGGGCGCATGCACGCCGTAGCGCGGGCGCGGGTCGGCGTAGAGCAGCCCGTGGGACTCGGTGAAGAAAAACTGCAGGCCGATGTCCCGCAGGATTTCATCGAGGCCGGGATAGTACCCGCACTCCGGCAGCCAGATCCCGTGCGGCGGCCGGCCGAACGTCTCCTCGTAGTGGGCCACGGCCGTGCGGACCTGCGCGCGAACCGCGCTGGGCACGACGCTGAGCAGCGGCAGAAAGCCGTGCGTTGCGCAGCAGGTGATGATCTCCAACTTGCCCAGGTCTTGCAACCGCCCGAACGCGCTGACGAGGTCCCGCCCGTATTCCTGCGTGAACGCCTGCCGCGTTTGGAGGAACCGCTCCAGGTACATTGTGGCGAGGCGATGGAATTCCGGCTGATGGGCGGTGCGGTGCACCTCTTTCGCAGCCAGCTCGATCAAGCGGTTGATGTGTCGTTCGTAGCGCGAGATCAACAGCGGATCCCGGAGCATGGAGATCAGCGGGGGCGAGAGGGTTACGGTCAGCCGGAAGTCCGCGCCGTCCCTGACGAGGCCGTTCATCATCCGTAGCAATGGGATGTAGGTGTCGGTGATCGCTTCGTACAGCCAGTTTTCCTCCAGGAAGCGCTCGTGCTCGGGATGCCGCACGTAAGGGAGATGGCAGTGCAGGACCAGGCAGAGGTAACCGGTGGGCTTGGGCGACCTCATCGCGGTCCTGGTATCGGCGAGGTCGGCGAGGTTCCCTGCATGAATTGGGCGGCGAGTGTTGCTTCTTCCCGCGTCCGGCGCTCCAATATGGCGCGGAGCTCTTTGGAAGACAGCCGCCCCGGAATTTTAGGGGCCGGCACGAGCTCCAGTCGCCGGGCGCGATCGGGTTTTCGCCTGCGCACGAACCGGACCCGCATCCAGGGCCCCTCGGTCCGGTTGGACACGCCCGCGCGGGGCGTGTGCACGGCGTTCGACCGGGCGATCGCATGGAAGCGGCCGGTGCGGGCTATGAAGCCCAGGTCCGCGCAATAGGATTTCTCGGCTGTCCAGACGGGGACGTACCAGTTGCGGGCTTCCAGGCTGATGTCGATGTCGAAAATGAAATGGGCGTTGGTCCCGTCGAAGTGAATCAGCGAGATGTCGTAGAGCCGCAGGACGGCGCGCGCCCCATCCATCTCCGTGCCCAAGGCGTCCTGGACCTGGCGCAGGCTCTCGGGTATGACCTCCCAGTAGGCGAACAGGTGGAAGGGATCCACCACCATCAGCACCAACTCGGTCCGACCGTAGTGATCGGGGAGGCGAGTGGTCATGGCGTCGTCTTGCCGCCGTCGAGCTTCACGCCCTTGGAGATGGCCACGATGCCGGACTCCGTGACCGTGAAGCGCCTGCGGTCGGCTTCGAGATCGTAGCCGATCTCGGTCTTCGGCGGGATGATCACGCCCTTGTCGATGATGGCCCGCCGGATCCGGCAGTGGTCGCCGACCACGACGTTCTCCATCACGATCGACTGCAGCACTTCAGCGTGGTCGTTGACGCGGACGGCGGCGGAGAGTACGGAGTTCTGCACGCGGCCGCCGGCGATCACACAGCCGCTGCTGACGATTGAATCGAGCGCGATGCCCGCGCGGCCGCCGTCGAATTCCTCCGCGAAGACGAACTTGGCCGGAGGAAACTGCCCTTGGTACGTACGGATCGGCCAGTCCTGGTCGTAAAGGTTGAACAGCGGGTCCACGGAGACCAGGTCCATGTTGGCTTCCCAATAGGCGTCCAGGGTGCCGACGTCGCGCCAGTACTTGACCGCCTTGCGGTTCTCGTCGCGGAAGTTGTACGCGAACACGCGACGGTTGGCGATCATCCCGGGGATGATGTCCTTGCCGAAATCATGCGAGGTGTCGCGAGCAGCGTCCGCGAACAGGTCGTCATGCAGGACCGAGGTCCGGAACAGATAGATGCCCATCGAGCAGAACGCCCGGGTCGGGTCGCTCGGCATGGGTGTGGGACGGGCGGGCTTCTCGTCCCAACGGGTGATCTGTGCGTTGCCGTCCACGGTCATGACGCCGAAGCTCGAGGCCTCCGCTAGCGGATATTCAATCGCGCCCACCACCACGTCCGCCTGCTTCTGCTGTAGGAAACTGTGCATCTCCCGGTAGTTCATCTTGTAGACGTGGTCGCCGGCGAGGATCAGGAGGAAATCCGGCTGCTTGTCCTCCACGATGAACCAGTTCTGATAGACCGCGTCGGCAGTGCCCCTGTACCAGTCCTGGCTGATGCGCTGCTGGGGCGGCAGGGAGAAGATGTACTCGCCGACCTCGGGGTTGAAGACATTCCAGCCGCGCCGAATGTGGCGGTCGAGCGAGTGGGATTTGTACTGGATCAGGACGATCATATTGCGCAGACCGGAGTTGATGCAGTTGCTGAGCGAGAAGTCGATGATGCGGTACTTGCCGCCGAAAGGCACGGCCGGCTTGGCGCGGTCCTCCGTCAGAGGATACAGGCGTTCGCCGCGTCCGCCTGCCAGGATCATGGTCAGCATGTTCCGCATACATAATTGTAGCAAGATGCTGAGGGGGATGGAAAGGCCGAAAAGGAGCCAGACCCTTGTAATAGCAAAAGTGGAGCGTTCTTGTTAGAATTCCGCGCGGATGGAGGGGTGTCCCAGGTCGTGAACGATACCAGCGTCGAGCTTCGTGAGGTGACCAAGCGCCATGGGGCGACCGTCGCGGTGGAGCGGCTCTCGCTCACGATCCGCAAAGGTGAGTTCTTCGCCATCCTCGGTCCCAGCGGCTCCGGCAAGACGACGACGCTTCGCTTGCTGGCCGGGTTCGAGCAGCCCGACGCGGGTGAGATCATCATCGAAGGCCGGCCCATGCAGGGCGTGCCCCCCAATCTCCGGCCGGTCAACCTTGTCTTTCAGAACTACGCGCTGTTTCCCCACATGACCGTGGCCGACAATGTCGCCTTCGGGTTGGAGATGAAGGGCCTGCCGGAGTTCGAGATCGGGCCGCGGGTCGCTGAGGCGCTGGAAATGGTGCGGCTGGCCGGTAAGCAGGACCGTCTCCCGTCGCAGTTGTCGGGCGGGGAGCAGCAGCGAGTGGCATTGGCGCGCGCGCTGGTGAACCATCCGGCCGTGCTTCTGCTGGATGAACCGCTCGGCGCGTTGGACAAGCAGCTCCGGCAGGAAATGGAAGTCGAGTTGAAGGCGTTGCAAGAAAGGGTCGGCATCACCTTCGTGTGCGTGACGCATGACCAGGAAGAGGCGCTGACCATGTCGGACCGTCTCGCCGTCATGCACCACGGGCGGCTCTTGCAGATCGGCACGCCGGAGGAAGTCTATACCGCGCCCGCGTCGGCCTTCGTGGCCAACTTCATCGGGGTTTCCAACGGCCTGTCCGGCCGCGTGGAGCGGATCGACGGCCAGCAGGCCGCGGTGACGGTGGAGGGGATTGGCCGGGTCCAGGCCCCGGCGGTGTCGGGTTTGCGCGCGGGCGCGCCGGTACTCGTGACGATTCGGCCGGAGCGCCTGCATCTCTCGCGCGATCAAGGGACGGACGGCTTTCAGAATCAGGTGGCGGTCCGCATCGCCAAGGCCATCTATGCCGGCAACGAGACGCAATACCTCCTGACTCTCCCGAACAACCTGACCTGGAAGGCGCGGATTCCCAATGCCGACGGTGCGGCTAAACGGTTCCAGGCCGGCGAGTCCGTCTATCTGAAGTGGCGCATGGCCGAGGCCGTGCTGCTGCCGGAATGAATACGAAAAAATCTTTTCCCTGGCTCGTTCTTCCTCCTGCCATAACGCTGATC
>DASYQR010000036.1:0-26626 GCA_036005325.1 Nitrospirales bacterium | reverse complement strand
CGCGACACCCCCTTTCTTTCGCCAGGACCCTCAGCGGCGCAGATATCGCGCAATTGGGATAATTGGGAAAGTCGTAATCGCGCGCAACCTGCTCGGCGTAGACAGATATATCTACATCCGGTTCCATCGCGGCGACGTGGTTTGAACGTAGTCCCCACCGCGTGATGACGTCCTGGATATACTCGCTCTCATCGCATGCGCGGCCAGGAAAAACGGCGGAGAATGTCCCAAAGCCCCGGTCGACCGCCAGACCATCGTGAAAGAGCGACTGAGCCATGCTGACCACCGATGAGGAGTCGAGACCACCGCTGAGATCGGCCGCAATGGGGTGCTGACTCCGTAATCTGCAGCGGACGGCCTCGCGGAAGATTGCGAGGAAATGCTGAGCGTAGTCTTCGTCGGTCTGATACCGGATCTCCCGGCCGGGGTCGATGTCCCAGTATCGGCCTTTAAAAAGATGTCCGTTGCGAATCACCAGGTAGTGAGCAGGCGGAAGGCGCTGGATGTCGAGAAACAGTGTCTCTTCATTGCTGGTCAGCGCATTGGCAAGGTATTCGCCTATCATCCCTTCGTTGGGTTCTTTCCGGACGGACGGGTCTTCCAACAGAGGCCGCAATTCGGAAGCCCAGAGGAACCGGCGCCTGCTCATGGAATAGTAGAACGGCTTGATGCCAAGAATATCCCTGGCGCAGAAGAGTTTCCGGTTCCGCCCATCCCAGACCGCAAAGGCAAAGTCACCCAGGATGTGTTGCGGGCAATCCTCCCCCCAACATTCGTAGGCCCGCAGGAGAAGCTCTGCGTCGGTATCGGTGCGGAACATGAGTCCCTTGCTCTCCAGGGCGGCACGCACGTCGCTTCGGTTATCCACCCGTCCATCAAACGTAAGACAGAGAGAGCCCCGTTCATGCGACAACAAGGGTTGCTTTTCCTGGAGCGACTCTGGTGTGGTTTGGAGCATCGCATGGCCGAGGCCAATCGGGCCTTCGATCCAGTAGCCGCGTCCATCCGGCCCCCGGTGGGTCATGCGGTCTATCATCCGCCTCAGCAGCGCTGGATCTGCCGGCTTGTTGTCCAGGTTATAGATCCCGGCAATTCCGCTCATAGCACCTCAGAATCGAAGCAGCGTGACGAAACGGCCGGCCATCGCGGGACTGTCGCTGACCACCTGTCCCTGTGTTTCGATCCAGGCGTGTCCGTGGAGAGCGGCGGTTTCCTTGTTGATGCCGATGAAAAGTTCGGTGGGTTCCCCTTGGGCCTTGAGCAGCCAAAACAGAAGGAGGGACCGTGTGAGGCAGGGTCCCGGAGCCAGCGTGATTCTTACCGCCCAGTCTGCGAGGATGGCCAGTCGCGTGAGCTGGTGCTGCGCATGAAAAAACGGAAAATGTCTGAGCCGGCGGCGGGTCGCGCACCGGCCAATGAACCCGGTCAGACGGGGCAGCGTTGTGATTCTCAGGGCGATTCCCACCACCATCGCGCAGAGAGCAAGTTGGGGCAGGAGCAGCCACTCGCCCGGAGAAACATCAGCGAGTCGACGGAGTTTTCTGAGCATCGTTTTTTAACAGTCCCTTGTCGATTAATTGTCGGATCAGGTCGTCCACGTCACGACGAAGCTGATTTTCTTCAACCTCAAATTCGTCGAGGAGCGTGTTGACAATCTCTTCTGTTGTCCCGTGGGCAGCGAGGAGGTGCCAGATGCGGGTCCCCACAGCATCCAGGCCATAGTACGTCCCAGTGGAGAGGTTCAGGAGGACAGCCTCTCCCGCCAAATCGCGGAAAACAACATCGTCAGGAATCTGAATGTTCATGGAGAGGTCTCTTCTCAGTCAAATGTTCACGGTACCTGTAGGCCGATAGATTGTCAATATTGGCCTGGGATGTTACCATGGCGCCCATGAATTTCTGGTACGACATCCCACAGCCGGTCATCGGCCTCTCGCCGATGGATGGCGTCACCGACCCGGCGTTCCGGTATATCGTGGCCCGCTATGGCAAGCCTGATGTGCAGATCACCGAGTTCATCAATGTGGACGAGGTCTGCCACGGGGGTGACTCGGCCTGGAGTCAGCTTCACTACGCCGAGATCGAAAGGCCTGTCGTCGCCCAGATTTACGGCGCCGATCCAGACAAGTTCTACCAGGTGGCGCAGGTGGTCTGTGAGCTGGGCTTCGACGGCGTGGACATCAACATGGGCTGCCCTTCCAAGAACGTCTCGGCGCGCGGCTGCGGAGCGGCGCTGATCCGGAACCCGTCGTTGGCGCGGGAGATCATCCGCGCGGTCCAGGCCGGGGTGCAGGACTGGGCGTCGGGCCGGCGGATTGAGACGGTCGGTCTTCGCCCGAAAGTCGTGGAACGGGTGCTGGCGCTCGCGTCCAGCCGGGCCTGCGATGCACTGCAGTCGCGCCGGCCAGTCCCCGTGTCCGTCAAAACCCGCCTGGGCTACGATGCCGTGGTGATTGAGGAGTGGGTCTCGATTCTGTTAGAAGAGCGGCCGGCGGCCATCTCGATCCACGGTCGGACGCTGGCCCAGATGTACCGGGGCCAAGCCGATTGGGAGGCCATCGCACGGGCGGCCAGACTGGTCTGTCAGACCGAGACTCTCGTTCTCGGTAATGGCGATGTGGAATCAATGGAGGAGCTCGTCCGTCGGGTACAGGACACGCACGTCCATGGTGTCCTGATCGGGAGGGGCGCGCTCGGCAATCCCTGGTTCTTTCGCGCCAAGGACTGGGCCAAGGTGCCGGCGGCAAACAGGGGACCGTCGGATGATGAGAGTGTCCCACTTGAGGAACGGTTTCGGGTCGCTCTCGAGCATGCCCGCTATTTCGAGGCGCTCGGCGGGACGTCGCGGTTCGCCGCTATGCGCAAGCACCTCGGCTGGTACTGCACCGGCTTCTTCAAGGCGGCGGAGGTCCGCGCGCAAATGTTTCGGGCCGGCAGCTCTCAGGACGTCGAGCGCATCCTGGCCGGGATTGTCCTGGATGTCCCGGAATCCGTCGGCGGATGTCGGTCTTGACCCTCGTTCTGGCTTCCACCTCGCCACGACGGTATCAGATCCTGTCGCTGCTCAACCTGTCTTTTCTGATGGTGCCACCCGACAGTCTTGAAGAGGAGTCCGAGAATCGTCCCCCTGAGCAGGAAGCCCTCCATCAGGCGAAGCGCAAGGCCATGTCGCTGGCTGCACGATTTCCTGAGGCGATTCTGGTGGGCAGCGACACGCTCATCAATCTCGACGGGATTATGATCGGCAAGCCAAGGGACCACGATGACGCGCGGTATATCCTGCGACGTTTGCGGGGGCGGTCCCACGAGGTCATAACCGCTGTCGCAATGTTCAAGGGAACGAAGGCCTTTGAAGCGGTCGAGACGGCTCGTGTGCACATGCGAGAGTTTACGTATTCAGAACTGGAAGCGTACGTGGCGACCGGCGATCCGCTCGACAAAGCCGGCGGCTATTCCATCCAAGGGACAGGACGTGGGCTCGTCGCGGGTTTCGACGGAGACTATCTGGCCGTCGTGGGCCTGCCGATCCGGGCCGTTGCCGAAGGCCTCCGGCAGTTTGGCGTGGAAGTGACTCTCGACCTCGACAGCCTCTACCGCGAGCGAGATTTTCTGAATTGGAAATCGTTCGCGTAGGGGTAGGCCTCCGTGCCTACCCTTGTGACGGGCAACCACGGGGGGGGTTGCCCCTACATCGGATGGGAATCCAGCGACGCTGGGGGAATATACAGGCCGCAGGAGAACTGCATCTTCATCGCGTCGTGAAAGCCCATCGACAGCGTGATCAGTTCATGATTGAGGACGAGGGCCAGATATCCTGTGAATGGATGGGGGGCGGTCGGGACGAACACCAGGCTCAGCCGGCCCTGTGATGCGAGCTGGAGCGCCTCGGGCGCTTCCCCCATGAGAAGACCGATGGCATAGAGGCCGGTGCGCGGGAAAGGGAGCAGGACGATCCGGTTTTCACGTTGCCGGTCCATGAAGGCGAAGATGTCGGTCGCGGATTTGAAGGTCGTGTAGATGCTCCGTACGAGCGGGATGTGAAGGAGGGCCGTCTCCCAGGACTTGACGAGGCGCTGGCCCAGCAAATTGGAGGCGAGCGCGCCGCTGATGAAAATCAGCAGAAGGAAGGTGAGGGCGCCAAGCCCAGGGATCGACGAGCTGACCCGAGACCCCAACACAGTCACGAGCGCGCCGTCCAGCGCGGCGAACAGCGCCTTGAGGATGAGGAACGTGCCCCAGACGGGGACGATGACGACGAGGCCGGCCAGAAAGTAACGCTGCAGTTGACGGGTGATGGACATACGCCTGCCTGACGCGGAAAGGGGCTAGGACTCCAGGGTGACGGCCGTTCCCATCGCGGTCAGAATCGCCATGTTCCCTTGAACGGGTAAGAATTCGAGGCGCAATCCCAAAACCGCGTTGGCGCCACGGTCTATCGCCTCCATCTTCAGATCGGCAACCGCCACATCGATCGCTTTGCGCAGCCTCAATCCGAGCGGTCCCCCGCTCAGTCGCCGGATGTCCTGCCCTTCTGCCCACAATTCACTCGGCTCACCCACACGTATGGCGATAGAGGAAACCACGAGACCTCTATACGCGACGATGGGATAGCCCTCAAAGGCTGCTTGCGTGGTGACCTGGACGGTTTCTTCCGGCAGCTGGGCTCGCTGTGCGATGGGGGAAGGAGGAAGAGGAGGAGAGAATAATGGTTGCGCGGCTGGGGCCGGAGGCGGTGCCGCTGGTTGGGCATCGGCCGACTCCTTGTCCTCGATCTCATCGGTGATGTCCTCCGGGGGCGGCGCCTGTACCTTCAGTTTGGGTTTGGCTTTCTTTTCGGACCTGGCCGGGTTCCTGAAAGACTGGGCGCGAACTGGTCGTGGCGGCGGAGGCCCTGGTTTTGCGCGCGGCCGAATTTCCGGCTTGCTGGGATCGTACCCGCATCCCAGGCAGATTTTCCCAGGCAAGATGCCGGTTCCGCACAGTGGGCATGTCATCGGCGCGTCCTTTCTTACAACCTGATCCGTTGCGAGTCGGGGAGCGGCCGGACGCCGGGATGGTCGGCCAGGATATAGGTGTCCAGAAAAGCCAGGGTCCGAGCCCAGGCTTCTGCCGCCGCGTCCGCGTTGAAGACTTCCGGTCTCGTATCGTTGAAGAAGGCGTGGGAGGTACCCGGGTATTTGTGGACCTCGCACGGCACCTTCCGAGCGGTCAGCGTCTGAACCAAATGGTCCACCTCCTCCTGCGTGATCCAGTCGTCATGCTCTGCCTGATGGTAGAGCACGGGGCACTGCAGGCCTGAGAGTGTATCTTGAGGAACTTTCCCGTAGAAAGCCACGGCTGCCCGCAGTTGGCGCCTGGCGCAGGCATAGCTGAGCGCGTGGGAGCCGCCCATGCAAAATCCGAGAACCGCGATCCGGTTTTTCTTGACGTATTCCTGGAAGTTCAAATATTCGGTGGCCGCATTCAAGTCTTGCATCACGTCGGAGGGCTTGAGTTTGGCCATGAGTTGACCGGCGAATTCAGCGTCGCTGGTCACCGCCCCTCCGATGCGGCTGTACTGATCCACGGCAAGGGCCACGTAGCCATGCTGCGCCAGCCGGTATGTGAGATCCTGGAAGTGGGCGTTGAGCCCCCACCACTCATGGAGAATGATCACCGCGGGAAACGGCCCGCCGGTCTGCGGCCATGCCTGGAACCCTTTGACGTACACCTGTTTCGCGACTTTCGTCTTCGCATACGGATCGATGGCCACATCCAAAGGGTCGGGCATACCGGTGCCCGCGGGAAAGCGGACGTTGGCCGAGCCGATGTCTTTCCGGTCGAACCTCATTATTTCTTCACGCTCCCGGCATCGATGTTGATGAAAGGCATGGCCCCGCTTCCCCCCATCACCTGCGGGAATTTGCCGTCCCATTTTTCGATCGCCCGGAGTTGCAAGATGATCGGGCTGATCGTCTCTTTCTGAATCCGCTGAGATTCCGCTTCCGCTCTGGCCTGCACGACCTTCTGCTGGCCTTCGATTTTGACCCGTTCCAAGTCCCGCTGGGCCTTCAAGGCCAACTGCTCGGCCGTCTGCTTGGATTCAATCGCCTCGTTGAAGATCTTGGAGAACTGGAAATCGGTGATGCTCAACGCGTCCAGCGCAATATGAGACTTGATCATTCGCGCCTGCATGGTTTCCTGCATCTCCTCCTTGACGAGCTGGCGTTTGGTGATCAGTTCTTCGGCAGTGAACTTGGCGGTCACGCCCTTGACCACTTCCTGAATGGTCGGATCAACAAAGCGCTTGTCGGTTTCCGTCTTGAACTCCTGATAAATTTTGTCCACCTTGTCCGGCATCAAATGGTAGTTCAACACGATCTCGGTCGCCACCGTCTGGAGGTCCTTGGATGCGGCCGTGGCCCGTGTGTCCGACTTGCGGGTGCTGACATCCATTCTGTATACCTCTTCCACGAACGGCACGATAATATTGAAGCCGGTCCCGATCACTTTGAGCTTGCCGTTCAGTTTGTTGAAGACAACGCCCCGTTCGACCGCCCCGATATTGACAATGGGAGAGAACAGCCAGAGGAGGATCAGAACCACGGCCACGATCGCGAAAGGGCTTATTTTCTTAAGGCCGGGCACCTCGCTGAGGGGATCGAAATCTTTATTCAAGGCCATACGCGCTCCCTTCAAGCCAGGCGCAGTTCATTCGCTGCTGCCCAGCATGTCGTCGATTAAGGGTCTGTTTCGGTCGTAGCAGTTGGGACAGACGTGGTCGAAGACGGCATCGTGGTCAGAGGCGACGTTTCTGTCGTCCACGAGCTTCTCCGCCACGACGATTTCGTAACAGGGATCGCACAATTGAAACGGTCCTCGCATCAGGCTGATGGTGCGCACGGGTGTCAACCTATCGGGTGTAACGGATCAGGTTTCGGCGACGATGTGCGTGTCGGTTTCCTCGACGCCATCGATGGTATGGATTTTTGAGATGACGATGTCGGACAGAGCCTTCTCGTCATTCACTTCAATGAAGCTGAAGATGTCGGGCTGGCCGAAGCAGGGGTGCACTTGCTGGACCCCGTGGAGCGCCTTCAAGGATTTGACGACGTCCTTGGTCTTGCCTGCTTTGACCTTGATCAGGATATAGGCTTTCGTGGCCATGGGTGCCTCCCTGTGTGGCTCGTGGCTTGTGCGAGCGATCATAGCAGATCGCCCGCGATGAATAAAAGGGTCAGCGAAACGGCATGGTTTGCCGTTGGGCCTCATAGACCCGGTGGATGTCCTGAGCGGCCGTGCGGAACCGATCTCTGGCTTGTCCGTAGACCCGCGTCAGGCGGTCCAGATCGGCCTGGCTGACGTTGAATTCCATCAGCCCTGCCAGGACGTCGGGACGGTCTGCCGGTGGGTCTGTCGCGGCATAGGCCAGGATGGCCTCCAGGGTGCGAGAGGTGAGGCCGTCATGCGGGCTGAGTGTGGTTCCCGGGGACGCGCCTCGGCGCAGAGCGTCGGTGAACCACTTGCGGGTTGCCTGGTTCGTGCTCTTGGTGAGAGCGGCTTGCGTCTGAATCAAGGCGTGAACCAGCGCATTGGCCTCCGGCGAGTTCTCGGGCGGCAGGACGTCGGCCTGTTCGAACGTTGCCAGCAGCGCCATCACGTGCCCGACCAGGGGGCGGCTGGGCTCGCCGGCGGCAGGAGAGACCCCCACAGCCCATGCGATGGTGAGCGCCGCGAGACAAAGATCCATGGCGCGATTGTACCTTTTCCCCCTCGGCGTTGTCTCATTCTCAGGAGGGACAATGCTGGCCAAGGTCTACAGCGTGGCGGTCAACGGTTTAGAGGCCCATTCCGTTGAAGTGGAAGTGGACCTTGCGGCCGGCTTGCCCATGTTTACGGTGGTCGGCTTGCCGGACATGACGGTGCGGGAAAGCCGTGACCGGGTCCGGTCGGCTCTGCGCAACAGCGGCTTCAGCTTTCCCCAGCGGAAGATCACCATCAATCTGGCCCCGGCCGATCTGCGCAAAGAAGGTTCCGGTTTCGATCTGCCTATGGCTGTGGGGATCCTGGCTGCTGAAGGCCTCGTTCCGGCTGAGGTGTTGCGCGAGATCGTGATGGTGGGCGAAGTCTCGCTGGAGGGAGGAGTCAAGCCGGTTCACGGCGTACTCTCGATGGCGCTGGCCTGCCGGCGGCGAGCCGTCAAAGGCTTGCTCGTGCCGGTTGAGAATGCCCAGGAGGCAGCCATCGTTGACGACGTTCCGGTCTATCCGGTTTCGACGATTCCCCAAGTCATCGAGCATCTCAGAGGGACGCAGAGCGTGATGCCCTTGGAGAGGAATATCGCACAGCCACGCCTCTCCCAGAACGGAGTGGCTGATTTTGCGGATGTGCGTGGCCAGCAGCATGCCAAGCGGGCGTTGGAAGTCTCGGCGGCCGGCGGCCATAACGTGTTGCTCGTCGGCCCGCCGGGGTCCGGCAAGACGATGCTGGCGCAACGGTTGTCCGGGGTGCTTCCCCCGATGACCCTTGAGGAAGCCATTGAAAGCACCCGCATCCATAGTGTGGCGGGCACGCTTCGACCGGATCAACCCCTCCTCTTGGTCCGTCCGTTCCGGGCGCCGCATCACTCGATCTCGGATGCCGGCTTGATCGGCGGGGGCACAGTGCCGCGACCGGGAGAAATTTCGCTGGCGCATAACGGCGTGCTATTTCTCGACGAATTGCCCGAATACCGCCGCAACGTGCTGGAAAGTCTCAGACAGCCGTTGGAGGAGGGCACTATCTCGATCACGCGGGTGATGGCGGCTCTGACCTATCCCGCTCGGGTGATGCTGGTGGCTGCGATGAATCCCTGCCCGTGCGGGTTCCTGGGCGACCGAATCCGGCCCTGTGTCTGCAGTCCCGTGCAGATCCAACGGTATCGCACGCGGGTGTCCGGGCCGTTGCTGGACCGCATCGATCTGCACGTGGAGGTGCCGGCTGTTCCCTTTCGGGATCTGGCGGCGGATGAGCGGGGCGAGGAGTCCTCGACGATTCGAGGGCGCGTCATCGCAGCCCGCGTGCGGCAAGTCGAGCGATACCACGGGTCCCGTACCCACAACAATGCTCAGCTTCGCCCCGCCCAGATCAAAAAGCATTGTCGGATTGATGGGCCAGGACAGGCACTGATCGAACAAGCCGTCGCGCGCCTCGGGCTCTCGGCGAGGGCCTACATGCGGATTCTGAAAGTAGCACGCACGATCGCCGATCTGGCGCAGAAAGACTCGATCGCCGCCGAGCATGTGGCCGAAGCGATTCAATATCGAAGCCTCGACAGGCGCGTGCTCTAAGAGGGAAATTAGCGGGCGGGAGTGCCCGTGGCGCTGGGTTGCTGCATGGGCAGGCAGATGTGGATGGTAGTCCCCACGCCTTCCTTGCTCTCGACCGTGATTTGCCCGCCGTGGGCGTCCACCACGTCTTTGACGATTTTGGTGCCCAGCCCGGTGCCGCCCATCTTATGACTGATGGCGCGGGAGGTGAAGAGGCTGTCACGGATCTCGGGAGGCATGCCGCGTCCGTTATCGCAGATGGAAAGGAGAAGAAGTCCGGTCTGTAGCTCAACCTGTCCGCTGACGGTGACGAACCCTCCTCCGGGCACGACCGAGATCGCATTATGGATCAGATTGTAGAACGCGTTGAAGAGCCGGCGTTCGTCGGCGGTAATCGGCGGGAGCAAGTCGAGGCCTTCCGCCCGGAGAGAGATATTTTTCTCATCAGCGAGCATGCACAACGTTTTGATGACATCGCCGACCACGTGTCCGACTAGGCACGGGGCGAATCGGGGCGGTGTGCTCAGGCCCTTGACGCAGTCTCCGATCTCCTTCACCCGATCCTGGATGCGACGGGCGGCGTTCCGAAGCAACCCGATCACGCGGTTGCACAGATCCTGGTTCGTCTGAGTCCCGCTGATCCCTGAGGCGGACAGACTGCTGAAGAGCTTGTTGAGCTCGGTTTGCAGGAACTCGCCGCCGGTGACCACCGGCGTGAGCAAGTTTTTGATATCATGACCGATATCCCCGATGAGGCGTGCTACCTCGGCCAGCTTGGCAGTTTCGAACAGGCGCGCCTGCTCAATGGCTTGAGACGCGAGGGCGGAGATGATGGTCAGGATGGCGATGTCATCCTTGTTGAGCTGCCCCTCGCGCTTGTTCAAGACTTGAAGGACTCCGATGGGCACGCCTTCCCAGCGCTTCAGCGGGATCGTGATCATATCGCGGGTCTTGAATCCGGTGGAATGATCCACACCGGTAAAGTGGCGGGTATCCCTGGCCACGTCACTGATGATCGCCGGTTCCCCTGATTGGAAAACCGCTCCGGCGACGCCCTTATCCCAGGGAATGGCTGTTCCGCGCAACTGTTCCGCCTTCTCTCCGATCACGAAGCGGAAGATCAATTGTTTGGATTTATCGTCGGCCAGGAGCACTGATCCGGCGTCGGCCTCTACTACTTCCAGGGCGATGCGGAGGGCGCTTTCGACCAGGTCGTCCATGTTGACGTGCTGGGAGAGAGCCTGGCAGATGAGTCGCGCCGCCTCCAGCTCCCGCTCGCGCTGGACCAGCCGATGGTCCCGTTGCCGGCGCAGCAGCCGGCGTCGGTCTCTGAAGCGCCGTGGGCTAGGAGAAGGGGGTTTCCAGTCGCTACCCACGCGTGCTGCCTTGTTCCAAGGGGTATGCCTCCCGTTGGCACGTCAGGTTAGGGATTCCTCGAGGGCAAGTCAAGATAAGGGCAGAAGAGGCTCCGGGTCGCGCTAGCATAAACAACTGGAGGTATTGCATATCCGCCGCAATTTGATCGAATGCGGCGGCACGAGCTAGCTCTGTTTGGAGCTGGCGAGAGGAATCGAACCTCCAACCTGCGGTTTACAAAACCGCTGCTCTGCCGTTGAGCTACGCCAGCGTCCCCCGAGGGGCTATGGTAGCATACTTCCTGGACAGCAAAAAATCCGCCATCTGTGCTATAGTCATGCTTTGGGAAGGAAGAAACGGAAGCAATGGTCACGGTACGCTTGTTGGGCAATCTGACGTCCGCCGATGGCGAGCGGGTCCTGGAGTGGGAGCTCAAGGAGCCGATCACCTTAAAGCAGCTTCTCCTTGATCATAAGGATCGGGTTCCCGAGGTGATCCGGATCTGGCAGGAGACGGAATGCATGTTCACGGTAGGCATTCGGATCGCGGCCGAAACGACGGTGATCAAAGACGGCGATATCATCAAGGTCACGCCGCACAACAGCCAGCTGCACGCCGCCGACTTTCCGATCGGCCACGGCGGAACGATTTAGCTTCGGGTTTTCTTGGCTTTTCTCCGCTCTTCCGGCTCCAGTAGGCGCTTGCGGATGCGGATGTTCGACGGCGTCACTTCAACCAGCTCATCCGGCCCGATGTACTCCAGCGCGAACTCGAGCGTCATTTCACGAGGCGGGGTCAGCACGATGGCCTCGTCCGAGCCTGACGCCCGCATGTTCGTCAAATGTTTGGCCTTGCAGACGTTGACGTCCAGATCCTCATCCCGTGCGTTCTCGCCGACCACCATTCCCTGATAGACCTCCACCTGGGAGCCGATGAAGAGGGCGCCTCGTTCCTGGGCGATGTTGAGTCCGTAAGCACTGCTGGTTCCCGTCTCGTGCGCGACCAGCGAGCCATGGCTGTCGACGTTGAGGCTGCGAGGATCGACTTTTTCGTACCGGTCGAAAATATGGTGCAGGATGACGGTACCTTTGGTCTTGGTCAGCAACGCGTTCTTCAGGCCGATGACCCCTCGGGTCGGGATGTGATATTCGAGGTGCAAGTCGCCATGGACCGTCAGTTTCATGTGGCGAAGCTCGCCCCGGCGCCGTCCGATTTCTTCGATGACGGTTCCCTGGAACGCAACCGGCGCCTCGATCGTCAGTTCTTCATAGGGCTCCAGCGTAACGCCGTCTTCTTCGCGCATGATCACCTTCGGCTGGGATACTTGAAGTTCGTAGCCTTCCCGGCGCATGGTCTCGATGAGGACTGCCAGATGCAGTTCGCCGCGTCCGGCGACCAGGAACTGGTCGGTGGAATCGGTTTCTTCCACGCGCAAGGCGACGTTGGTCTCGAGCTCCTTGTACAGCCGGTCGCGGAGGTGGCGGGAGGTGACGTACTTGCCCTCCTTGCCGGCAAAGGGACTGGTATTGACTGAAAAGGTCATCTGGACGGTCGGTTCGTCGATCGCCACGGGTGGGAGCGGGAGAGGTCGCTCGGCGTCTGCCAGGGTCTCGCCGATTCCGACATCGGGGAATCCAGCCACGGCCACGATCTCACCGGCTTCGACCCGTTCCACGTCCTTGCGCTCCAGCCCTTCGAAGATCAGCAGATCGGTGACCTTGCCCGGGACGTGCGTGCCATCGATCTTGATCCGCACGAGGGGCTGACGCTTGGTGAGGGCGCCGGAGAGCAGCTTGCCGATGGCCATCTTGCCTTTGTAGGAATCGTGAGTCAGGGAGAGCACGAGCATCTGGAGCGGACGATCCGAAATGATCTGCGGGGCGGGGATCTTCTCCAGAATCGTGTCCAGCAACGGCGCGATGTCGACGCCGGGCTTTTCCGAGTCCAGGGAGGCGGTCCCGTGGAGTGCGGAGGTGTAGACGAGGGGGAAGTCGAGTTGGTCGTCGGTGGCGCCGAGATGGGCGAAGAGATCGAATGTGCGGTTGACGACCTCCTCGATCTGGGCGTCAGGACGATCGATTTTGTTGATGACAACGATGGCCTTGTGTCCCAGGCCCAAAGCCTTGCGAAGCACGAAGGTGGTCTGCGGCATGGGGCCTTCCTTCGCGTCCACCAGGAGCAGCACCCCATCCACCATGCGGAGGGTGCGTTCCACTTCGCCTCCGAAATCGGCATGGCCCGGCGTGTCCACGATGTTAATCTTGACTCCGTTATAGACCACGCTGGCGTTTTTCGCCTTGATGGTAATGCCCCGCTCGCGCTCCTGGTCCATGGAGTCCAGGATGCGTTCACCCATGCCCTCGATGTTGCGATGGACATGGGTTTGCTTGAGAATCGCGTCCACGAGGGTCGTTTTGCCGTGATCGACGTGGGCGATGATGGCGATGTTGCGGAGATCCGAGCGGCGCATGAGATCCTTTCCGTTCAGCACTCTAACGCATCTCTGTTGAGAGAGTCAAAGACCGTTCGCGTTGTGGTAAGATAAGGTATGCCATTCTCCGATCGAGTCGAGCGTCCACGCCGGCGTCGTCCACTCGTGAAAAAGCTGCTGGGTCCGTTATTGATGGTGATCCTCCTCGGCGCAGTCGTGGCCGCCGGCATGGTGTGGTACCTCATGCAGGACCTCCCGTCTCTCGCGGGTCTGCACGAGTATCAACCCAGTCTGGTCACACGCGTGTACTCGGCCGATCAGCAGGTGATCGGGCAGTTTTTTGTGGAACGGCGGATTCTGGTGCCGCTGGACAAAATTCCCCGGCATCTGGTGAATGCGGTGATCGCGATCGAGGATGCCCGTTTCTTCGAGCACCGGGGTGTGGACTTTGTGGGTATCGCCCGTGCGGCGGTCACGAATCTCTTGTCGGGCCGGATCCGTCAGGGCGCGAGCACGATCACGCAACAACTGGCGCGGTCGCTCTTTCTGTCGCCGAAACGGGATTTCGAGCGGAAGGTGAAAGAAGCGCTCCTGGCGCTCGAGATGGAGCAGATGCTGGGCAAGGAGCAGATCCTCGAGTTGTACCTCAACCAGATCTACTTTGGCCACGGGGCGTATGGGGTCCAATCCGCTGCGCAGACCTACTTCGGTAAGAATGTTGGCGAGGTGACTTTGGCCGAAGCCGCGTATCTGGCCGGGCTGCCCAAAGGACCGACAGACTATTCGCCCTATTACCGTCCGGAGGCCGCCAGGCGGCGGCAGGTCACCGCCATCAAACGAATGGTGGAAGAAGGGTTCATCTCGTCCGCGGAAGGGGACCGCGCCGTGGAGGAAAAAGTCGTGTTCAAGCCCCTGACGCGGGATGAGCCGGCACCGTATTTCGTCGAGCATGTCCGGCAGCGATTGATGGCCACCTACGGCGAAACCATGGTGTATAAAGGCGGGCTGCAAGTGTATACGACTCTGTCCTTGACGGACCAGCAAGGAGCCATGGCGGCCCTGCGGGAGGGACTCCGCCAGTTGGATAAACGGCAGGGATACCGCGGACCACTCCGCCAAGGCGCGTCCCCTGAAGAATTCTCGGTGACCAAGGTCAGCGGGGCGACGATCGCCGTCTCGGTTCGTGAAGGGGAGATTGTTGATGGTGTCGTGACGAAGGTCGGGAAGGATGGAATGATGGTGACGGCCCGTGGATTTACGGGGAAGATCGCCACCGAGGATCTCCTCTGGGCGCAGCGGAAATTGCGGGGTCCCGATCCCTCGAAAAACGCCAAAGACACCGGTGCCAAGACTCCCGGAGAGTTGTTCAAGGTCGGCGATGTGATCGAAGTCGGCGTCAAGAAGCTCGCAAAAGATGGGGTCCGGCTCGCCCTGGAGCAGACCCCGATCGTTGAAGGCGCCCTTATGGCGATTGATCCACGGACCGGCGCCGTGAAGGCCATGGTCGGCGGATACGATTTCCGACGGAGCGAATACAATCGCGCGACGTCGGCCAGACGGCAACCCGGGTCGGCCTTCAAGCCGATCATCTACGCCACGGCGGTCAATCAAGGGCTCTCACCCGGTACGCCCATCGTGGATTCGGCCGTGGTCTATAACGAAGACAACCCCGAGATGACTTGGCGGCCGGAAAACTACGATCAGAAGTTCCACGGTCTGGTCACTTTGCGGGACGCGCTGGCGCATTCACGTAATGCCGCCACGGTACGCCTGCTTGAGAAGATCGGTGTCCAGCCGGTGCTGGATCTGGCCAAGGATCTGGGGATCGCCTCGCCGCTCGCCAATGACCTGTCGTTGGCGCTGGGCTCGTCGGGCGTGACGTTGCAGGAATTGACGGCGGCCTACGGAGCGCTAATGGATCAAGGCGTCCGCCTGGAGCCCTATGTCGTCGAGTCCGTGATGGATGCGAACGGCCAGGTGCTGGAAACCCATGTCCCTGAACCGCGCGAAGTGCTCTCCCAGGAAGCCGCGTACCTGATCACCAATATGATGGAGGATGTCATCCAGCAGGGCACAGCCCTGGCCGCCAAGGGAATGGGGCGGCCGCTGGCCGGCAAAACCGGCACGACCAACGATTTCACGGACGCCTGGTTTGTGGGCGGTGCGCCGAACCTGGTGGCGGGGGTCTGGGTGGGGTTTGATGATGTCCGGACGCTCGGGGACAGAGAAGCCGGCTCTCGCGCGGCGCTGCCGATCTGGATGAACTACATGAGAGTAGCCCTCCAGCCTCTGCCGGTCCTGGCCTTCGCGCAGCCGGAGGGGGTGGTGTCCGTCCAGATCGATCCCGCCAGCGGCCTGCTTGCTCCGGAGGGAACGAGTCAAGGATCCGCCGAGGTCTTCCTGAAGGGCACCGAACCGACCCAGCAAGCGCCCCTCCGATCCTCACCCTCGCAATTCTTCAATTTCGACCAGAAGTAATGGATCTCGATGCGTTTCGGCAGATGGTGGCCAAGAATCCCAAGGGATTCCTGGGGCGGTACGGCCTTGGGAACAAGATCATGCAGGAGGGCGGGAATCTTGAGGAAGCGGTCGAGCACCTTCGCGTCGCGGTCCAGCTCGATCCCCTGCATGTCGCCTCGCATCTTGCCCTGGGCCGCGCATTGGTAGCCCTAGGGAAGAAAGAGGAAGCCAAGCCGGTGCTCACGGCCGGTATCGATGCGGCCTCATCAGGCCGCTCGAACGGCGGCATGGACCTCATCCCCGAGATGCGCGCGCTGCTCCAGACGTTGGGATAATCCTTACTTCAAACGCTGCACCGTCTCGCGGAGTTCCCGGACTTCCTGGGCAAACAGGGTCAGGTGATCGTCTCGCTGCGGCTGATCGTCTTTGTACTTCCAGAGACGCTTGAAAATGGCCAATAGTTCCTTTTGTTCAGTGACGGCGAGGGCGTAAACGGGCGACTCAGCCTGCTCCTTGGTGACCCCACAGAGCGCGTTGTCGAGGGCGTGGAACTGATTGTGGAGATCGTTCAGCGGCGCATCGTACCCCTTGCCGCCACGGGCGGCCTTGGCACTTGCCTCCAACATAGTCGTGAGGTTTACAATCGTCTCTACCCCACTCGCCCCTTTGGCTTTTTGCAAGTACTCATCGGCTCGTGGCCAGAACAGATAGCTGCATCCCGTCAAGCTGACAAGCAGCAGGGCTGTCGCGAGTAAACTCGTGAGTGACCGCATGGCGACCTCCGCTGGCATGAGTGAGAGAGCGTGATTCCTCTCAGCCATGTGCGTCCTTGTATTCTTCGTGCCAGGCCATCTGGATGGCTTCGAGGATCTTCTCGTTGGATTTTTGGGGGGTGCCGATGAAACCGGGAATCTCGGCCACCCACCGATGGAGGTCCGTGAACCGGATGGTCAGAGGGTCAGTCTCGGGATGCCGTTCCAAAAGCTGAATGGCGATTTCCTCGGTATCGTTCCAATCGATCTCCATGGGCTACCTCTTCTTTACGTCACGTCGGAGAGCTTTTTGTCTTTCAGCGCCCCTTGCAGCGTGTTGTTCATGAGTTTCTCAGCCAGGCCGTAGGACGCCTTGTCCAGAGCCTCAATCGCCTGCCGGATGGCGCGGTGATCGGTGCCGGCCATGGCGGATTTGAGATCGGTCACCGCCTGCCGGATGGCCGCGAGTTCCTCCGGCGTGGCCAGCCTGTCGGCGCGGGCCAGCGCCTTCTCCGTCGCTTTCAGAATGCTCTCCGCTTCGTTCATCGCCTCGATGCGCTGCCGTTCGTTGATGTCCTGCTGGGCGAAGACGAAGGAATCGCGGATCATGCGCTCGACTTCCTGATCCGACAGGCCGTAGGAAGGTTTGACCTCGATGGACTGCGCCTCACCTGTCCGCACGTCCCGGGCGGTGACGCTGAGGATCCCGTTCGCGTCGATCATGAAAGTGACTTCGACACGGGGGGCGCCGGCCGGGAGGGGAGGGATCTTGAGCTGGAAGCGCGCCAGGCTCCGGTTGTCCTTGGCGAGCTCGCGCTCGCCCTGGAGGATGTGGATGTCTACGGACGTCTGGCCGTCCACGAAGGTGGTAAACATTTCTTTCGCGCTGGTCGGGATCGTCGTATTGCGGTGGATGAGGGTGCTCATCACGCCGCCCATCGTTTCGATCCCCAAAGTCAGAGGCGTCACGTCGAGCAGGAGCATGTCCTGGATGCCTCCGGACAGAATATCGGCCTGGACCGCGGCCCCAAGCGCCACCACCTCGTCGGGGTTGAGCTCGCAGTGGGGCATTTTGCCGAAGAGGGTCTGGACCCTTTGCTGCACGAGAGGAATACGGGTGGACCCGCCGACCAGCACGATCTCGTCGACATCGGTCGCAGAAAGCCCGGCATCCTTGATGGCCTGCCGGCAGGGCGCCAGGGTTTTCTCCACCAGATCCGTGACCAGGGTCTCGAATTCGGCGCGCGTGAAGGTGCGGCGGTAGTCCCCTTTGCCGCCAGGCAGCGGCACATTGATGGTCGCTTGGCTTTCTTTGGAGAGGCGGCATTTCGCCTGTTCCGCTCGGACTCGTATGTCTTGCTGAAGCTCGGGGCGGCCGTCCAGGGAAACGCCATGGCGGGTCTTGATCTCTCGCATGAGCACATCCACAAGACGCCGGTCGAAGTCGTCGCCGCCGAGGTGGGTGTTGCCGTTTGTGGCCAGGACCTCAAAGATGCCGCCTTTGAGTTTGAGGATTGAAATATCGAAGGTGCCGCCGCCCAAATCGTACACGGCGATGGTGCCCTGTGTCCGTTTCTGGAGGCCGTAGGCCAGCGATGCGGCGGTCGGCTCGTTGACGATTCGCACCACGTCCAGGCCCGCGATCTTGCCGGCGTCTTTGGTGGCCTGCCGCTGGCTGTCGTTGAAATAGG
Source organism: Nitrospirales bacterium (assembly GCA_036005325.1). Taxonomy (GTDB): domain Bacteria; phylum Nitrospirota; class Nitrospiria; order Nitrospirales; family NS-4; genus SCTG01. Next base: position 8,649 of record DASYQR010000036.1, on the reverse strand, counting down.
CGGGGACGGTGATGACGGCCTTGCGGATCTCCTCGCCGAAGAACGCTTCTGCGCGGGCCTTGAGCTCCTTGAGGATCATGGCCGAGATTTCGGGCGGGGTAAGCGCCTTGTCACCGATCCGGAGCCGGATCACGCCGTTCTCCTCGGAGAGATTGAAGGGGAAGTACTGGAGCTCTTGCGAGACGTCGTTCAGCCCTTTCCCCATGAAACGTTTGACCGAATAGACGGTGTGCTGGGGGTTATGAACGAGCTGCTCCTTGGCCGCATCCCCGACCAGAATGCCGGTCGGCGTATAGGCGACGACGGAGGGTACCATCGTGCGCCCCTCCGGCCCCGCGATGACCGTGGGGGTTTTCCCCTGCATGTACGCAATGAGTGAGTTGGTTGTCCCGAGATCGATCCCGACGATGCGTGCCATTATCCCAGAGCCTCCGCGATGTTCCCGAGCATGTTGGTCACATAGGTCCGCTCGGACAGCAGACCGCGCATCTCCTTGAGAGTTTGTTCCTTCTGAGACGAGTGGGTCTGGTGGGAGGGCACTTTTTCGACCAGCCGGTCCCAGATCTGGAAGAGCTCGGCCAGGCGGCTCTCCAATGCGGCCCGCTTGGCGTCCAGGGTTTTTCTGGCGCTTTTCAGCAGATCAGCGGTACGCGCGGCGGATGCGGCATCGTTCTGGGACTTGGCCGCCTTGAATTCTTCCAGGTGCTCTTGGATTTCCAAGATTGTTTCAAAGAGATCGGCCGGCGCTTTTCCGGGGATGTCCTTGGCGGCACCGGCCTCCAGGCGCAGGAGATATTCCACACGCAGGATGGGGTCCTTCAGGGTGCGGTAGGCCTGGTTGAGGATGGCGGAATTGGCCAGGCTGACGGCCCGCTCCATCTCCGATTTCCCCTCATAGAAGTCCGGGTGGAACGCCCGGCTCAGTTCATAGAACTTGGTCTCCAAGGAGACCGTATCGATGTTCAGCTTCCGGGGGAGTCCCAGGCAGGTGAAATAATCGATGTCTTTCGACAGGGGCTGGACCTTGACGCATTGGCCGCAGAAATACTCGCCGCCGATGTCGGACTGGCAATGCCAGCACATGCTGCGCGCCAGAGGGAGCTCTTTCCTGCTGGTCTCCATGCGGTACCTTCTTCGACCCTCTAAATACAACGGGCATGGCCACCATCACGCTCGGCCATGCCCCGTGGACTTATTGCGTCTCGTCTGAGAGGGGAGCGGTTAGACTGAGAACGATTCTCCGCAGCCGCAGCTTTTCGCGGCGTTCGGGTTGCTGAACTTGAACTGGCCGCTCACCAAATCCTTCTGATAGTCGAGCTGGGTGCCTTGCAGATAGATCGCGCTCTTCATGTCTACGATGATGCGGATGCCGTCGACTTCGTAGGACTGGTCGTAGGGCCCCATCTCCGTATCGAAGTTCACGGTATAACTGAGGCCGGAACAGCCCCCGCCCTTGACGCCTAGGCGCAGAGCCGCCGAGCCCAGGCCCTGAACCTCCTGGAGGCGCTTGATCTCCTTGAGGGCGTTCGAGGTTAACGTGACAATCGGTGTCGCGGCGGCGGTCTCTTCCATAGGACGTGTCCTTCCCCTTTACTTTGCCTGTACGGCCGCTTTCTCATCCTGTGCTGCGTCAACCGATGCCTTCTTCTTGTAGTCTTGCAGCGCAGCCTTGATGGCATCTTCAGCCAACACCGAGCAATGGATCTTCACCGGCGGGAGGTTCAGCTCCTGCACGATGTCGGTATTCTTGATCGTGTAGGCCTCTTCGACCGTGCGGCCCTTCAGCCATTCCGTGGCCAGGCTGGAGCTGGCGATCGCCGAACCACAGCCGAAGGTCTTGAACTTCGCATCCACGATCCGATCGTTCTCCACCTTGATCTGCAACTTCATGACATCGCCGCACTCCGGGGCGCCCACAATCCCGGTCCCCACCTGCTTGTCGTCCTTCGGCAGGCTTCCCATGTTCCGCGGGTTATTGTAATGGTCGATGACCTTGTCGCTGTACGCCATGATATTCCCCCCTCTCTCTACTCTATAACTCTCTACTATTGCTTAACAAGCCTCATGATCCGATCTTTAGTGTACCGCCCATTGCACGGATTTCAAATCGATCCCTTCCTTGGCCATTTCGTACAGCGGGGACATCTCCCGCAGCCGCTTCACGGCTTCGACCATCCGCTTCGCCGTATAGTCGACTTCTTCGTCGGTCGTGAATCGGCCGAGTCCGAACCGGATAGAGGAGTGCGCCAAGTCCGATCCGACACCCAGAGCCCGAAGCACGTAGGACGGCTCCAGTGTGGCTGATGTGCAGGCGGACCCTGAGGAGAGCGCGATCTCTTTGACGCCCATCAGCAGCGCTTCGCCCTCGACGTAGGCGAAGCTGATATTGAGGTTGTGCGGCAGCCGTTCCGTCGGGTGCCCGTTAAGGTAGCACTCATCCAGGGTCTCCATGATCTGAGCCTGCAGACGGTCCCGCATCGCCGCGATCCGCTTGCTTTCGGCGGGCATCTCCTGCTCGCAGAGCTCGCAGGCTTTGCCGAACCCCACGACCAAGGGAACGGGCAGGGTGCCGGACCGCATGCCGCGCTCGTGGCCGCCACCGTCGATCTGAGGCGCCAGGCGGACCCGAGGGCCCTTCTTCCGGACGTACAACGCTCCGACGCCCTTGGGGCCGTAAATCTTGTGGCCGGTGAAGGACATCAGGTCGACCTTGAGCGCGTCCACATCCACCGGGATCTTGCCGACGCCCTGTGTCGCGTCGCAGTGGAAGAGAATGCCCTTCTCCTTGGCGATCTTGCCGATCTCAGCGATCGGGTGAATCGTCCCGATTTCATTGTTGGCCAGCATGATCGAGATCAGAATTGTCTTGTCCGTAATCGCTTTCCGGACTTCGTCGGGGTTGACCCGACCGTCTTTTCCCACCGGTAAATAGGTCACCTTGATGCCGCGTTTCTCCAAAGCCTTGCAGGTGTCCAGAACCGCCCGGTGCTCCGTCGCGCAGGTGACGATATGGTCACCCTTTTCCTTGTACATCTCCGCGACGCCCTTGAGCGCGAGGTTGTCGGATTCCGTGGCTCCGCTGGTGAAAACGATCTCCTTGGCGTCGCAATGGATAAGCTTGGCGATCTGCTTGCGGGCCTGCTCGACCGCTTCCTCGGCCTCCCATCCGAATTGATGGTTGCGGCTGGCGGCATTGCCGAATTTTTCGACGAAGTATGGCAGCATCGCGTCGAGGACCCGGGGATCCATCGGCGTGGTGGAGTGATTATCCATAAAGATCGGAAACTTCATTGCGTCGCTCCTTCTCTATCTCGTTTCGAGAGACTTAAACTCGGCGGCTGACCAATCTGGGCGGCGGCTCGATGGTGGCCGCATGGCCGAATGTGTCCATATCTTCGATCGACATGCTGTCGAGGAGGCTGAAAATGCTGTTCTGAATGTTGCGCAACGGGGTGCGGATGTTGCAGCGCGCCATCTGCATACAATGGGAATCCTCATTGTGATAGCATTCGGTGATCCCGACATGTCCTTCGATCGCCTGAATAATGGAGAGCACCGAGATGCTGTCCGAAGGTTTGGCCAGGAGATACCCGCCCTTCGGACCGTTCTGGCTGACGATCAGGCCCTTTTTACCCAGCTTCTGGAGCACCTTGGCCAGCAGTTCGACCGGAATGCTGTACTCCTCGGCGATCTCTTTGGTATTGACCACGCGCCCAACACCCTTGGAGGCCATGTATCGAATAGCCATCAGGGCGTAGTCCGTCTTTTTCGAAAGTTTCATCATACCAATGATTCCGATTAAATCAGTCGGGGACTATTTGTATCGGAGACCATACTGGTCGGGTATAAGATAACATCATGGAAAATGCTTGTCAATATAAAAAATTTGTATTATATTTCGAGGTCTTAAGAACACCAGAGGATCAGTAGCGATGAGCCAAATTCGAGTCAGGTTTGCCCCAAGCCCGACAGGGTATCTCCACGTCGGGGGCCTTCGCACAGCGCTTTTCAACTGGCTATTTGCTAGGCACGAAAAAGGGGTGTTTGTGTTACGGATCGAGGATACGGATCGAGAGCGGTCCACGCCCGAAGCCATTCAGGCCATCCTGGGTGGAATGAAATGGGTGGGGCTGGATTGGGATGAAGGACCGATCTATCAGACTGACCGCCTCACACTTTACAAGGAACACGCCGAGCGGTTGCTGGCGGCAGGCAAGGCCTACCTGTGCTATTGCACGGAGGAAGAACTGGAAGTCCGCCGGAAGGAGGCCCTGGCCCGGAAGGAACTGCCCAAATACGACGGCCGATGTCGCCGCCGATCAGGGCCCGCGCCTGCGGGTATCTCGCCGGTCACCCGGTTTGTGACTCCCCAGGCGGGACACACGATCGTCCATGACCTGATCAAGGGAGACGTCTTGTTCGACAACACACAACTGGACGATCTCATCATCGTACGATCCAACGGGATGCCGACCTACAATTTCGGCGCGGTGGTGGACGACGCCCAGATGAAGATTACCCACGTCATCCGCGGCGACGATCACCTGAACAACACGCCACGGCAAATCCTGTTGTATCAAGCCCTAGGATACGAGCCGCCGCGGTTCGGCCATCTTTCCATGATCCTCGGGATGGACAAGGTCAAACTGTCCAAACGGCAGGGGGCCACGTCGGTGCTGGAATACCAGGAGGCGGGTTACCTGCCTGAGGCCCTGGTCAACTACCTCGTGCGGCTGGGCTGGTCCCACGGCGATCAGGAAGTGTTCTCCTTGCAGGAGATGATCGAAAAGTTTTCGCTGGAGAACATCACCAAGTCCCCCGCGGCGTTCGATCCAGACAAGCTGTTGTGGTTGAACGGCCATTACCTGCGCCACGCGGACGTGAAGCGTGTGGCCGAACTGCTGATCCCGTTCCTCCGGATGCGAGGAATGCTGGACGTAGAGGCACAGCCGGATCGGGCTTGGATCGAGCGGCTGGTGCTGGCCTTTCGCGAACGGGCACAAACTCTCGTCGAGATGGCCGACAAGGCGGCCCCCTTCTTTCAGGAGTCGGTCACGATGGACCAAGAAGCCGTGGCAAAATATCTGGTCGCAGCGGTCCGGCCGGCGCTCATCAAGCTGATCACCGCGCTCGAGGGGATGTCCACTTTCGAGCACGATGCCATCGAGCAGAGATTCAAGACCGTCTTGGCGGAGACGAGCCTGTCGATGAGCAAGCTGGCGCAGCCCGTCCGGGTGGCGCTCACGGGTGGGACGGTCAGCCCCGGCATCTTTGATGTGATGGTGCTCCTGGGCCGTGATCGGACGATCGCGCGGCTCAAGAAGGCCATTGACTTGATACGGTGAACTACCGATAATGGTGACATACCACGTCGTTACGGGTTGGGGGATCGTCTAGTGGTAGGACATCAGACTCTGGATCTGATTACCTAGGTTCGAATCCTAGTCCCCCAGCCACGTCTCTCATGTCTACCTCCACCTCCTCAAATTTCATCCGTGAGATCGTCGAGAACGATCTCAAGACCGGCAAGCACAGTCGCATCGTGACGCGCTTTCCGCCGGAGCCGAACGGCTATCTGCACATCGGGCATGCCAAATCCATCTGCCTCAATTTCGGGCTGGCGCTGGACCATCGTGGCATCTGCCATTTACGGTTCGACGATACGAATCCGAGCACGGAGAACGTGGAATATGTGGAGGCGATCCAGGCCGACGTGCGATGGCTGGGATTCGATTGGGGCGACCGGATGTTTTACGCCTCGGGCTACTTCGAACAGCTTTACCAGTTCGCCGTGCAGTTGATCAAGAAAGGAAAGGCCTACGTGGACAGCTTGAGCGCCGAGGAGATCCGGACGCATCGGGGCACATTGACCGAGCCAGGGAAAGACAGTCCCCATCGGATGCGATCGGTCGAAGAAAATCTGGACTTATTCGCGCGGATGCGGGCCGGCGAGTTTGAGGACGGGACCCACGTCCTGCGCGCCAAGATCGACATGACCTCGCCCAACGTCAACATGCGGGACCCGACCATGTACCGCATCCGACACGTCGCCCATTACCGGACGGGTTCCCAGTGGTGCATCTACCCGACGTACGATTACGCCCATCCTCTCTCCGATGCGATTGAGGGTATCACCCATTCCGTCTGCACGCTGGAGTTCGAAGACCATCGTCCGCTGTACGACTGGTTCCTGGACAACGTGGATGTTCCGTGCCATCCCCGGCAGATCGAGTTCGCCCGCCTGAATCTCACCCATACCGTGATGAGCAAGCGGAGGCTCTTGGAATTGGTCGACAAGCAGCACGTCTCGGGTTGGGACGATCCCCGTTTGCCGACCCTCCAGGGATTGCGCAGGCGAGGCTACACGCCGGAGGCGATCCGTGCCTTCTGTGAGCACATCGGCGTGGCGAAGCGCGATGGGGTCGTCGAGATGGCCCTACTCGAGCACTTCATCCGTGAGGACCTCAATCGCCGTGCGCCGCGGGTGATGGCCGTATTACGGCCCTTACGAGTGGTCATCGACAACTATCCGGAAGCCCTGGTAGAGGAGTTGGAAGCCGTGAACAACCCGGAGGATCCGAACATGGGGATGCGGAAGGTGCCCTTTTCCCGCGTCGTATATATCGAGCGGGAAGACTTTCGCGAGGATCCGCCGAAAAAGTTCTTCCGCCTGGCGCCTGGCCAGGAGGTTCGTCTGCGCTATGCCTATATCATCAAATGTGTCGGAGTTGTGAAGGATGAACGAACCGGCGAGGTGATCGAAGTCCACTGCACCTATGATCCGGAAACGCGCAGCGGCTCATCTCAAGCAGGGCGCAAGGTGAAAGGCACGTTGCATTGGGTGTCCGCCGCTCATGCGCTGGAAGCGGAAATCCGGTTGTACGATCACCTCTTCGTCAAGGCCGATCCCGACGACGTTCCGGACGGCCGGGACTACACCGCAAATTTGAATCCCGCTTCGCTGGAGCGGTTGATGGGGTGCAGGGTAGAGCCGAGCCTCGCGGGCGCGCCTCCTGGCAGCCACTACCAGTTCGAGCGACAGGGCTATTTTTGCGTGGATTCGGATTCCAAGGAGGGCAGGGTCGTTTTCAATCGAACGGTCGCGTTGCGGGACTCCTGGGCGAAGATCGAAAAAAGCGCAACTGCTTAGTGGCCTTCCTTGACGAGGTTCTTGTTCCAGGCGGGGATCTCAATTTCTATATCGACGGTGCCGTTCGGCACGCATTGGCAGCCCAGCCGAGAGTTCAACGAGATGTCCGGCGCCTCGTCGAGTTGATCGAGCTCGTCGTCCGTGGGCTCATTGCAGGATTCCAGTCCCTTCACGACCTTCACATGACAGGTTGAACAGGCGCAGACCCCTCCGCAGGCATGCTCCAAATCAATGCCGGTGACGCCGTTCAGCGCGATGTCGAGGATGCTGCCGGGCTGACCCGTCGGGCCATAAGGCAGCTTGCCCGGGTCCACGTCAAAGACAATCGCAGGGCCGTCAGGCCGGCGAAAGGTTACCTTGTAAGGCTTTTGAGGTAGAGCCGTTTCGGCTTTTTCAATGTAGGGGTTTGTTCCGCCCACGCGTCTCTTACGCCTCTTTGGATGTCATAGGAATTTTCTTTATATTGATTTCTTATATCAGGTGGGTCACAGTCCGCGCAAGTCGGCAGCATGCTGCACTACGGCTGAGTTGACAAGCTCGCGCCCTTTTCGTTAAGGTGCCGAGCCAGTGGTCCCATCGTCTAGCCTGGCCTAGGACGGTGCCCTCTCAAGGCATAAACACGGGTTCAAATCCCGTTGGGACCACCATACAGAGCTAGCTCGACCCGGAGCTTCGATCAAAAGCGACGGGATATCCAATACCTCCAGTAAAGCGTTATGGTTCTGCCTACCTGGATCCTGCGATGCCCAGCCCGCGTTACTGGCTGATGAAATCGGAGCCGACGTCCTTCAGCTTTGAGGACTTGGTAAAGTCCAAGAACTCGACCAACCACTGGGACGGTGTGCGGAACTACCAGGCCCGTAACTACATGCGGGAGATGCGGGTGGGGGACAGGGTACTTTTCTACCACAGCAGTTGCGACCAGCCGGGCGTGGTTGGTCTTGCGGAAGTGGTGCGGGAGGCCTACCCGGACCACACGCAGTTCGATCGGGGCAACATTCACTATGACTCCAAGGCGACCAGCGAGAGGCCCATCTGGGATATGGTCAACCTAAGAGCGATCAAGCCTCTCCGCAAGCCTGTATCGCTGGATATACTGCGCCGAACCAAAGGGCTCGAGAAGATGGTGCTGCTGCGCCGGGGCTCGCGACTGTCCGTCCAGCCTGTCAGCCCTAAGGAATGGAAGATTATCGTGAAACTTGGAGGGTGATCTGGCCGTTAATCGTTAAACGTTATCCGTTAAACGGGAGTGGTTAGGAAAGCGGCCGCGACGAATAACGATTAACGTTTAACGTCATTATGGCTCAGGATTCCGGATGGCGAGGATTGCGTCCGTGAAGTTCTTGAGGCTGGGACGTTCGCCGTCTTCCAGCGCCAGGGCGACATGGCTCTCATCGCCATGCGAGAGGCGCAGGCTCAGGAAGGTTTCGGTTTTGTTCGTTTCCTTGTTCTCCCATTGCCCGTCCATCACTTGGAACTTGTCGATATCTTTGACGGCC
>DASYQR010000035.1:0-27377 GCA_036005325.1 Nitrospirales bacterium | reverse complement strand
TCGCCGTCGCCCTCTTCATCGTAGTTTCTGCTGTCAGCAAACTCGTCGTGTAGCTCGTTTGTTTGCTTGCGACCCCCTTCCCGTTTTGACATAATACGCGCAGCGATGCATCCCTCCAGCGAAAGGAGCACCCGTGGCTAGGCTAGGCGTCAATGTCGATCACGTAGCAACCCTGCGCCAGGCGCGGGGCGGAGACGAGCCGGACCCCCTGCGCGCCGCCATGCTCGCGGAGATGGGGGGCGCCGACGGGATCGTCGTCCATTTACGGGAAGACCGCCGCCATATCCAGGACCGGGACCTGCGGCTGCTGCGTGAGATCGTCCAGACCAAGCTCGATCTCGAGATGGCGGCCACAGACGAGATGGCCCGCGTCGCCATGGAAGTCAAACCCCACCTCGTCACCTTCGTCCCCGAACGTCGGCAGGAGCTCACCACTGAAGGAGGCCTGGACATCGTGGGCAACCGCGACCGGTTCAAGGACATGATCACCCTCCTGCATCAGAGCGGTATCGCAGTCAGCCTCTTCATCGAGCCCGATCTCGACCAGATCAAAGCCGCCCGCCGCGTGGAAGCCGATTGCGTTGAGCTCCACACCGGCCGGTATGCCAACGCGGCGGGGCTCAAGGAGCAGGATACCGAGTTCGAAGCCCTCGCCCAGGGCGCGCGCGCCGCCTACAAGCTGGAAATGGTGGTCAACGCCGGCCACGGCCTCAACTATCGTAACGTACGCCGCTTGCGGAACATCCCCGAGATCGTCGAATACAATATCGGCCACAGCATCATCGCCCGGGCCGTGTCGGTTGGACTCGAACGGGCGGTGCGGGAGATGAAAGACCTCTTGAGGTAGCCCGGAATATCCATGACAGTTCGTGACGAAATCGCGCAGACGCCAAGCGAAACAGGCGCTTGGAGGCGCGAGGGAGGAAGGCGTACTTGAAACAGTACGGTGACCGACTGAGCGGCGAGACCGCCTGTTGCAGCGGCGTATGCGCGATTGCAGTAGAAGCGTTCATGGATAATCCAGGCTAAGCATGGAACTCGTCACCGCCGCGGAGATGCGCGAATTGGACCGCGCCGCCATTGAGACGAGAAAGATTCCCAGCCTCCGTCTCATGGAGAACGCCGGCAAAGCGGTGGCCGGCGAGATGGAGCGGTGCTTCGGGCCGCTGCGCGGCAAGACCGTCACCATCGTCAGCGGCAAGGGCCAGAACGGGGGGGACGGGCTCGTCGTGGCGCGGCTCCTCCGGCAGAAGGGCTGCAAGGCGCGGGTCGCCTTCCTCGCTGCTCCGTCGGCCTTGAAGGGCGATGCCGCCGCCAATCTGAAAAAGTTTCAGCGGGCCGGCGGGCGCTGCCTGGCAGTGGAAACCGCTGCCCAGGTTGCACCAACCCTCAGCCCTCTCTTCCAAGACAGCGATGTGCTCGTGGACGCCATCTTCGGGACCGGCCTGAACGCCCCGGTCAAAGATGTACCCGAAGCAGTGATCAATCTCATGAACGCCTCCGGTCGCCCGATCGTCGCCATCGATCTGCCTTCCGGGCTCGACGGCGATACCGGTGCCGTGCTGGGAACCGCCATCACCGCGACACTCACCGTGACTCTGGCGCGTCCCAAGCGCGGACTTTATCTGGGCGTTGGTCCCGACCACGCCGGCGCAATCTGCGTGGCCGACATCGGCATCCCTGCCGACCTCATCACGGCCGCCAAGATCCCGCTGACATTGCTGGACGGGGCCTCCATCCGCCTCCTGCTCCCCATCCGGCACCGGACGGCGCATAAGGGGACGTTCGGCCATGCCGGTCTTATCGCCGGGTCCGCCGGCAAGACCGGCGCGGCTGCGATGGCGGCAATGGCCGCGCTCCGGAGCGGCGCGGGACTCGTGACGATCGCTGCGCCGCGCAGCGTCTCGGATGTGCTGGAGGCCAAGCTCCTGGAGGCCATGACCGTTCCCGTTCCGGAGACGGAGGCCCGCACGCTGTCCAAACAGGCGCTCGAATCCCTCCGCGCCTTCGCCGCGGATAAGACGGCGCTGGCCATCGGGCCGGGCATCGGGACACATCCGGAAACCCAGACGCTGGTCCACAACTTGCTGGTCGAAGTGAACAAACCGATGGTGCTGGACGCTGACGGCATCAATGCCGTGGCCGGCCACAGAGAGATGCTGGGCCGAGCGAGCGGGCCGCTGGTTCTGACTCCTCATCCCGGTGAAATGGCCCGCCTGTTCGGGATCACCCCCGCCGAGGTCCAACGGGACAGACTCGGGGTGGCCTCGCGGCTTGCGCGTGAACAGCACGTCTGCGTCGTGCTCAAAGGCGCAGGCACCATCGTGGCGGGACCGGATGGCCGCCTGGCGGTCAATTCCACCGGCAATCCCGGCATGGCGACGGCCGGCACCGGCGATGTCCTGACCGGGATCATCACGGGCCTGCTGGCGCAGGGACTGTCCGCCTGGGACGCGGCCTGTGCCGGCGTCTACCTGCACGGCCTGGCCGGCGATCTTGCCGCATCGGAGCAAGGCGAAATGGGACTGATCGCTGGCGATGTCATCCGGGCGATTCCCTGGGCCCTGCAAGATGTCCTGGCCGAAGACTAGTCGGTTCATGACCACCGTTCCCCTCACGCAGGCGACAACTATGATGGAGGATTCAGCCGTCATCCGGGAAACCACCTCAGCGGAGATGACCCATGCGCTCGGCAAGGCACTGGGCGAGGCCTGCCTCGGGAAAGAAGTCATCGCGCTCGTCGGGCCTCTGGGGGCCGGCAAGACCTGTCTCGCCCGCGGCATCGCGGAGGGTCTGAGCGTACCGGCCACGGCCGTCGCCAGCCCGACGTTCGTCTTGATCCACGAATACGCCGGCCGCCTGCCGGTCTACCATGTTGACCTGTATCGTTTGGAGGAACGTGACGCGGTGAACGGGTTGGGCCTCGAAGAATACACGGAATCGCCGGGCGTCACCGTGATCGAGTGGGCCGAGAAGGCTCCGACAGTGTTGCCTCCCGACCACCTCTGGATCGCGCTGGAACATCTCGGAGACGATCGCCGGCGAGTGGCGCTCCATCCGCGAGGCGAGCGCTCGAGGAAATTGGTGGCGCAGGCCCTCTCATGAAACAACTCTGGGCGCCCTGGCGTCTCGCCTTCATCGAGCAGGCTACGCGCGGCTCCGGTTGCATCTTCTGCGAGAAACCGGCCCTCCGCCACGACGAGAAGTCGTTCATCTTGTACCGGAGCCGCCATGCCTACGTGCTGATGAACATCTACCCCTACAATAACGGCCATCTCCTGGTCGCGCCCTATCGACACATCGGCTCCCTCGATGAACTGCCCGAGCCGGTCCTGCTCGATTTGCTGCGTCTGGTCCAGCGCTCGATCAAGGCCATCCGGAAAGCCTATGCGCCGGAAGGGTTCAATGTCGGCGTGAACCAGGGAAAGGTGGCGGGCGCCGGCATCGAGCACCATATCCACCTGCACATCGTGCCGCGCTGGGAAGCGGACACCAACTTCATGCCTCTCCTGGGCGAGACCCGCGTGCTGCCCCAGCATCTCAAGGCTTCCTACACCCGCCTGAAGGCGGCGTTCAGCGATGGGCGCCCGCGAGCGAAACGTTCCTCCCGGCGGGGATGATCCATGATCCGTCTGATCCTCGTCGTGATCCTCGTCGCCCTGTCGGTGACGTTCTTTCTCCAAAACCATGAAGAGCAGGCCCTCCTTCACTACTTCGGGATCACCTCCAAGGCGCCCATCTACAGACCCATCCTGAGCGCCTTCGGCACCGGTTTGCTGATCATGGGGATTCTCTTGTTCCCGGCCTGGATCAAGCTGCGCATCGAGCTCCGGCGGACGCGCAACGCGCTGCATCTCGCCGAGGAAGAACTCGACCGCCTGCGCCCCCCACGGACCCCCACGCTCGCCCGCTCTCCGCTCGTGATGCGTGAGAATCCGGAGGACGAGGATGCCCCCTGACCTCAGTCCGCTGATGCGGCAGTACCGGCAGGTCAAACAGCGCTACCCGGACGCGCTCCTGTTTTTCCGAGTCGGGGACTTCTACGAGATGTTCCATGAGGACGCCGTCGAGGGCTCGCGCCTGCTGGAGATCGCGCTAACCTCGCGCGACAAAAACAAGGCCGACCAAGTCCCCCTCTGCGGCGTGCCCTATCACGCCGCCACCGGCTATATCGCGAAGCTCCTGCGCGCGGGCCGCTCGGTGGCGATCTGCGACCAGGTGGAGGATCCCCAGACCGCGAAAGGCCTCGTCCGGCGCGAAGTCGTGCGCGTCTACACACCGGGCACCCTGATCGAGCCGGATTTGCTGGCGGCGGGAGAACCGAACTACCTGGCCGCGCTCGCGCCCGGTGCGTCCGGCGCCGGTCTTGCCTGGCTGGACCTGTCCACCGCCGAATTCCGTGTGCTGGTATTGGGCGCGCCCTGGACGGATTCGATCCGCGACGAACTGCTGCGGATCGAGCCCCGCGAGATCCTGATCCCGGACGACCAGGCCGACCAGCTCCGTACCGTCCTTAGCTTCACACCGACCGCCATCACGCCGGTCTCGGGATCGGCGTTCCACACCGCGTCAGCACGCACGCTCCTCCTGGAACATTTCCGGGTCGCTTCCCTGGCCGGCTTCGGATGCGAAGACAAACCGCTCGCCGTCTCGGCCGCGGGGGCCCTGCTGCAGTACGTCAAGGATACCCAACCCGGCGCGTCCCTCGCGCATGTGGCCCGCATGCAACTGTACGCGCGAGGCAGCGCGATGATCCTGGACCGGGCCACCCAGCGCAATCTCGAATTGGTCCGGCGCGCGGCGGACGGACAGGTGGACGGCACCCTGCTCAGCGTCCTCGATCGGACCGTCACGCCGCTCGGGGCCCGGTTGTTGCGGGAATGGATCCTCCATCCCCTGACCGATCTGGCGGGCATCGCCGCGCGACAGGCAGCCGTTGCCGATCTCCACGGCAGCCTGGACCGACGGAGCCGCCTCCGAACGGCCTTGCGCGGCGTGTCGGACCTCGAGCGCCTGATGAGCCGCATAGTCCTGGGTGTTGCCAATGCCCGCGATCTGGACGCGCTGAAGGACTCGATCGGGGCTGTTCCCGAAATCAATCGCCTGCTGGCTGCCTGCACAGCCCCGCTGCTGCGCGAGCGCGCCGAGTCCTGGGAAGACCTCGCGCAGTTGGCCGGCACGATCGATCGCACCCTGCGTCCGGATCCCCCGGCCTCAGTGAAAGACGGCGGTCTGATTCGCGAAGGGGTCAACGCCGACCTCGACGAGCTGCGCGCGATCAGCCGGGACGGAAAGGCCTGGATCGCCAAGATCGAAATACAGGAACGGCAGCGCACCGGCATCGATTCGTTGAAAATCCGGTACAACCAAGTGTTCGGCTACTATCTCGAAATCACGAATCCAAACTTGCCGCGCGTGCCGACGGAGTACATCCGCAAGCAGACCCTCGCCAACGCCGAGCGGTTCATCACGCCGGAGTTGAAGGCCCTCGAAGACAAGGTGCTGGGGGCTGAAGACCGCCTGCGAGGGCTGGAGTATGAATTGTTCGACGCCCTCCGGCGCGAAGCCGCCGCAGCGGCCTCCCGTGTGCAGGCTCTGGCCCGCACGCTGGCCCTGGCCGATGCGACAGCCTCGCTGGCCGAAACCGCCGCCGAGGGTGGCTACTGCCGGCCAGATCTGATCGTGGACGACACTCTCATCATCAAAGACGGTCGCCACCCGGTCCTCGAACGCCAGAACATCTCCGGCGGCTTCATCCCCAATGACGTGCTTCTCGGCGGGACGGATCAGCGACTCCTGGTCATCACCGGCCCCAACATGGCCGGCAAGAGCACCTATCTGCGGCAGACGGCGCTCATCGTGCTGATGGCCCAGATGGGCGGTTTCGTGCCGGCGAAATCCGCCGTGATCGGACTGGTGGACCGGATTTTTACGCGGATCGGGGCCGCGGACAATCTGGTGGAGGGCCAGAGCACGTTCATGGTGGAGATGACCGAGACCGCCAATATCCTCCACCACGCGACGGCGCGAAGCCTGATCATCCTGGACGAGATCGGACGGGGCACCAGCACGTTCGACGGACTGAGCATCGCGTGGGCCGTCGCCGAATATCTGGCCGATCGCAACCGGGTCGGCGCCCGAACATTGTTTGCGACGCATTATCACGAGTTGACGGACCTGGCGCGCACGCATCCCGGCGTTCGCAACTACAACGTGGCGGTGCGAGAGCGCGGGGAAGAAATTCTGTTCCTGCGCAAGATCGTGGAAGGTGGAGCAGACCGTAGCTACGGCATTCACGTGGCCAGATTGGCCGGCCTACCGCAAAGCGTCCTCGCACGAGCGACCGAAGTCCTGGCGAGACTGGAAAGCGGAGCGTCGGAAGAAAACGCCGACTCAACGGGGCTTGACGCCCCTCCACCTCCAACACCCGACCCAACTCTTCCGGCACCCCATCCGATTCTGGAAGAGGTTCGCCAGATGGACCTGTTCGGCATGACCCCGCTCGAGGCCATGAACAAGCTGGCGGAGATCAAGGAACGGTTGGGGAAAGAACAGTAGACATAAAAAACGGGCGGTAGGGTTTCCCCTACCGCCCGTCTCCATTACCAGTACTAGCCCTCTACCTTATGGCTTCGGCGCTGCGGGAGCTGGAGCGGCGGCAGCCGGGGCCGGAGCAGCGTCAGCCGGAGGACCGGCCTCGCAGCCCGGCTTCACATTCTTAAAGGTGGCGTGCTTGCCGTATTTGGTGCTGCCACCGGGAAGCTCCTCGCCAAGCACATCGGTCGGCACACCAGGCTTGCCCTTCAAGGTGCCACACTTGTTTTCCATCGTTGGGAATCCCGGCTGCGCCTTCATGGTCGGCTGACCTTTGAACGTCGCATCGGCAGCCATAACGCCGGTCCACAGCTTATCGTCCGCATCCTTCACCTTGGTCGCGACGCGCTTGTTCTGCTCGACTTCCTGCACGGTCATCTCGACCACAGCGCCCTTTGTCGTCGGGGCGACGCTGGCCGCCGCTGCCGGGCCCGGAGCAGAGCGGGCTTTGGATTTCAAGGCCGCAAGATCGCCGCCGGAGGCAAAGACGCGCATGTTCCTGCCGGGCAGCATCATGGCCCAGAACTGATTGATCTCACCGCTGTTGCGGACGCCTTTCCAGACCCAGTTCACCCAGACGGCATCTTCATAGGGATCCACGACGATGACACGGGCAAGGATGGTCCGGGGCTGGCTGAAGTCTTCCTCAAAGCGCTCCGAAAAGGCCTCGATGGCCAAGGCGGTCCCGGCAATCGCACCCACGAACAGGAGCGAGGCGCCGCCCGCCAGAACCTTGGAATAAGCCTTCATGAGACTCCCTCCTTAAAAGTAGTCTAAAAATTGTGAGAATGCCGATTACTTGAGCACCTTGAAGGAGGTGATCGTCGGGCGACCGCCGATATCTTCGACGTTCACTTCCAAATTCACCAACTCCTGATTGGCCTTTGTGATCTGGTCCATCAGGTTCTTGTCTTTGACGGCCAAGCGGACGGTCGTTTGAGCATGATACCATCCGGCATAAGGCGCGTTCTTGTCGGTGCCGCCCTGGAAGCCCCAGGCGCCGCCACCCGAAAAGCCATCAGGCGTCTTGGTGGTTGTCTCAGACGAGCGCCCGCCCGGCTTCCCCGACCCCGGGTTCCCTGTGTTCCAATACTGAATTCCGAATAAGACTTCGCCATCCGGATTCTCGGCCCAATGGGCCCAAATCCGTCCCTTCAAAGTCTCAGCCGCCGCATTATCGGCCGGCCACGACCCGATCACGAATAAAACCAACACCGCAGCAATGATGACGCCTGTTTTCATCCTGTCTCCCTCCTTAAAAATAAACGTGAACGACGGATGACTTAATAACTCTCGAAAAACACCTTAATCGATGACAATGCCGTACTAGCAAAGTGGGATGCTACTAGAGGGGAAGGGGCTTGTCAAGAAATTTTTGGCGTGCCCTGCCTATCACTTAACCGATTGAATAAAGACGATTTTTTAGTGGTTACCGAGTGCGCTTAGAGGCCTTCTCACGCTCACTGCATGACGCGTTCAATTTCTCCCTTTTTCAGCGGTCCCAATGCGGTCATAGTCAGGTGGCGATCATCGAAGAGGTCGCGGCTGAGACGCCAGAGTTGCTCCGTGGACACACGATCGATATCAGCCATGATCTCCCTGAGCGAGATATGGCAGCCGAAATACATCTCATCTTTGGCCAGCTTGCTCATTCGGCTGCTGGTGCTCTCGAGTCCCAGCATGAGGCTGCCTTTCAATTGCCCTTTGGCCCGTTCCAGTTCGGCACGCGCCACGGGCTTCGCCTGCAAACGGCGGAGTTCTCCCAAAGTCAGTCCCAGCACACGGGGCGCCACGTCGGGCCTGACACCGGCATACACCGTCAACAATCCGCTGTCCGTGAAGCACATGACCGACGAATAGATCGAGTAGGCCAGGCCTCGCTTCTCACGTACCTCCTGAAACAGTCGGGAGCTGACGCCTCCACCGAGGATCGCGTTCAACACGTACACGCCGTAACGGTCCTTGTCGCCTTGAGAGACACCCTTCATGCTGAGACACAGATGGGCTTGCTCTAAGGGTTTCGTTCGAACATGAACCCCGCCGCCGATCGCCGGCGGGAAGCGATGGCCGGGCACGGTAGCTGCACCCCACTGCCCTCCAAATGACGAAGCCACCTGCCGGAACACCGGCTCGAAGGCGAAATTTCCCGCCACCGACACCACCACCTGCGACGGGCAATAATGCCGCGCGCGGAATGCCAGCAATTGCGCCCTGCGGAGCGCTCGGATCGTGTCCACTTCTCCCAGAATAGGCCGTCCCAGCGGGTGAGTCGGGAAGGCGTTCATCGTATGCAGATCATGGAGGTAGTCCTCCGGATCGTCTTCGACCATCCTGATCTCCTCGAGCACCACCTGCCTTTCCTTCCTGATCTCTTTGGCGTCAAAGCGAGAGTGATGGAAGATGTCCGCCAGCAGGTCAATCGCCTGTCCTACATGCTCGTCCAAGACCTTGGCGTAGAAGGTAGTACCCTCACGCGAGGTAAAGGCGTTAAGTTCTCCGCCCAGGGTGTCAATCTCCCGGGAGATGGCCTCGGCCGAGCGGCGGCGTGTGCCCTTGAACACCATGTGCTCGATGAAGTGCGACAGGCCCTCTTCGCCCTGTTGCTCGTCCCGTGAGCCGACATTCACCCAGATCCCGATCGACACCGACCTGACGGAAGGGATCTTCTCAGTAACCACCCGAAGGCCGTTGTCCAGGATTTCTTTGCGGAACATCGCGGGCGCGACTCCTTTAGGCTTGCTCCGCCGCCTTCGGATCCGGCATCGCCTCTTTTCGGCTGAGCCGGATCTTCCCCTGCCGGTCCACCTCTATCACCTTCACGAGAATCTCGTCGCCCTCCTTGACTTCATCTGTCACGGCCTTCACGCGATGATGGGCCAATTGAGAGATGTGGACGAGCCCATCTACGCCGGGCAGCACTTCGACGAACGCGCCGAAATCCATGATCTTCCGGACCTTGCCCATGTACAGTTTGCCGACTTCGACTTCTTCGGTGATCTGGTTCACGCGGTCGATCGCTTTCTGAGCGGAGGCTTCGTCGCTCGATGCGATCGTGACCGTACCGTCGTCCTGCACATCCATCTTGACGCCGCAGGTGGCCACGATGTCCCGGATGACTTTTCCACCCGGGCCGATGACTTCGCGAATCTTCTCCGTCTTGATCTTGAGGGTGTAAATCCGGGGGGCATACGGAGACATCTGGGAACGCGGCGCCGCCAGGGCCGTGCGCATGCGGTCGAGGATATGCATTCGCCCTTCGCGCGCCTGCGCGAGGGCCTTTTCCATGAGCTGCGCCGTGATGCCGGCGATCTTGATGTCCATCTGCAGGGCCGTCACGCCTTGCGCCGTGCCGCAGACCTTGAAATCCATGTCGCCGAGATGGTCCTCCAGTCCCAGGATGTCGGAGATGACCATGACCCGGTCGCCTTCCTTGATCAGCCCCATCGCGATGCCGGCCACCGGCTCCTTGATGGGCACGCCCGCGTCCATCAGCGCCAGGCTTCCGCCACACACCGTCGCCATCGACGAGGAGCCGTTCGACTCCAGGATGTCCGAGACAAGGCGTAGGGTATAGGGGAACTCCTGCTTGGTCGGCAGGACCGGCTTAAGCGCCCGATCCGCGAGCGCGCCATGACCGATCTCGCGCCGGCCGGGAGAGCGCAGCGGCCGGGCTTCGCCGACGCTGAACGGGGGAAAGTTATAATGGAGCATGAAATTCCGGTAGTACTCGCCTTCCAAGGCATCGATCTTTTGCTCGTCGTCGCTGGTGCCCAATGTCACAACCGCGAGGGCCTGCGTCTCCCCTCTGGTGAAGAGCGCCGAACCGTGCGTCCGCGGCAGGATCCCCACCTCGCAGGTGATCGGCCGGATGTCCGAAGGCCCGCGCCCGTCGGCCCGCTTGCCGCTTTCGAGGATCATCTTCCGGACTTCCGTGTATTCCAGATTATGGAACACCAACTTCACATGCCGCTCGCGATCCGGATCGTTCTCTTTTTGGAGCGCTGCGACGGCCTCCGCCATAATCGCGTCCAACCGCTCCTGGCGGGCGGTCTTGTTCGGGATAAAGATCGCCTCCCGAATCTTCGCCGCTGTCAGCGTCTCGACTGTCGCTGACAGAGCCGGATCGATCTGCTCGGTCACCACCGCGCGCTTGGGCTTCGCGCACTTCGCGACGAGTTTGTTGATGGCCTCGACGATCCGCTTGATTTCCTGGTGAGCCCGCTCGATGGCCGCGATCATGACGCTTTCCGGCAGACCCGCCGCTCCGCCTTCCACCATCATGACGGCATCCGCCGTGCCCGCCACGACCAGGCTCAGATCACATTCTTCCAGCGCGCTCAAGACCGGGTTGATCACGAACTGCCCCTTGAGGCGGGCCACCCGTACGGCGGCCACCGGCCCATTGAAAGGAATATTGGAGACGGCGAGCGCGGCTGACGCCGCGGTGATCCCGACTATATCGGACGTGCCGGACTGATCCGCCGAGATCACCATCGCGATGACCTGGGTCTCGTAGTACCACCCTTCGGGGAATAGCGGCCGCATCGGCCGGTCGATCAAGCGGCTGGTGAGTTTTTCTCTCTCCGATGGTTGGCCCTCGCGCCTGAAAAAGCCGCCGGGAATCTTGCCGGCGGCATAAGCCTTCTCCTGATAATCCACGGTGAGCGGCAGGAAATCGATGTCTTTCTTCGCAGCCTGCGAGGCCACGGCCGTCGCCAGCACGTAGGTGTCACCGTAGGTGGCCAGCACTGCGCCATCGGCCTGCTTGGCCAGATGGCCGGTCTCCAGTTTGAGGGTACGTCCCGCTAGTTCCAGTTCAACTGTATGCGCCATATCTCTCGTGTCTCCCTTTAGCAAGGCGCCTGCAGATGTCCACGGATCTGATCTGCTTGCTTGGGCAAGCAGATCAGATCGGTGTCCATCTGTGACGCCGGGTTAGAGGGGGCGGGCCGGACGCCCATCGTCCGACTCCCCCCACACTGCCTCGACCGACTGCCCTTAACGCCGAATGCTCAACCGCGCAATGATGGACTTGTACCGCTCTTCATCATGCCGGCGGAGGTAATCCAACAGCCGGCGGCGTCGACTGACCATCATCAGAAGCCCGCGCCGTGAATGGTGATCGTTCTTGTGACCGCGGAAATGTTCGGTCAGGTACGTGATCCGGTTGGTCAGGATCGCGATCTGCACCTCCGGTGACCCGGTGTCCGTGTCGTGGGTCTTGTACCCCTGAACGAGGGTCGTCTTCGCCTCTTTCGTCAATGCCATCCTTCTTGCCCTCCTTCGCAGTAAATCATACCAGGACTTTTTCGAGTTTGATCAGGGTTCCGGGCGCCGCCTGCCCGAGATCCTCCGGCCCGCATGGGACCTTGCCGATCGCCAGCAACCGGCCGTCCGGCCCCAGAAGGCAAACACTCTCGCCTACTGCCCACGCACCTTTCGCTTGTACCACCCGCGTGGCCGGGACCGCCACACCGTGACGAATGCTTCGGCTCGCGACCTCATCAATGACCAACGCCGGCAGGTCGGTCAGGGCCACCGCCGTGGAATAGAGCCGGGATTCCACTGCCTCTCGCTCCGCCAATTCCGCTAGTGCGTCGAGACTCAACGCGTCTTCAATGCTGAATCGTCCGACCCGGCGACGCTCCAGCCCGGCGAGATGCCCGCCGACGCCCAACGCCTCTCCGATGTCGGCGCAAAGCGTGCGCACGTAAGTGCCCTTGCTGCAGACCACGTCGAAGGTGACATCCTTCGTGCCGTCCGCACCGGAGGCGATGGAAAGAATCTGCAGCGATCGCACCGTGAACTCGCGCGGCGACCGGGGAACGGTTCGACCGGCGCGGGCCGATTTGTACAGCGGGACGCCTTTGACCTTGATGGCGGAGTACATCGGAGGCACTTGCTGCAAGCGTCCGACAAAGCTTGCCATCGCCGCTGTGATAGCAGCCTCGTCGGGCAGCGCCCCTTCAGTCCGTCCCACGACATTCCCGGTCGCATCCTGCGTATCGGTCGCCGCTCCAAGACGTAACACTGCCCGGTACTCCTTGTCCGTATTGACCAAGTACTCCGCGATCCGCGTGGCTTTGCCGAGACAGAGCACCAACACGCCCGTAGCTGCCGGGTCTAAGGTTCCTGTGTGGCCGATCTTGGAGACCCCGAGCAACTTCCGCGCCTTCGCCACCACATCGTGGGACGTCCATCCAGCCGGTTTATTGATGACCAGCACGCCATCCACGGCAACGCCCTCCCGGCGCTCGGCGAGATCAAGCTTGGCCACGGTCTTTTCTCCCCGCATTCTCGTCTCTCGATTCGGCTTGTTTCGGTCGCACCTCATCAAGCAGATTCAGGACCCGTGTCACGCGATCAATCGACGTGTCCTTGACAAACTTTATGCCTGGCACATACCGCAGCTTCAGGCGTCGGCCCAACTCACTTTTGATGAACCCTTCCGCGCGCGCCAGCGCGTCCAGCGTCTCGGCCTCTTGCGCCCCCTGCTGCAAAACCGTCACGTATACCCAGGCCTGCTTCAGGTCTGCCGTCACATCCACAGCCGTCACGGTCACGAAGCCGACACGGGGATCTTTGACCCGCCGCATCAGAATGTCGGCGATCTCCATGCGAATCTGATCGCTCACCCGCTCGGTACGTTTAAATCCCACCATCGCTCACAGGAGCTCCGTGTGATGCTGGAGCAGCTCAACGGACGGATTGGCGCGGACGGCATTCAGCACCGAATCCAGCACGCGATTGACATGCCGACCGTCATTCGCCACGCAGGCCACGCCGAGCACCGCCCGCTGCCAGAGATCATTGGCGTCCACTTCGGCGATCGAGACATTGTACGTGTTCTTGATGCGCTCCTTCAGGCTCAACAGAATCTGTCGCTTGCCTTTGAGCGAACCGATGCCCGGCAGGTGCAGATCAATCGTACAGACGCCAACGACCATGGGAGGAGCGGGATCAGAGTTTTGCCGCGACCTTGTCGATTGTGAACACTTCCAGCCGGTCACCGACCTTGATATCGTTAAAGTTTTCGATGCCGATGCCGCACTCGTAGCCGGCCGCTACTTCTTTCACATCATCCTTGAAACGGCGGAGCGAGCCCAGCCGTCCCGTGTAGACGACGACGCCGTCCCGCACGACCCGCACGCTGGCACCGGCGCGCACGATCGTCCCGTCCGTCACATAGCATCCGGCCACGGCGCCGGCTTTGGGGATCATGAACACCTGGCGCACCTCCGCCCGTCCCAGCGTCCGCTCCTTCAGGGTGGGTTCGAGTAACCCTTCCATCGCCGCCTTGATGTCGGTCAGCGCCTCGTAGATGATGCTGTAGGCGCGGATGTCGACCCCTTCCTGCTCGGCCAGGGCGGCCGCCTTCGCTTCCGGTCTGACGTTAAAGCCGATGATGATCGCATTCGATGACGATGCCAGTTGGACGTCGTTCTCCGTGATCCCGCCCACCCCTTTCAGAATGACATGGGGTTTGACGGCATCGGTGCCGAGCCGTTCGATGGCATCCCCGATGGCTTCGGCCGAGCCCTGCACATCGGCCCTGATGACGATGCCCAGATCTTTGACCGTCCCTTCCGTGACCTGCGAGAACAGATCGTCCAACGTCACCTTGCGGACAGGCGCCATCCCGGCCGTTCGTTGCTTTTCGAGCCGCGACTCCGCGATCTCACGGGCGATGCGCTCATCCTTGGTGACGACGAATTCGTCGCCGGCCATGGGGACTCCCAGCAAGCCGACCACTCCCACGGGGATGGACGGACCGGCCTCTTTCACCGACCGCCCAGCGTCGTCGAAGAGGGCCCGGACTCGACCACTGTATGTGCCGACCACGAAGGCGTCACCGACTCGAAGGGTGCCGGCTTGGACCAGAACGGTGGCGACCGGGCCGCGGCCGCGGTCGATTTTGGCTTCGATCACGATGCCTTTGGCCAATCGGGCGGGATTGGCGCGCAACTCCAGCACTTCCGCTTGCAGCAGAATCATCTCCAGCAAGGTATCCAAGCCGGTCTTCTTCTTGGCGGAGACTTCGACGTAGATCGTTTCCCCGCCCCACACCTCAGGCACCAATCCTCTCTCCGCCAGCGAGTTTCTGACCCGATCGGGATTAGCGTCCGGCTTATCCATCTTATTAATGGCCACGATGAGCGGTACGTTCGCCGCCCGTGCATGGTCGATGGCCTCGATGGTCTGCGGCATGACGCCGTCATCGGCCGCGACGACCAAGACCACGAGGTCGGTGACCTTCGCGCCCCGCGCGCGCATCGCCGTGAAGGCTTCATGGCCCGGCGTATCCAGAAAAGTGATGGCCTTGCCGCGGGCCTGCACGACATACGCACCGATGTGTTGCGTGATCCCTCCCGCTTCGCCTTCGGTCACGCGGGTCTCCCGGATCGCGTCCAACAGCGACGTCTTGCCGTGATCGACGTGGCCCATGATCGTGACCACGGGGGGCCGCGGCACCTGTGCTTCCTCGGCCTCGACAGGTTCTTCGAGCAGTTCTTCAGCCGGCCGTTCAGTCATCATCTCCACTTTCACCCCGAAGGACTCGGCCAGGAGCGTGGCGGCATCGGAGGGAATCGGTTGATTCAACGTCAGCATCGTCCCCATATCCATGAGTTTGCGCATCACATCGGCGGGCTTTTGCCCCACGGCCTCCGCAAAATCCTTGACGGAGAGTCCTGCTTCCAGCCTGACCGCTTTCAGGCGGGGCTTGGTGACCTCGGCGGTCGAGCCTGTCGCCGCGTGACGCGTTTTCTCCTCGCGCCGGTGCATTGGCATTGCCCGCAGATCCCGCCAGCGGGCTGCGTCATCCCGCGTGGGAACCGGCTCGTCTTCCCGCCCTCGAACCGTCCGGCGGACTTTTTTGATCTTATCCTTCAGGTTGAGCAGATCAGGCTGCGACGGCGCCAGGCCGGCGCCCTTCTTCCCACCCGGATGGCGGTCGGCATCGGAGAGGGATGGCGGCGGCTTTTGACCGAAAGCGGTTGGCGGGACAGGTGGAGGCGGCGTCGCGGCAAAAGGTTC
Organism: Nitrospirales bacterium; assembly: GCA_036005325.1. Taxonomy (GTDB): domain Bacteria; phylum Nitrospirota; class Nitrospiria; order Nitrospirales; family NS-4; genus SCTG01. The sequence continues at coordinate 11,747 of DASYQR010000035.1, read as the reverse complement.
CGCATGGCCCGGTGGCGCCGGATGCGGCAGAGACTCCCGAGGCGCGGGACTCGACGGCGGGACGGCGGCCTCCTCGGCCGGTTTGAGAGGGGCGAGATCCTCAACGGTAGACGTTTCGCTGGGCCGCCGTTTGACCAGGATCAACTTCTTCTCCGCCTTCGGCGGTTCGGCGAGGGGGGAGGTCGGTTTGGCCGGAGCGGTCGCGCGCGCGGAAGCTCCCTTGGGCTTCAGCGCGGGTGTGGGGGCGGGCTTGGCGGCCTTGGCCTTTGCCGTGGTTTTGGAAGCCTTCGCCACAGACGGTCCCGCTTGTTTCTTGGCTTTCGGCGTCACCTTGGCCAGAATCTTTGTAACCGTCTCGTCTTCGAGGACCGCCATGTGGGTCGCGACCGTCACCCCAAGGCTTTTCAGGTCCTTCATCAGGTCCTTACTGGAGACTCCAAGTTGCTTGGCTAGCTCGAAAACCCGCATGCCCCTTCGCGCCTCTACTTAGGCTCCCGTAGCCTGCTCGTCCTGACTGGTTTCAGCGGGACGCTCCGGCGGGGTCTCTTCTTCCCCGACCGCCTCCCGCTGGGCCGCAGCCGCCGATTCCGCTTCCACCAGCCGCGCGTGTTGCTCCTGCAATTGATGCGCGATGGCGGCTCGCGTTTCCTGGTCGCGCACCACCCGTTCTTTCTCATACTCGCTGGCGCCGATGATGTCGATCTTCCAGCCGGTCAGCTTGGCAGCGAGTCGGACGTTCTGCCCGTTCCGTCCGATCGCCAGCGAGAGCTGGTTGTCTGCGACTACCACCAGCGCCGATTTCTTTTCTTCGTCCACGCCCACTTTTTCAATGACCGCAGGGTTCAAGGCCTCCGCGATGAAGACCCGCGAATCCGGCGTCCACGCAACGATATCGATTTTTTCCCCCCGCAGTTCGCGCACCACCGCTTGGACCCGTGATCCCTTCATTCCGACACAGGCGCCGACCGGATCGACGGCGCGATCGCGCGAGACGACGGCGATTTTGGTCCGATCGCCTGGCTCGCGCACCACGCCCTTGATCTCCACGATCTTCTCCGCAATCTCCGGCACCTCCGCCTCAAACAGCTTGACGATGAAATTCGGATGGGTTCGGGAAAGGATCACCTGCACATCCCGCAGCGTCCGCTTGACATCGAGGAGATACGCCTTGACGCGGTCTCCCCGACGATAAGTTTCCCGCGGAATTTGCTCATGAGCCGGAAGAATCGCTTCGGTCTTGCCGAGATCGACGATGTAGTTGCGGCGCTCCTGCCCGAGAATAATCCCGTTGACCAGATCGCCCTGCCGCGCCGAATATTCCCGTTGCACGACCTCCCATTCGGCCTCGCGGACTTTCTGAAAGATCACCTGCTTCGCAGTTTGCGCCGCAATCCGGCCGAATTCCTCAATCTCGATGACGGAGCCGATCTCGTCCCCCAATTCGGCCTCGCTGTCGATCTTGCGGGCCTCAGCCAGCGAGACTTCGGATTTGGGATTGGTGACCTCGTTGACGATCTTTTTCAGAGAGATGGCCTCCACCTCGCCGCTCTTGCGATCGATGTGAACCTGGATATTCTCGGCCGCACCATAGCGCTTTTTCGCCGCCGTGAGCAACGCCGATTCCACCGCATCCAGGATGCGTCCCGTATCGATTCCCTTCTCACGCCCGATCTGTTCGATCACTGAAAGAAGCTCTCGGCCCATAAATTCCTGCTCCGTTACTTTCCGAATTCCACTTCCAGTCTGGCCTCCAGAATGTCGGCCAGCGGGAGGGCCATCGGTATCGCGGTCCCCGCACGTTTTCCGCCAGGCGCGACTTCCACCCAGACCTGTGTGCCGTCGAATCTCTGTATCCGGCCGATCACCACCATCTGCCCCAGCACCGGCTTGGCCATCTTGAATCGCGCCAGACGGCCTCTGAACCGCTCATATTCGCTGACCTGCCGGATCGGGCGGTCCAACCCGGGGGACGAGACCTCCAGCACGTACGTGTGAGGGATAGGATCCTCCACGTCCAGCGCATGCCCGATCAGGACGTGCGCGCGCCCGCAGTCCTCGACGGAGACTCCGCCATCACCCTGGCCCTGGGGCCGTTCGATGACCACACGGATCAGGGTCTTCGGTCCACGCCCTCGCACTTCCACATCGACGAGCGCCAATCCGAGTGAGGAGAGGACAGGGCCAACGATTCGCTGGACAGCAGCGCCAATCCGTTCGGACCCTCTGGCGGTTCCCGGAGGAGGACCGCCACCGGCTGGCACATAGGGATGGTCTCGACCCGTCATGACCGAAAAAAAAGTGGGCTCGAGCCCACTTTCACAATTTTAAAATTAACACACATGTCCATGGGAACGCAAGGGAAAAACTAGGCATGCAAGTTCCTGAACTGGGCCATCATCAATTGCGTGGTGGGACCGGGGGCACCTGCTCCGATCGGGCGTCCGTTGACCCGAGCAACCGGCAACACTTCGATCGTCGTCCCGGTCAGCAAAACCTCATCGGCAGCATAGAGATGGGCCTCGGACACCGACTGCTCCTTGACCACTACGCCCGCCTCCCGGGCCAACCCGAGCACCACCTTGCGTGTCACGCCGGACAGGAGCAACGGTCCTTCGGTCGGAGTCACAAGGGTGTGGCCCCGTACAGCCAGAACGTTGCTGGTCGCGCCTTCCAGCACATATCCGTCCCGCACGAAGAGCGCCTCAAACGCGCCCGCCTCCCGCGCCTGCTGCTTCGCGAGCACATTTGCCAGGAGAGAGATCGCTTTGATGTCGCACCGGCCCCATCGGATATCGGGGACGGTGATCACATCCGCTCCTTTGTCGTAGAGGACAGGCGGCGGCGGCGTCATCGCCCGTACCGTCATCACCACTGTTGGTGTCATCGGACCCGCGACCGCATGGTCTCGAGGGGCGACTCCGCGGGTCACTTGGATGTAGACTTTCGCCTCCGGAAAGCCGCTGCGCGAGACCGCCTCGGCGACCACCGCCGCCCAACGGTCCCCCGTATAGGGCACGGGAATCCCCAAGGCGCGCGCGCTCTGCTCGAGACGCCCGAGATGGTCGGTCAGATGAAAGGGGCGGCCAGCGTAAACTCGAAGGAGTTCGTAGATACCATCTCCGAACTGAAAGCCCCGGTCCTCGACCGAGACACGGGCCTCGGAGAGAGGCATGAAGACGTCGTTGACGAACGCGATCTCAGGCACACCTAACCAGCCACCGTCACCACGTAGACCCGACGATCCTCAGCCGTGAACTTCCAGCCCATCCGCTTCTCGAATACGATACGGTGGGTGCCCGGCTTCAGCGCGCGAAACTCGAAACTGCGCTTTCCGGCATCGACGATATACGTGCTGTCGCCGATGCTGCGTTCGTAGTCGTCGTTGAGTAACGACAAGGCTTCCGGATCATAGGACGGCACGTAGATTTCGCCCCTCGTGCGGTCTTCCCACAAACGCACGGTAAACACCGCGCCAACGCGGGTTTCCAGCGTCTTTTCCTGTTTCCAGCCTTCGCTCATCCCCACGGACATCGTTTGCGTCCCTCAAATCGCGCGGTATCTTACGTCAGACGGCAGGGTGAGTCAAAGCCGCAAGGTGAAGCGCAACTCCGCTCCCGCCGCCAGGCGCTCCCGGCGCGCGAAACCAGCAAGCGTTTCAATCACGTAGCGGGCTTTTTCCGTGGGAGGACCGTATTCCGGACACTTCTCCATCTTGCACGGTTGAGCCTCTTCGGTTATCAGAAGAACGCGTTTGCTTTCATCCAGCCAGATGATGTCCACAGGAAAGCGGTACTGACGCGTATTCCGGCGGTAGAAATCCGCCCGCTCATAGATGAATAGCATTCCCGAGTCGGGAGCAAGCGTCTCTCGGAAGGCCAGTCCTGTGATGAGCAACAGCGGCCTCTCACTATCGGCGATCTCCATGCGCAACTGGGCGCCGGACGGGAAATTCACCACCAGGGACTCGGGGCCCTGGTTGGTGGACATGAAATAGTTCCCAGCCATCAGCAGGCATAACGCCAAGACCGCTAAAACGCCTACCCGCGTCGCCTGCGCCTTTTCCATAAGTTTGTCTCCGGACGGTGAGAAGATAGGGCCTAGGGCTTTTGCTCGTACCAGAACAGGTCTTCAGGCCTATGTCCTTGAGAAAAATCACATTGACAAGAAGAAGGCCTTCCTTTTAAAATTTCGTGTTACCATATCATGAATTCTCAGCCGGGGGCCAACCTTATCAATCAGCCTCCGACAAGGGAAAATTCAGAGAGAGCGAGCCTGGGAAGGAGGCAAGTGTTATGGCATTACTGATCACTGACGAGTGTATTTCCTGCGGGGCCTGCCTCCCCGAGTGTCCCAACGAAGCCATCTTCGAAACCCGGAGCGACGCCGAGGGGAAAGGCAACCACGTCGGCGATGGCCAGGGTGTCGGCGATAGCATCTATGTCATTACTCACGAGCGCTGCACCGAGTGTGTGGGGCACTTCGATGAACCCCAATGTGCGGCGGTCTGCCCGGTGGACAACTGTTGTATCTCCGATCCCGCCTATCCGGAATCGACAGAGGTGCTCCTAGAACGGGCCCGTAAGCTGAACCCGGACAAGGAGATCGATCCCAACAAGGTCTGGAGCGGCGTGCGCAACTGACGTTCGGCGCGTCTCCCGCCTAAACTGAGAAGCCCCCCTGCTCTCAACGAGCAGGGGGGCTTTTTTGTTACGACTGGAGTCGTTGTACCTGGACTCTCGCGTTCTAGAGCGTGCCCCAGTTTTTGAAATAGCGCAATAGGTCCCGGACTGAAAGAATGCCGACAATGTTTCCGTCTTCCGTCACCGCCAGATGCCGGATGCCACGTTCTGCCATCAAATCGCTCGCGTCATGTGCGGAGCGGTCAATCTCGATAGTGATGATCGGGGCGGTCATCACCTCCGATACTCGCACGTGACTGCTATCGCCTCCCACGGCCAATACGCGACGCACCAGATCGGACTCGCTGACGATTCCGTCAAACCGCGCACCGTCGGAAACCAGTAAGGCACCGACCTGCGCGTCCCGCATGGTTCGAGCGGCTTCAACGACCAGCGCGGAGGGAGGCACGGAATATATCCGCCGGCTCATCATCACCGCCAAAGGTCTATGGATCACTCCTCCGCTCGCCATGGCAAGAGAAATTGTAGAGAAGGGCCTGGCGGACAGTCAATAGCGTCGGGTCTGTGTTATACTCCGCTGCGGTACGGCAGGAGGGAGCAGCATGAACATCAGCGTCATCGGGACAGGCTATGTCGGGTTGGTGACCGGAGCCTGTTTTGCCGAATTCGGGGTCCAGGTGACCTGCATGGACAAGGACGAACGTCGGATTGCCATGCTGGAGAAAGGCGAGATTCCCATTTACGAACCGGGCTTGGCCGAACTGGTTCGGAAAGGCCTGTCGGAGGGACGCTTGACCTTCACCACCGATCTCGGCAAGGCCGTCGAAACCGGTCTTGCGATCTTCATTGCCGTGGGGACTCCCTCCCGTGAAGACGGCTCGACGGATCTCTCGTTCGTGGAAGACGTGGGGCGTGGCATCGCGACTCACCTCGACCGCTACAAGGTGATCGTCACGAAATCAACAGTCCCGGTCGGTACCGGGGAGCGGTTGCGCGAGCTGATCGAGCGGGATGCTCCCCTGCCCGCTCACTTCGACATCGTCTCCAATCCGGAATTCCTCCGGGAAGGATCGGCCATCGAAGATTTCATGCGCCCCAACCGCGTGGTCATCGGCGCCGGCAGCCCCCAGGCGGAAGCGATCATGCGAGACCTGTATCGGCCTCTCTACCTGATCGAAACCCCGTTCGTGTTCACGGACGTCGCCACGGCCGAGATGATCAAGTACGCGTCCAATACGTTCCTCGCGACCAAAGTATCGTTCATCAATGAAGTGGCAAACCTCTGCGAACGCGTCGGGGCGGACGTGCAGGTGGTGGCCAGAGCCATGGGGCTCGATCATCGCATCGGATCGAAGTTTCTGCACGCAGGGCCCGGCTACGGGGGGTCCTGCTTTCCGAAGGACATCGCCGCGCTGATTCAAACGGGCCGGCAATCCGACTGTGTCATGGAAATCGCCGAAGCGACCGCTCGAGCGAACGTCAATCAGCGGCTGCGCATGGTGGAGAAGATCCGGGCAGCGCTCGGAGGATCCTTGGCCGGCAAGCGCGTCGCGGTGTTGGGGCTCTCCTTCAAACCCAACACCAACGACCTGCGTGACGCGCCGTCTCTGGATATTATTCCGAAGCTACAGGAGGCCGGCGCGGAGATCCTGGCGTATGACCCCGCAGGGCTGGAGGAAGCACGGAAACTCTTGCCGACAATCACGCTCTGCGCCAACGCGTATGAAGCGGCGGCCGGCGCGGATGGCCTGGTGCTGATGACCGAATGGAACCAGTTTCGGAACCTGGATTTGGAACGGATCAAGCGCAGTCTCAAAACGCCGGTCTTTGTGGACCTCCGGAACGTCTACGAGCCGGCCCGCATGGCCTCGCTCGGCTTCCGCTACACGTCCGTCGGTCGACCGACTCCTCGGTAAGGGCGGTTCGCGAACCGCCCCGCCTTCACATCACTTCCGTCTTCGGCTTCGGCTTATAGCCCATCCGGTCAAGCAACTTGCGGATCTTGGCCTGGAGCGCCTCGTCTGCAGTGAGCATGACTTCAGTCAGGGGCTCGACCGCCGGTTTGCCGATCTTGCGGATGATCTCGCCGGCGACCTGCCGGAGATCGTCGTCGTCATGCGTCAGGAGGCTGGCCACGGCAGTCACGCTCGGCGCGCCGATTTTGATCAGAGAATCGTAGGCGCGTTGCCGAATATCATTGACTTCGTCGGCCAGCGCCTCAATCAGAGGGCCCACCGCGCGGGGGTCGCCCATCGTGCCCAGCACTTCCACGGCGTACTTGCGGGTGAGCCAGTGGCTCTCTTGGAGGGCGGACAGCATCTCCTCGACGCGCGTCTTCTGGGCGTCCCGCGACCGGACCGTGATGCTTTTCACGGTACGGCGCTTGGTGGGCGCCCCCTGCAGGGTCCCGCCCGGCTCTTCCTCTATCACCCGAACCGTGACGCCGTCCCCCGGCTTGATCTTCTTCAGATCTTCGAGGAGGTCCTCGCCGACCTCCAGCACCACCGTCTTCCCTTCATAGGCCAGCAACTCGATTTCCAGGATTCTGGCTTCAACGTCAACCTTGACCACTTTCTCCGAAATGAGATTGAACCCGTCCTTCTTGACCCCAGGCCCGCCCTTGCTGATCTGGATCAATTTGGGTGCTTCATCAGCCATCACGTTCTCCTTCGCTCACGCATTCGGCGGGGTCCAGCCCAAGCTCGACAACGCGCCCTCAGCCGTTTCACGGACCATGTCGTTTTCATCCTCCAAGAGGGGGAGAAGCGCCGCCACCGCCCCCGAGTCCCGGAGCCTCGCCAGGGATTCCGCCGCATTTCGCCGAACCAGCCAGTCTTCGTCCCGCAGCGCTTCCCGTAATCCCTCCACTGCACGCGTGTCTCCGATCAAGCCCAAGGCTTCAGCCGCGTGACGCTTCACGACCCAATTACCTCCGGCGAGACCTTGCAGCAGGCCATCCACGGCTCGGGGGTCCGGGATTTTTTTCAACGCCCGTGCCGCTTCTTCCCGCACCGTCTGGTCCTGCAAAGCCTCCATCAATCCTTCCACTGCGCGCGGGTCGCCGATTTTCTCGAGGGCCTCGACGGCCGCCAGACGAACGGCCCCGTCGCGATCCTTGAGCGCCGCAATGAGGGGCGCAATGGCGCGTTCGTCCTTGAGTCGGCCCAACGCCGCAGCCGCCTGCTCCCGCACTGCCCAATCGTCATCCCGCAGCGCCTCCAGCAAGGGCTCGACCGCGGCGGCCCCCACCTGGACCAGGGCTTGCCTCGCCGCTTCCCGGATCACCCGGTCCTCGTCGGCGAAGAGGTTGATCAGACGATCAATCGCCGCCGGCCCTATTTGACCGAGGCTGGCCACTGCATGGTCTCGCAAGGCCTCGTTGTCGTCGCGCAAGGCCGCCAGGAGCTGATCAATACGGCGATCGGTCTCACTCATGCTGGGATGCCTCCTCCCGATCCACCCGTCCCACCCGCCGCCTTCGGTGTGGGGGCCGGAATCTCTTCATCCCATTCATCGCGCTCCTTTTCTTCAACCTGCTTGCCGCCCTGCTCCTCGAGCAGTTTCGCCAGCTTGTCCAACATCAACCCGCCATGATAGCTGACCAGTCCGTCCCGATCCCCTTTCATCTTCTTGATGAGTTCCAGATGGGGCACCAGTACAGTGATGTCCTTGATCTTCGACATGGCCTCCGTCGCGGCCAAGCGCGTGGTGGGATCCATCACGGCTTCCACCAGGACATCGACCGAGCGGGCATCGCCGAACTCCCCGAGGGCCTTGATGCAGCTCTCACGGACTCCCATGTCGCGATCGGCTTTGGCCTTGCGCAGCAACGGCTCGACGGCCCTAAGATCGCCGATGAGCCCGAGGGCCTGAGCCGCCGCTTCGCGAACGACCCAGAGCTCGTCCTCCAACGCTTCCAAGAGTCCGGACACTGCCGGGCGACCCAGACCGATCAGGTCCATCGAGACTCCAATCCGAGCTTCTTCCAAGGCCACCGTATCCTCACTTTCCCTCAACCGGTCCAGGATTTCCGCAATCCGCTCCCGAAGCTCGGAGATGCGCTTGAGCGATCGCGCCGCGACCTCACGAAGATCGGGATAGGTCATGGCATCGATCCAGGCATCGGCGCTCCGGGGATCGGCCAGTTGGTCCAACGCGTCCGCCGCGAGCAACCGCGCGGTTGAATCCTGGCTCTTCAGCATGGCAACCAATGGCTCCAGCGCGCCGGGGTCTTTTAAGCGGCCTAAGACCGCGGCCGCCTGGTCGCGATGCAACGGGTCCTCGAGCAAACGGACGATCTCCGCCAGCGCCGCTTCGTCAGCCACATGCCGGATGGCCTCGATCGCCGCTTCCCGGACGTTTGCCTCGGAGTCCTTGAGCAACGTAACCAGAGGCACCCCGGCGGTCCGGTCCTTGATCCGCCCCAGCATATGAGCGACTTCAGCGCGAAGGCGCGGGTTCTCATCCGTCAACGCTGCGATCAGGGCCCTGACGGCCTCCGGGCCGCGCTTGAGGAGCTCGGCGGTCGAATTCATCCGCTTCCAGTCTTCCTCGTGGATAAGCTCCTTGACCAGATCCTCTGTCTTGTCTTTTTTGGCCATGCCCCGTCAGCTCTTGGCTTTATCCAGGCTCGCCTTGCCGGGCTCACCCTCCGGAGTCTCCTCAGGCGGCGTCCAGCCGAGTTGCATCAGGATATCCATCACCAACGCCCGCAAGGAGCCTGCCGCATCCAGTCGGTTGGTGGCGAATGCCAGCACGTTATCGCTGAGCTGCTCGACTTTGGAGGACTCGGGGTTGTTGATGAAATCAATTAATTGGTCAATGACCTGAGGGCCGAGCTCTATGAGCGCCTGCGCCGCCTTTTCGCGAAGCCTGGTATCTTTCAGCGCTTGGCACAGGGCCGGGACGCTGCGGACGTCGTTGATGTGCCCCAGGGCGAGCGCCGCCTGTTCCCGGATGAACCATTCTTCGCTGACGATGCAGCCCGGCATCGGAGTGCCTTTCATATTGATGCCGACGCCTTCCAGCACCCGGATCAGGGGCTCGACGGAACGGGGATCGGCAATCATCCCCAGCGCCATGATCGCCCGGACCCTCACGGTGCCGTCCTGCATGGCCTCGATGAGGGCCGGCACGGCGCTGGGATCGCCGATCATGCCCAGCGCGATGGCGGCGTCTTCACGCACCGCCCGGTCCTTGTCTTTCAAGAGCGTGATCAGCCCATGGACAGGCCGGGAATCCTTCAACCAGGATCGGCCGGTGGGATAGTCGCTGGTAATCCCGCCCAGCGCCTGCACCGAATGCAGGCGAACCTGGAAGTTCTCATCCTTGAGCCCTTCCATCAACGGTTCGACGGTCGCCTCCCCGATCTGCATCAGGGCAATCGTTGCGGTCACACGCACCAGCTTGGAGCTGTCCTTGAACAGGGCCATCAAGCCTTTGATGGCCTTCGGATCGCCGAGCCGCCCCAGCGCCTCCGCCGCGATCGTGCGCACCGACCCGTCCCGGTCCCGCAAGGCGGCGATCAACCCGTCCACCGCGCGTGTGTCCTTGATCAGCCCCAGCGCCTTGGCCGCGCTCTCCCGCACACGCCAGCGCTCGTCTCGAAGCGCGGATACCAATCGCTCCACAGCCGGCGCCCCGATGGTCACAAAATCATCCACTGCGCCATCCCGGCATTCTTTAATGGAATCCCCCAGCATCGGGACCAAGGCGTCGATGACTTTGGGCCCTCCGATCCGAGCCAACGCGTGACCCGTGTACATCCGGACGGACCAGTACTCATCCTGTAAGGCCTCGAGAAGGGCGTCCGTCGCGGAGGGGTCCGCCAGCTTGATCAGCGCCTGGGCTGCCTCCTCCCGCGTCGCATCGTCCGGGTCAGTCAGCGCTTCCAACCAATCTGCAAGCTTGTTTGCCATGTTATATGCCTTCTTTCATCGTCGCGGTAGGACGCCACCCAACTGTCGACATAATCGCCCGTGCGTGAAAAAGAATGTTGGCGTCCGTCTCGGTCTTCATGGCTGCCAGCAAGGGAGCCGCCACCCGAAGACCCATCTTGCCCAAGGCGGCCGCAGCCGCGGCCCTCAGCCTGGTATCCTTCAGCGCCCGGATCAGCGGGTCGATTGCCCGGTCGTCTCCGATCTCGGCGAGACCGCCGATGGCAAAGATCTGGGTTTCCATTTCTTCTATATCCAATTCGCCGGACTCAGCCCCGCACACCGCGACCTTACGAACATTGGCCGGGCGGCCCTTGCCGGTCACCACATCAATCAGCGTGTCGAGAGCCCGCGGGTCCTTGAGCTTGCCGAGGGCCTCCACCGCGAAAGGCCGCACGTCCAGGTCTGCAAGCGCTGCCGTCAGCGCCTCCACCGCCAGCGGGCTCCCGATTCCCCCGAGCGCCTTCGCGGCATCCTGCCGAACGGCCGCATCCCGATCGTTCAGCATGGCCTGGCATAACGCGTCGACCGCTTCGTCGGCCCCGATTTTCCCGAGCGCTTCGCACGCATGCAGCCGCAGAATCCACGCCTCATGCCGCACCGCCGCCAGCAGGGACGCCAGCGCCGGGCGCCCGATCAGGGCCAGGGCCTCAGTGGCGTCCACCCGCACTGCCTTGACCGAATCCATGAGCAACGGAATCAAGGGAGCGACGGCTCGTTCGCCTCCTGCAAGACCCAGCCCCTTGGCAGCGTGCATCCGGACAATCCAATTCTTATTCGTCAGACATCCGATGAGCGGCTCAACGGCACGCGGGTCAGGCAGGTCCTTAAGGACGGCGACCGCCAGTTCCTGCACATTCCCGTTGGGGTCCTGCAAGGCCGCGAGCAGCGCCGGCACCGCCGCCACACCGATCTTCCGCAGGGCCGCGGTTGCGGCGTCCCTGACGGCTCGATCCTCGTCATGGAGCGCCTCTACGAGGGGACCCACCGCGCGGGGGTCACGGAACTCGCCCAACAGGGTTGCCGCATCCTCCCGAAGCGCCCAGTCTTCGTCCTTCAGCGCCGCTATCTCTTCCAGTACCCGATCACTCATATGCTGGATTGATCAAGGTAGCACACGGTTTTCCAGGCGGTCAACTTGCACAGACAAGCGGGTGACGCTGGTAGGGGG
>DASYQR010000034.1:0-11275 GCA_036005325.1 Nitrospirales bacterium | reverse complement strand
GCCAGCGTGATGGCCTGAACGGCGGGCGGCGGCTCGGTCGAACGCGGGGGGGCCGCCGCGACATGCAAGGGCTTCAGCATGCCGTGCGCCACGTGCGGGATGCCGAGCTTGTCCGGGATGCCGCAGAGCAGCACGTACTCGCCGGGTTCCAGCTGAACGATGGCGAGCGCCTGCTCGCCGGGAACGACGCTGTTCGGGCCGCTCCGTCGCTGGCTCCACCGCGGCAGGCGAGTGGGATCGGCCGCCATCTCCGCCCGAAAGTCCGCAGCGGTCTTGCCTTCCGGCAATTTGATGAACTGGATCTGATGCAGGTCCTCCCCATGATTGACAAGCGTGATGGTCTTCCAGCCCGCCGTGAGCTGGTCGGGTCCTTTGAATGCATAGTCGGTGGCGATATAGGTCGCTTCGCCGCCCGTCTCTTGGGGAGAACCGGCGGCAAGTGTCGTGATAGACTGAGCGAAACTCAACGCTATCACCATACCCAGAATGAACATACGAATCAGCATAACCGACTCTCGATCAAAAAGCATCAGAGCGTTGGCGGGGACGGCGTGACCACGAGTTCGCCGTGAGAATCCTGGGCATTATTGCCGGCGGAGTATTCCTTTGTGCCGTTTCCGGTTGCAGTTTGGAGCAATTCCGACCTGCCGATTCCGGGAGCAAGGTTCCGCCCCCTACAAGCCTGTCGCAACCAGTGGTAGCCAGACTCCAGGAGCAAGTCCGAGGGGACCTTGAGCGGTATGTAGGAGCAGAACAGGCGGCCGTCATCAAAGCGCTGGCCCGTGCCGAAACTTCTCCGGTCAGTTTCAAGCTGCGGATAGCCCTTCAAGCGCTGACCAATCCATGGGCGGGCCTCACGGCTCTCGAACACCACGGGCTTCGGATCGCGGAGGCAGCCCGAGCAGGGAATGCGAGCCTTCCGGCTCTCATCGCCGCGTTAGAAGCGGGAGCAGGCCGTGCGCCTGAATTGTTCACGCCGCTTTCCATCCCGACGTCGAGCGAGCCAGAGGATCACATCGCCTATCTTGTCGCGGTGCTGGAGCAGGCGCATCAGTTGCGCGAGAAGGCGTTGCGTAAACTCAGTCGGGATGATCGGCGGTTTCTCTTCGATCATGCGGCGTCGCTCGTTGAACACTTCATCCCCCAGGTCGAGGGGCTGGGTGAGCGAACCATGCCGCAAGCCCAGGCCGACCGGCGGTTTTGTCAGCTTGTCAATGAGCAACTGGACTATTCCGCATTGATCGCGGCGGCGCAGGTGTTGGCGCGCTTGGCTGACGAAGAATGGCTGCAACGACTGAGCGCGGTATTTCAAAGAGCCCAGCCCCAAGCCTCCCTGGTGCCATCGCCTCCGCCCGGGATTACCGGTGAGGTGCTTGTGCTTCGGCAGACGCCGTACGGGCTGATCGTGATCGGCGGGCCGGGCCCCAACACCTATGACCTCGATCAGCGATTTGCTCTCGTCCTTGATGTGGGTGGCGATGACACGTATCGCGGCATGATCGCGGCCCCCGCAGACGTCGAGCAGGGCATCAGCGTCGTCATCGACCTGTCCGGCAACGACACCTATCGCGCTTCGCCGTTGGGCCTGGCAACCGGTCGGATGGGGGTCGGACTTCTCATCGACCGCGCGGGTGATGACGCATATCACCTGTCCCAGGGTTCTGGCGGCGCGGGCTTTGCTGGCTTGGGAATCCTTGTCGATACGGCCGGTCACGATCGGTACGTCGGCGCCAAATTCACGCAAGGCGCGGCGGTGGGCGGTCTGGGGTTGCTGTTGGACCAGGCCGGCAACGACACCTACACGAGTTTCGGATATGCGATCGGCTTTGGCGGACCGTTGGGTGTCGGCGCGGTCCTCGATGTAGCCGGAGATGACCAGTATCAATGCGGCGAGAAGTACCCGAGCAACTATAACGCCACAGATGCGCCCAACGGCAAGCCCGGCGATCTCTTATTCCAGTACGAGTGCTTCGGTCTGGGGACCGGATCGGGTAAGCGCATCTATACCACGGATCCCGAGCAACGAGTGTACGGGCTGGCCGGTGGGTGGGGGGTGCTCATTGACCTTGCCGGCAACGACCGCTACCGAAGCTCCAACTTCTCGCAAGGCTGCGGCTACTTCTTCGGCGTTGGGTTGAAGCTGGACATGGACGGCGACGATGAGCACAGCGCCGCCCGGTACGGTCATGCCGCGGGCGCCCATTTTGGCGTTGGACTGTTCATTGATTACCGCGGCGGCGACGTCTATACCTCGACAGGCCCGCATTACAACGGTGGCGCGGCCTGGGATCTGAGCGTCATGCTGGGCATTGACGCAGGCCCGGGCAATGATAGCTACGATGTCCGGCGTTCGAGCGGACTCGGCATAGCCGATCATCGCTCCTGGAGTCTGTTCATCGAAGAAGGGGGACGGGACCGCTACCTCGTGCCGAATGGTATGGGGATGGCATCCCATAGCAGCATGAGCGCTTTCTTCGATCTGGGCGGGGAGGACGAGTACGTGATTGCGCCGCGATCCGATCGGGCAGGCTCGGGCGGGCGCGCCAACGGGCGAGTCTTCCTCGACCAGGGCGGCGGGTTGTTTATCGACCGCTGAGAGCGCACTCCGCTGCCTTGCTTATTTCACCCGCATCCTGGAAAATGGCGCTCCATGAGCGCACCGCATGGCATGGCCGATCCGGTTCTCGTCTCTCCGGACGACGAATACAACCGTGAACTGGTCCGCAATGTCCACCCGCCCGGCTGGGTGAACCCGACGCCGGCCGGCAAGTATAACCTGGTCGTGATCGGCGCCGGCACGGCAGGCCTGGTGACGGCCGCCGGCGCGGCCGGCCTGGGCGCTCGCGTCGCGCTGATCGAGAAACACCTGATGGGTGGCGATTGTCTCAATGTCGGCTGCGTGCCCTCGAAGGCCCTGATTCGAGCCGCCCGTGCCTGCGCGCAGGTCCGCGATGCGGCGCAGTTCGGGGTGCGGGTTCCTGACGGTGTGCAGTACGACTTCACGGCCGCCATGGCGCGCATGCGAAAACTGCGGGCGCGCATCAGCCCCAATGATTCCGCGCACCGTTTTGCCAAGCTGGGCGTCGATGTCTTCATCGGCGAAGGTCGCTTCACGGGGTCGGAAACTATTGCGGTCGGTGACAAGACCTTGCGGTTTGCCAAGGCCGCGATCTGTTCCGGAGCGCGGCCCTCTGTTCCGCCCACTCCCGGATTAAAAGAGGCCGGCTATTTCACGAACGAAACGATTTTTACGTTGACCGAGTTGCCGCGGCGTCTGGCGGTGATCGGGGCGGGTCCCATCGGCTGCGAGCTGGCGCAAGCGTTTGCCCGGTTCGGCAGCCAGGTGTACCTCATCGAAGCGATGCACGGCATCATGCCGAACGAAGACCGAGATGCGGCGGGAATCGTCCACGCGTCCATGCTTCGCGATGGCGTGAAGCTGCTCTGTTGTGGCAAGGACTTGCGAGTCGCTAAAACGGATAGCGGCAAGCGGCTGACGGTCGATTCGCACGGCGAACAGTACGACGTCACGGTCGATGAAATCTTGGTCGGTGTCGGCCGCACGCCGAACGTGGAAAGGCTCGGCTTGAAAACGGTCGGTGTCGAATATGACCAGACCGGCGTGAGGGTGAATGACCGACTCCAGACGACCAATCCCCGTATCTACGCCGCCGGAGACATCTGCTCGCGGTACAAGTTCACTCACGCCGCCGATGCTCTGGCGCGGGTCCTGATCGCCAACGCCCTCTTTGGGGGACGCCAGAAGGCCAGCGCGCTGACGATTCCCTGGTGCACCTTCACCGATCCGGAGCTGGCGCATGTCGGGCTGCGCGAGGAGGAGGCCAAGGCCCAGGGCGTCCCCATTCAGACCTTCACGTGGAGACTTGATGAGGTGGATCGGGCGGTCCTGGACGGCGAGGAGGCGGGGTTCGGGCGGGTCCACGTGCGCAAGGGCACGGACCAGATTCTCGGCGCCACGATCGTGGCCGCGCATGCCGGCGACGTGATCAACGAGATCACGCTTGCGATGACGACCAAGTTGGGAATGCGCGCGATCGCCAAGACGATCCATCCATATCCGACGCAGGCAGAGGTGGTCAAGCGGCTGGGCGATGCCTATAATCGGACCAGGCTGACGCCGTTCGTGAAGACCGTGATGGAGAAGTGGCTGTCCATCGGCCGGCGATAGTAGGGCCGGAAGTTATGGAGACAAAGCGCGTGCGAAGCCCATGGGTGGCCGGCATCCTTTCGGGCCTGTTCCCGGGGCTGGGGCAGTTCTACAACCGACAATGGTGGAAAGGGGCGGGGTTCTTGCTCGGCTTCATGGCCGTAGACGGCTTGCTGGGCGTGTCTGCCGGATTCCTCAGGCTCCTGCAGGCGATCCTGCAGGGGAATACTTCCGAGATCTTTCCAGAAGATCTGTTCCAACTCCTCCTCCGTTCGCTGGCGCCTCTGGCCATCGTGATCTGGAGTCTTATGGACGCCGTCCTGGTCGCCAGAAAGTCTTAATCATTGAGCCCCGCGTCATCGCCGGTCGGCAAGATCGTCGTCGTCGCGTTCTTCGCGCTGGCGGTCGGCGCATTTTTCTATTTCGATCTCATACAGTATTTGTCCCTGGAAGCCCTCAAGGCCAACCGGGACAACCTTCTCGCTTACACCGATGCCCACTATGTCTCGTCGGTGCTGATCTTCATCGCGCTCTACTGTCTCCAGACAGCGTTCTCACTGCCCGGGGCGGCCATTTTCACGTTGGCGGGAGGCTTTCTCTTCGGCAGCTTCGTCGGCACGCTCTATGTGAATATCGCGGCGACGTCGGGGGCCACGCTCGCATTCCTAGCGTCGCGCTATCTCCTGCGCGATTGGGTCGAGCGGAAGTTCGGCGAGCGTCTGGGACCCATCCAGGAGGGATTCGCCAAGAACGCCTTCAGCTACCTGATGACGCTCCGCCTGATACCCCTCTTTCCTTTCTTTTTGGTCAACCTGGTGTCGGGATTGACCCGCATCCGGCTGGGCATCTATGTCCTGGCCACGGCCATCGGCATCATTCCTGGCAGCTTCGTCTACGCCAATGCGGGGCGCCAACTCGGGACGATTAATTCACTGAGCGAGATCGCATCGCCGCGCGTCCTGGGGGCCTTTGCCCTGCTGGGCCTGCTGGCGCTCGTGCCCATTTTCTACCGGAAATTCGCCCGCAAACAATCATGAGCCTGGCTGGCATCCGCGTTCTTCTTGTCCTCGCTGTCGTATCGGTCAGTTACGCTGACTCGCCCCCCATTCTCGAAGTCGGCAAGTTCTCCGCGGCGGCAGAGGGGAGCGCTCTGCCGGACGGATGGAAGCCGTTGACTTTCAAGAAGGTCGAAAAGCACACGATCTACTCGCTCGTAAAAGACGGAGAGTCCACCGTCGTCAAGGCAGTCAGTGCGGCGTCGGCGTCCGGCCTGACGCGGGAGGTCAAGATCAACCTCAAGGAGTATCCGATAGTGCAATGGCGGTGGAAGGTCACAAACGTGCTCAAGAAAGGGGACGTGGCAAAAAAGGAGGGCGATGATTACCCCGCCAGGCTCTACATCACGTTCGAGTATGATGCCTCCAAAGTGAGCTTCTTCAAGAAAGCGCAGTACGAAGCGGTTCGCTTGCTCTATGGGCAATATCCGCCGCTCGGCGCCCTCAATTACATCTGGGAAAGCAAGGCGCCGAAGGGCACGGTGGTGCCCAATCCATTCACGGATCAGGCCAAGATGATCGTCGTGGAGAGCGGCGCAGATCGCCTGAATCAGTGGGCGAGCGAAGAGCGCAACGTCTACGAGGACTACAAGAAGGCCTTTGGGGAAGAGCCGCCGATGATCTCCGGCGTCGCCATCATGACCGACACGGACAACACCGGCGAATCGGCCACCGCCTACTACGGCGACATCGTCTTCAAAAAAGCGATCAACTAAGGATGGACGCCCTGCCGACGGGCAAAATTGCTCTCATCCGCCCTGGTGTGTTATTTTGGAGGCACTTGGGGGGGTTGGAGCTATGGCGGAGGAAGGAAAAGGTTTTACGATTCGGGATCGTCGGGGCGTGGGAGACGAGCCGGAGGGCAAGGCGGAGGCGACGCGACCACAGCCCGAGCAGGCCAAACAGGCTGAACGTGCCCAGCAGGCTCAGGGGCAGCCCGTCCCGCCCGTCAACTTTCTCTCCTTTGTCTATTCGATGGGAACGTCCGCCCTGATGTTCCTGGGGGAGCCTGTCGGCGAAGGCGCCGCCGGCCAGCCGCCCAATCTCACCCACGCCCAGGAAATCATCGACATCCTGACGATGTTGGAAGCCAAGACCAAGGGTAATCTCACGACGGATGAAGCGACCCTCCTTGAAGAGATGCTATACACCCTCCGCATCAAGTTCGTCGAGAAAGCCAGCGCCGAAAAATCCTGAAGGGAGACCGGGTGGCCAAACGACGCCCTTTGTTCCTCCTGGCGGTCCTGCTCGCGGTCGCGGCGACGGCCGACGGCGCCGATCCAGCCCTGCAGTTCCGGAAATTTGAGAGCCGTCATTTCACCGTGCGGTGTGAAGGACGGGAAGATCCGGCCCTCGTGTGGGCGCTCCTTGAGCGGTTGGAATCCGCCTATCGCGATGTCGGACGGAAGCTTGGGACGGTTCCCGAGAGCCGGGTGCCGGTCATGCTGTACACGGATGGAGAATTTCCGGTGCATGCATCGGTCCCGCAATGGGCCCAGGGGCTGTTCGACGGGCAGATCAGGCTGGCGGTCTCATGGGCGGCGTTGCACGAAGCGAGCCTGGACAAAACCCTCCGGCACGAGTACACGCACGCCGCCGTGCACGCCCTGACGCGCGGCCATGCGCCGACCTGGCTCAGCGAAGGACTGGCCGTCGCCAATGAAGGCCGCGGCACGGAGCGTGAATGGAAGCTGGCACGGGCGGCCGACCGGCTGATTCCCCTCGACGAGCTGCACGGGTCTTTTCTGAACCTGCCGTCTGCTCACATCCAACTTGCCTACGCCGAGAGCGCGGCGGCGGTCGACTATTTGGTGAGCCGTCATGGGGCGCGGTCGGTCCGCGCGCTGCTGGTGCGATTGGGGTCATCCAGGGACTTCGCCGCGGCGTTCCACAAGACGGTGGGCGTTCCCTATGCCGACTTCCAGGCGGCCTGGATGCGCCGAATCATTGATTCCCGGGAGGCCGGCGGTTAAGATGTCATCCGTGAAGCCTTCTTCCGCAACGCCGGTTCGCGAGCCGGCAGCGCGTCCCAAGCCGGACGGCGACCGTTCCCCGCATCACCTGCGTCCCGTCCTGATCGTCCTGGCCTTCCTGATCCCGATGATCTTGCTGACCCTCTACTTCTCGGGTGAGTCCCAGCCCACGCAGTTTGTTCCCAGCAACATCCTGATGCTGGCGCTGCTGAACGTGGACGTCATTCTACTGGTGGTCTTGATCTTGCTGCTGTCCCGCAACCTGGTCAAAGCCTACTTCGAGCGCCGCCAGCGCCTGCTGGGCTCGGGCTTCCGCACCAAGCTGATCGCCGCCTTCGTGGGCTTTACCCTGATTCCGTCGCTCCTGCTCGTGGGGCTGGCCAGCGGGCTGTTGTCCAAGAGCATCGACAACTGGTTCGGGCAGGAGGTGGAGCACGCGCTCAAGGATTCGCAGGATGTGGCGCAAGCCCACCGGAGGGGCCACGAGGCGGTGACGGTGAATGCCGCGCGGGCGATCAGCCGGGAAATTTATGCCGACGAATTGCTGGCGGAGGCGCTGCAGGAGACCCTGGAAGTGGCCATGCAGCGCAAGCGCATGGAGTATGGGGTCAGCGGCGTCGAGGTCTATTCGGCCACGAAGCAGCTCCTGACCCGTTCTGTGGACCCGAACATTCCTCTCTCGGATCTGAACGCGCCTGAAGACCGGCTGGTGGAGAACGCCCTGGCCCAAGGGGAGGTCAAAACCTTTCAGTTCATCGAAACCGGCGATCTGATCCGCGCCGCCGTCACGATCCCGTCGGCCTTGGACCCGTCGCAGGTGGCCGGCGTTGTCGTGGTCGACACGTACCTGCCGGAGGCCCTGGTGAAGAAAATGGATCGGGTCAGCCAGTCCTACCGGAACTTCAAAGAGGCCATGGCCTTCCGGGACCCCATCAAGGCGCAGTACATCTCGCTGGTGTTGGGGATCGCGCTGGTGATCATCCTGTCGGGGACGTGGTTCGGCTTCCAGATCGCCAAGGGGATTACCGTGCCGATCCAGCGGCTGGCGGAAGGCACCAAGGCCATCGCGGCGGGAGACCTGAGTTTCCGGATCAACGTCAGGGCGACCGATGAAATCGGCGTGCTGGTGGACTCCTTCAACCGGATGACCAAGGACCTCCAGGCCAGCAAGCTTCAACTGGAACAGGCGAATACGTCGCTCCAGCAGTCCAACCTCGAACTGGAACGCCGGCGGGCCTACACGGAGACGGTCCTGGACAACATCGGCAGCGGCGTGGTCTCCGTGGACGCGGTGGGGCGCATCACGACGTTCAATCATTCGGCCGAGCGCATTCTTGGACTGAAAGGCGAGAAGATCCGCGGGGTGCTCCTGAATGACGTCTTCAAGCCGATGGGGCTGGAGATGTTTACGGACCTGGTCGAGCGGATTCGCAACGGCGAGCGCGAAGCGCTCACATGGGAGGGGGATGCCGAGGTCGGAGGGGGCGTGCTGGTGCTGGGGTTGAACGGCTCGAGACTGCGGGACGACCGGGGGCAAAGCCTCGGCGCCGTGGTGGTCTTCGAGGACCTCTCGGCCCTGATCAAGGCGCAGAAGGCCGCCGCCTGGCAGGAAGTGGCGCAGCGGATCGCGCATGAGATCAAAAATCCGCTCACGCCGATCCAGCTTTCCGCCGAGCGCCTGCGCAAGAAATTCTTCGAAGGAGCGCCGGACTTCAACGACATCGTGGACCAGTCGACGCAGACGATCGTCAAAGAGGTGAGCGGCCTCAAGCGGTTGGTGGACGAGTTCTCGAAGTTCGCACGGATGCCGCTGCCGGTCCTTGCGCGCCAATCGCCGCACGACGTGCTCCATGAGGTGATCACGCTCTACAAGGGGGCGCATCGCGACATCGAGTTCGTGACCCGCCTCGATGAGCCGCTACCCCCGATCATGATGGACCGTGAGCAGCTCAGGCGGGTCTTCGTCAACCTGTTCGACAACGCCATCCACGCGATGAACGGCAAGGGCTGTCTCTGGGTGACCACCCGCCATGAGGCCAGGGATGGCCTGGTCGTCATCGAGGTGGCCGATGAGGGTGTTGGCATCCAGCCCGGAGACCAGGATAAGCTATTCCTGCCCTACTTCTCGAAGCGGAAGACGGGCACCGGCCTCGGGCTGGCCATCGTGCACCGCATCATTTTGGACCACAACGGCCGCATCCGCGCGGCCAACCGTGCCCCGAAAGGGGCGATCTTCACGATCGAGCTGCCGGTGTGATCGGCTCGGGGACGATGCCCAACCACATTCTGATCGTCGACGACGAGCCGGCGATTCTGGATACGCTCTCCAGTATTCTCCAAGATGAGGGCTACGAGATCTCCCTGGCCAAGGACGGCCAGGAAGCCCTCAGGCTTCTCCGCGCGGACGCCCCTCCCGATCTGGTCCTCCTCGACATCTGGATGCCCGATCTCGACGGCATCGAGACCCTCCGGCGCGCGCTGCAGACCAACCCGCGCCTGCTGGTCGTCATGATGTCCGGGCACGGGTCCATCGAATCGGCGGTCAAGGCCATCAAGCTCGGGGCCTATGACTACATCGAAAAGCCGCTCTCCCTCGAGAAGATCACGATTCTCATCAAGCATGCCCTGCACGAGCGCAATCTGGAGCAGGAGAACCGGTCCCTCAAGGAGCAGGTGGCCCGCCGGGTGAAGATGGTGGGCGAGAGCGTGATCATGAACGAACTCCGCCACCAGATCGCGATGGCCGGCCCGGCCCCCAGTCGCGTGCTGATCTCCGGCGAGAACGGGACGGGCAAGGAGCTGGTGGCCCGCGCGATTCACCTGCAAAGCCCCCGCGCCGAGCAGCCCTTCATCGAAGTCAATTGCGCCGCCATCCCCGAGACGTTGATCGAGAGCGAGCTGTTCGGGCATGAACGGGGGTCCTTCACGGGGGCGTCGTCCACGCGGCGTGGCCAGTTCGAGCTGGCGGACGGGGGGACGCTGTTCCTGGACGAGGTGGGGGACATGAGTCTCGCCACGCAGGCCAAAGTGCTGCGGGTGTTGCAGGAGCAGCGGTTTCAACGGGTGGGCGGGACCAAGCTGATCAAGGTGGACGTGCGGGTCATCGCGGCGTCCAACAAAAATCTTGTGGAGGAAATCCGCAAGAACACGTTTCGTGAGGACCTCTACTTCCGGCTGGCGGTCCTGCAGATCGACGCGCCGCCGCTGCGCGAGCGGCGGGAGGACATTCCTCTGCTGGTGGAGCATTTCATGCAGACCAATATGGAGGAGCAGGGGCTGCGCCCGCGCACGTTCACGCCGGAGGCCCTGGAAGTGTTGGCGCGGCACGACTGGCCAGGAAATGTCCGGGAGCTGCGCAACCTCGTCGAGCGGGTGGTGATCATGGCGCGCGGCGCCGAGATCCAGGAGGCCGACGTGGCGCCGCTCGTGCGCCAGTCCGGCGAAATCCGTTCTCCGGAAGTGCCCTCCGCGTTCGACTACGCGTCCTTGCGCGACGCGCGGGCGGCGTTCGAGCGCGAGTACATCGGGCGCAAGCTGCGCGAGCACGGGTGGAACGTCTCCAAAACCGCCGACGACCTCAAAGTCGAGCGCTCCCACCTGCACCGCAAAATCAAACTCCTGAACATCGAAGTCAGACCGGAATCGTAATCATCCCTCGCCCCTGGAGGGAGAGGGCAGGGTGAGGGGGCTCTTCGTAGGGGCGTACGGCCGTACGCCCTCCGATCCGAATGTAGGGGCGGGATTCATCCCGCCCTCTTCTTTGTGGGTCCTGTCTGTTGCCGTGTAGGGGCACGGCGCGCCGTGCCCTTACGAATGCGCCGCTGCATCCGGGCGCCCACGCGGCGCCGTCCGCCGAGAAAATTCCGGTCACCCTGAGCCTGCCGAAGGGTCGTCTCACCTATCTGTATCTTTTTAGATTCGCGCGCTGGCCACCTCTATTTCCTCCTGCATGACTTTACGGATGGGGAGTGATAGGAGTCCGGGCCGATTAAGAGTCAGGAGGGAGAGTAGTTATTAAATGTGCCTGAGAAATTTCCTGCTAGCTGTCAGACACTGTACAAGAGATAAAAACAAAATGA
>DASYQR010000033.1:0-5274 GCA_036005325.1 Nitrospirales bacterium | reverse complement strand
GAAGAGGCCAGGAACATAAAGCCTGAAATCACTGCAATTGCAAGTAGTGAACGCTTCATAACAAACCCTCCCTCGTTATTAAAAACTGTCTTCAAAATTATGATGACTCTATGACAGGGACCGACCGAATCAGGACGGGACGATACCTGATCCGGCAAGGCCTGTCAAGAGGTCAGGCGGGGCGGCGGCGCCGGCGGTTTCGGCCGCCGTGGCGCGCCGTTCCATGCGCCGGGAGCCTGATGATCACCGCCGTCTCCTGCTCAGGGCCGCTGGCGATCGAGATCTGTCCACGGTGCTCCTCGATGATTTTCTTGACGGAGGCCAGACCGAGGCCGGTGCCGGCCGCCTTTGTGGTGAACCCCGGCTCAAAAATCTTGCCGATATGCTCGGTGGGGATCGGGGCGCCGTCGTTTTGAATTGTGATGGCGACCTCATGCCGCCCACGCGCGCCTTTGTGAGGCAGTGCTTGGAGGTGGATGTGGCCGTGGGGGGTCATGGCCTCCAAGGCATTCTTGAGTATGCTCAGGAATACTTGTTGGAGCTTGCCCTCGTCCGCCTTGATGGGCGGGAGAGCGTTGGAGAACTGTTTGGTCACCGAGATGGCGTTCTTCTCCAGGTCGTCGGTGATGACCGCGAGCGCGCTCTCAAGGACCTCAGGGATCCGGACCATGCGCGGGTGCAGGTCCAACGGCTTGGCAAAGTCGAGGACCTCATTGAGAATGGCCTCGATTCGCGTCAGCTCTAGGGAGGCCTTCTCGACCCGTTGAAGAATATCATCGTCCTCCCGGGGGGGGTGTCCCCGCACCATGTCCTCGATTTCCAGGCGGGTCTTTGTCAGCGGCCGCTGGATTTCCTGCTCGAGGAACGTCGTCACTTCGCGGATCGCCGTCTGCCGTGCGTGGCGGATCAGGAGTTCGCGCGCCTCGTCGGCATCATGCGTTCCCATGGCGCCAACACTCTCATCGCCGCTCAGAGCCACGGCGCTCTCGACGGGCATGGCGCCGGCCGATCGGGGCCCCAGCGCGGGAAGCAGCGAAGCCAGTTGGTCCAGCTGAGGGGCGGCAGCCCGCGCCATGTCCGCGTTGTAGACATCCGGTGATTTGGATCCGAAGATGATGGTGCCGATCAGGTCCTGTCCTTTTCGCAGGGGAAGTCCCAGCGCCGTCTTGAACCTGTCCTTGTACAGTTCCTTGTAGTCCAGGAACCGGCCCTGGGTTGAGGCCAGATCGCGATCCATCCGCGGCTTTTTGTGCCGGATGACCCATCCCGCGGCGGATCCGTCCAGCGTGAGCGTCTGCCCTTCCCGCCATTCGCAGTGGCCGGGCGTGTGAGACAGGAGCGTCGTCAGTGTCTTGGTCTGAGGATCGTACCGCGTCAGCAGCGCCCGATCGTAGGGGATCATCGACACAATCTGGGCCATGAGCGGTTCCAACGCCAGGTCTTCCATCACCAGGGGGAGCGCCGCGGATGGTGACGATGGAGCGGGGCACAAGAGGGGAATTCCCGCCTGGGCGAGTGCGGCCTCGAGTTCTTCAGCCGTTTCCGTCAGGTGACGCCGATCTTTCTCGCTGAAGGTGGTGATATCCTTCCGTCCGATCACCAAGGCACCGCATACCCGACGGGAGACTTGCAAAGGAATGCCGAGGAGAGACCGGTGCGAGGGGGCCGTCATCCTGATGCGGACCGTTTTCGATTTCGAGCTGCCGTTCCCGGCGGCGTCGAATCCGACTTCAGGATGCGACAGCGTTTTGACAATCGCCTGCACCTCGCGGGGCGAGAAGCCGCGGTTCGCTGGGGACTGGTACGGGCCGAACCCGTCCTCTTTGAGCGCGACCAGCGCCATCTCGGCGCCCAAGTCGTTCAGCGTGGTGTTGAAGGTTTTCAGCAGGGATGTCGGGAGTTGCACGGTTAGGCGTTCTCCAATGGTTGCATCGCAGGCCGCATTGTAGCAATGACGGGCGGCGCTGGCAATCTTCGAGAAAACCCGGGTTGCATGCCCTGGGGGAATGTAGGATACTGGCGGCGGTTTGGCAGGTCTGCCGGCCGTGAGGTGATCGTGTGCTGCGACGAGTCGGAATGATGGCGATCATCGGCATGGCGAGCGCCACGTTCTGGATCGGCCAGGTGGAAAGCCAGCGCGCCAGACTGCCGAAAGCCGATCTCGAAGCGGGCGAACGGGTTTATAAGCAGAACTGCATCAACTGTCATGGGGTCGCCGGCCAGGGCGATGGAGTAGCGGCCGCCAAGCTTGATCCGAAGCCGGCGGACCTGACCTCGGCCAAGACCCAAGCCAAAGAGGATGCGGAACTGCTGGAGACCATCAAGTTCGGCCGTCCTGGCACGGCCATGCCAGGTTGGATGAGCGAAATTGATGAGCGCGAGATGCGCGATCTCGTCGCGTACATCCGCACGCTGAGCCAGAAATAAATTTGGAACCCTTCATCGATTTCGGACGCGATATCTGCGGCGACCTGAGCCAGGCCGAGGCCCGCGAATGGCTGGTGACCAACGGACTTGGCGGGTACGCGTCCGGCACGGTCGCCGGTCTGCTCACGCGCCGATATCACGGCTTGCTCGTGGCGGCCTTGAAGCCTCCCGTCGGGCGCACGCTCCTGGTCGCCAAACTGGATGAGGCCGCCGTCTACGGAGGGCGCACGTACGAATTGGGCGCGAATCGTTGGCACGACGGATCGATCGCTCCGCATGGCTACCGGTTTCTCGAACGGTTCAGGCTGGAAGGAACCGTGCCGGTCTGGACGTACGCTCTTGCGGACGGCCTGCTGGAAAAGCGCATCTGGATGGAAGCGGGCGCCAACACCACCTATGTGCGCTACGATCTGGCGCGCGGCTCCGGCCCGGTCACCCTTACGGCCAGGGCTCTGGTCAACTATCGCGATTACCACGGCAGCACCAGGGGGAACGGCTGGCAGATGCGCGTGGAGCAGGTACGCCATGGCCTCACCGTGACCGCGTACGACGGCGCGGTCTCATACCATCTTCTGTCGGATCGTGGAGAGAGCGAGACGGTGCATAAGTGGCACTGGGATTTTGATCTTCCCGTCGAGCGGGCTCGCGGGTTGGAGGACCGTGAGGACCATTTGCATGCCGGGACGATCCGGGCAACGGTCGAAGAGGGGAAGCCGCTCACCGTCTTCCTCAGCACCGACGGCGGCGCCTTGCTGGACGGAATAAAGGCGCTGACGCGGCGAAGAAAGTATGAACGGGATCTCACCGGCACCTATGCCAAGGCCCATCCCCATCTGGCGAAACAGTCGCCGCCCTGGGTCGAGCAGGCGATCCTGGCCGCCGATCAGTTCATCGTGGATCGGCCCTCCATGGAGGACCCAGACGGCCAGTCGGTGATTGCTGGCTATCATTGGTTTGGAGATTGGGGCCGCGATACGATGATCTCGCTGCCGGGGCTCACCCTCATGACGGGGCGTCCCGCCATCGCCCAGAAGATCCTGTCAACGTTCGCGCGATTCGTGGATCGGGGGATGCTCCCCAATCGCTTTCCCGACGCCGGCGAGACGCCCGAATACAATACCGTGGATGCCACGCTTTGGTATGTGGAGGCAGTCCGCGCTTATCATGCGGCGACGGGTGACGATCGGTTTGTGCGGGAACTGTTTCCCGTGCTGGCCGAGATCGTGGACTGGCACCGACGCGGGACGCGGTACGGGATCCGGCTGGATCACGCCGATGGACTCCTGCAGGCCGGCGAAGAAGGCGTGCAGCTTACCTGGATGGACGCGAAAGTCGGAGGCTGGGTCGTGACGCCGCGCATCGGCAAACCGGTGGAGGTCAATGCTCTCTGGTACAATGCGCTGCGGACGATGGCGGCCTTGGCGCGGATCGCGAAGAAGCCCGCCTACGAATATGACGACCTGGCCGAGCGCGCCGCCGCCGGGTTCTCGCGGTACTGGAACGACACACTGGGCTATTGCTATGACGTGCTGGATGGACCTGACGGCGACGATGCGTCGTTGCGGCCCAACCAGATCTTTGCGGTCTCGCTGCCCGCGAGCCCGCTCGAGTTCGATCAGCAAAAGGCCGTCGTGGACGTGTGCGCGAAACATCTCCTGACGTCGCACGGGCTTCGTAGCCTTTCACCGGACCACCCACAGTATGTCGGACGGTACGGCGGAAACCAGCGCAGTCGGGACGGGGCCTATCACCAGGGGACGGTGTGGGGATGGCTGCTCGGCCCGTTCGTGACGGCGCATCTCAAAGTCTATCAAGACCCCGTCCTCGCTCGGTCGTTCCTGGAGCCGATGGCCAGGCAGTTGGAGGCGCGCGCACTCGGGAACCTGAGCGAAATCTTCGACGGCGACCCGCCGTTCACACCGCGTGGGTGCATCGCGCAGGCCTGGAGCGTGGCCGAACTGCTCCGGGCGTGGGCGGAGACGGTGTCGTTCAAGAAAGCGCCGCGCGCCGCGTCGGGCAAAAAAAAGCGATGATGGACCAGGACGCGCTGAAGAAGATGGCCGCCGAGGCGGCCGTGAAGTATGTCCAGGACGGACAAGTCGTCGGGTTGGGCACCGGCTCGACGGTCCGTCACGTCATCGCCAAGCTGGCGGCGCGGGTCAAAGGCGGTCTCCGCATCCGGGGCGTCCCGACCTCGCTGGAGACGGCGCAGTTGGCGATGCATGCTGGAATCCCATTGTTGGCCGACGACGCCGAATGGGCCATTGATATAGCGCTGGACGGTGCGGATCAAGTAGATCCGCAGTTGAACCTCATCAAAGGCGGTGGCGGGGCGCTCCTGAAAGAGAAGATCGTCGCGTCGGCGGCGGCCCGGTTCGTGGTGATCGTGGATGAGGCGAAGCGGGTTCCCGTGTTGGGTGGATCGTTCCCGCTCCCCGTGGAAGTCGTGCATTTCGGCTGGCGTATGGTGGCCAAGAAACTGGAGAAGTTCGGCTGCCGGGTAGTGCCGCGCATGCAGGAAGGCGCGCTCTTTACCACAGAAGCGGGCCATCTCATTCTGGACCTCTGGTTCCCGAAGATCGACGATCCGGTACGGCTGGAGACCGATCTGGAGAAGACGCCCGGCATCGTCAGCACGGGGCTCTTCGTCGGGCGCGCCGATCTTGTTGTGGTCGCCACCCAACAGGGCATCGCCACGCTCCACCGTCCGTGAAGATCACCAGGCTGTCTCCTCAGGCGAAGCTGCCGGTGAAAGCCTCGGAAGGCGCCGCCGGCTATGATTTGTTCGCGAGCGAGGCGACCGTCGTGCCGGCCGCGACGGCGCGGGATGGTCGCGTAGAGATCGGG